>CAYLIK010000007.1:0-36048 GCA_964383565.1 uncultured Sphingomonadaceae bacterium
AAACTGATCCCGAAAATGAGCGCTTCTTCTCCTCTGGCGTCCGCCCGGATCGCCACCAGTTCGATCTGGAGGCCTATGTTGCCGCGCGTCTTGCCGCCGCCGGGATCGCGCGGATCGCTTGCCTCGGCCTCGACACCTATGCCGACGAGCGCCGCTTCTACAGCTTCCGCCGCGCCACCCATCGCGGCGAACCGGATTATGGGCGGCAGATTTCACTCATCGGATTGGCTTAACCGCGCGCCACCCCTATAGCCCCGCGCATGGAGCGGTTGACGAGCGACGTACCGGTTCCACCGCGCTGGCGGAACGCGGTGGTCGCACTGGGCAATTTCGATGGATTCCACCGGGGGCATCAGGCGGTGGTGGCGCGGGCGCGGGAGATCGCGCGCGCGGAAGGTCGCCCGCTGATCGTCGCCACCTTCTCGCCGCATCCTTCGCGCGTCTTCAGACCCGACGCGCCCTTTTTCCGACTGACGACGCTGGATCAGCGTGCCCGCCTGTTCGCGGCGGCGGGCGCCGATGCGATGCTGGTGTTCCACTTCAACCGTGAGATGGCGGAAGTGAGCGCCGCCGATTTCGTCACGGACTGGTTGATCGGCCGCATCGGCGCGGCGGTCATCGTGACGGGCGAGGATTTTACTTACGGCAAGGGCCGCGCGGGCAGCGTCGACCTGCTCCAGCAGATCGGCCCCGCGCTTGGCCTGCGCGCGGAATCGGTGGGGCCGGTCTCGGATGATGAAGGCCCGATTTCCTCCAGCCGCATCCGCGAAGCGCTTCAGAACGGCGATTGCGAGACCGCCACCCGCCTTCTCACCCGGCCGTTCGCGATCGAGGGCGAGGTGCAGCATGGCGACAAGCTGGGCCGATCAATTGGATTTCCGACAGCCAACATCCCGTTCGACCGCTACCTCCGGCCCGCCTTCGGCATCTACGCGGTGCGTGGCCACATGCCCGACGGCAGCGTTGTCGGCGGCGCGGCGAACCTCGGCATCCGCCCGACGTTCGATCCGCCCAAGGAGCTGTTCGAGCCGCATTTCTTCGATTTCTCGGGCGATCTTTACGGCGAGACCATCGAGGTCGACCTGATCCACTTCATCCGCCCCGAAGCGAAATATGACACGCTCGAAGCCCTCATCGCTCAGATCGATGCCGATTGCGCCGAAGCGAAGCGCGTGCTTGCCCTCATCCCTGACCTCCCGTCACCCCGGACTTGATCCGGGGTCCCGCTGCCTTTCAGTGTGGTCCAAGAAGAAGCGGGATGCCGGATCAAGTCCGGCATGACGATATGTTGCTCAAATGACGTAATGCGCTAGAAGCCGCCCACCATGGCCGACCAACCCGACACAACCCAGCAAGACTGGCGCAACACCGTCTTCCTGCCCAAGACCGACTTCCCGATGAAGGCCGGTCTCGCGCAGAAGGAGCCCGCGATCCTTGCCAGATGGGCAGCCGAAGACCTTTACGGCAAACTCCGCGCCGCGCGCGACGGTCGTGAGAAGTTCATCCTCCACGATGGCCCGCCCTACGCCAATGGCGACATCCATATGGGCCATGCGATGAACAAGGTGCTGAAGGACATCATCGTCCGCAGCCAGTCGCTGATGGGCAAGGACGCGCCCTATGTGCCCGGCTGGGATTGCCATGGCCTCCCGATCGAATGGAAGATCGAGGAGGAATATCGCAAGAAGAAGCTGAACAAGGACGAGGTTCCCCCACGGGAATTCCGCGCCGAATGCCGCGCCTATGCGGCGAAGTGGGTCGATATCCAGCGCGCGCAGTTCGAGCGCCTCGGCATAATGGGCGACTGGGACGACCCCTATCTCACGATGAAGTTCGATGCCGAGGCGGTGATCGTCGGCGAGCTTCTGAAGTTCGCCATGTCCGGCCAGCTCTACCGCGGCGCCAAGCCGGTGATGTGGTCCCCCGTGGAAAAGACCGCGCTCGCCGAGGCCGAGGTCGAATATGAGGACATCGTCTCGACCCAGATCGACGTGGCGTTCGAGATTGTCGAAAGCCCGATCAAGGAACTGGTCGGCGCGCATGCGGTGGTCTGGACGACCACGCCCTGGACGATCCCGGTCAACCAGGCTTTGGCCTATGGTCCGGATTTTGAGTACATTCTATTCGCGGTTCGTGCAGGCAGAGAGTCCCACAGGGATCTAAGCCTAATTATTGCGCAATCCCTCTTTGAAGAATTTCGTAACCGCTCTGCCGATCTACTCATCGATGAACGTATATTGTGGCGCGGCAAAGGCTCCGAACTCGCCGGAACCATCGCCCGCCATCCGATGCACAAGCTTGGCGGCTTCTTCGCCAAGCCGCGCCCCTTTCTGCCCGGCGATTTCGTCACGACCGACGCGGGCACCGGCCTCGTCCACATGTCGCCCGATCATGGCGAGGACGACTTCCTGCTCTGCAAGGAACATGGCATCGGCCCGCAGTTCGCCGTGACCGACGACGGCCGTTATCGCGAGGATTGGGAATGGCTGCCGGGACAGGGCAGCGTCATCAACCCCAAGTTCAACGCCCCCGACGGCCCGATCTGCACGGATCTGCGCGAGGCCGGCGCGCTGGTCGCCGCGAGCGCGGATTACAAGCACAGCTATCCACACAGCTGGCGCTCCAAGGCCAAGGTGATCTTCCGCTGCACCCCGCAATGGTTCATCCCGATGGATCGCGAAAGAGCGGAGGATATTCCGCTATGCGCGACCGGGGCTGAGATCAGGGCTCAAAAGCCCTCTCCCGCAAGCGGGAGAGGGTTGGGTGAGGGTCTTCTTCCTTCTTCAACCGACGATGCCGAGCTCCGATCGGCCCCTCACCCCAACCCTCTCCCGCAAGCGGGAGAGGGAGCCAAGTCCAACACCCAAACACTCCGCCAGACCGCGCTTGCCGCGATCGAAGACACCCGCTGGGTCCCCGAAAAAGCCCGCAATCGCATCAGCGCGATGATCGAAGGTCGGCCGGACTGGGTGATCAGCCGCCAGCGCGCCTGGGGCGTGCCGATCGCGCTCTATGTCCATCGCAAGACCGGCGATTATCTGCGCGACCCCGCGGTCAACGCCCGCATCGTCGCGGCGTTCGAGGCGGGCGGGGCCGACGCCTGGTTCACCGCCGATCATCAGGCGCTGCTCGGACCCGATTACGATCTCGCCGATTATGAGCCGCAAAGCGACATTCTCGACGTCTGGTTCGACAGCGGATCGACCCACGCTTTCGTAACGGAGAAGCGCTTCCCGGGTACCCGCGCCAGCCTCTATATCGAGGGGTCCGACCAGCATCGCGGCTGGTTCCAGTCATCGTTGTTGGAAAGCTGCGGCACCCGCGGCCGCGCGCCCTATGAGGCGGTGCTGACCCACGGCTTCGCGCTGGACGGGCAGGGCCGCAAGATGTCCAAGTCGATCGGCAATGTCGTCGATCCGCTGAAGATCATGGAGACGAGCGGGGCGGACATCCTGCGGCTATGGGTCGCGAGCACCGATTATTTCGAGGATGTCCGCATCGGCAACGAGGTCCTGTCAGGCACCTCGGACGCCTATCGCAAGCTGCGCAACACCTATCGCTATCTGCTCGGCGCGCTTGACGGCTTCGCCGAGGCCGAGCGTCTGCCCGTAGCCGAGATGCCCGAGCTGGAACGCTACACGCTCCACCTGCTGGCGAAGCTGGACACCGAGCTGAAGGACGCGACCGCCGCCTTTGAATTCAACCGCTACAGCCGCGCGCTCAGCGAATTCGCCAACAATGATCTCTCGGCCTTCCTGTTCGATATCCGCAAGGACTGCCTCTACTGCGATGCGCCGACCTCGACGAAGCGCCGCGCCTACCGCACCGTGCTCGACATCCTGTTCCACGCCCTGATCCGCTACGCCGCCCCGATCCTCTGCTTCACCGCCGAGGAAGTGTGGGGCACGCGCTATCCGGATGGCGGGAGCGTCCACCTGCTCGAATGGCCGGAGATCGATGCGGACTGGACCGATGATGCGTTGGGGAGCAAGTGGTCACTGATCCGCCGCTACCGCACGCTGCTGACCGGCCAGATTGAGCCGCTGCGGCGCGAGAAGATGATCGGATCGAGCCTTGACGTCGATGTGACAGCCTATAGCTATGCCCGGGACGAAGCGGCTTTGCTTCGGGGCATCAACCTCTCGGAAATCGGCATCGTCGCCAAGGTCGAGATCGAAGATGGCGATCCCGGCGCCTTTGAACTGCGCGACGGCGATCCGATCGCGTTCGACGTGCAGAAGACCGAGTATGAGAAATGCGGCCGCTGCTGGCGCCACCTGCCCGAGGTCAAGGAAGATGGCGGCCTCTGCGCCCGCTGCGACGAGGTGGTGCATGGCTGACACGCAGAGGACCTATAGCCCTCTCCCGCCTGCGGGAGAGGGTTGGGTGAGGGTCTTCTTTTTCCAGGCTGGAAGCTTCGCTGCGCTCAGCCCCTCACCCCGACCCTCTCTCGCAAGCGGGAGAGGGAGATGAAGGCTCGCCATCACCGCAAGGCCGGCTTCCTCCTCGCCGCGCTGATCCTGATCGCCGATCAGATCAGCAAGTGGGTCATCATCAACGTCGTCGGCCTGCAAGCGAAGGGCCTGATCGTGCTGCTGCCGATCTTCAACCTCGTCTGGGTCGAAAATTATGGCGTCTCGATGGGTTTCCTTACGGTCGAGAGCAATGCCGAACGCTGGCTGCTCGTCGGCCTCACCAGCGCGATCGCGACCGCCGTCACCGTCTGGATGTGGCGTGAAAAGGCCCGCGGGGACGTGCTCGCGCTCGGCATGGTGCTGGGCGGAGCGATCGGCAATATCCTTGATCGGGTGCGGTTCGGCTATGTGGTCGACTTCCTCGACCTGCATTTCGGCGACTGGCATCCCTTTTTGGTCTTCAATGTGGCGGACGCGGCGATTACCATCGGCGTGCTGCTTTTGATTGTGCGGGCCTTCCTCATCCGGGATAAGAAGGCCCCGACGGAGAAAATGAATGCGTAAGATGGCGATGGGTGTTCTGGGATTGGCCGGTTTGACGGCGCTGGCCGGATGCGGCGGCGGCAAGGGCGGCGTCATGGGCCATGCCGCGCCCGATGAATTCGCGGTGCAGCGCCGCGCTCCGCTCGTGATCCCGCCCGATTTCGCGCTGACTCCGCCCCGCCCCGGCGCGCCGCGCCCGCAGGAAGCCGATTCGAGCACGCTCGCGTTGCAGGCGATGTTCGGCGGTCAGGCCCCGCGCAGCGCCGGCGAGTCAGCACTTTCCACCCGAGCGGGCAATGCGCCCGATGCGGGCATTCGTTCGACCGCTGGCGATCCCAACACCACCGTGGTCGACAAGGGCGGCAACACCCGCGACATCCTGTCAGCGCCGGAAAGCACCAGCCCTGACGCCTCGGCGAGCGTGCCGAAATAAGGCTGCTGATGGCGAACGCTCCATATCCCCCTCCCGCTTGCGGGAGGGGATAGGGGTGGGTTCGCCAGCGACTGTTCCGACCAATTCAGAGGATGAGCCCACCCCCGGCCCCTCCCGCAAGTGGGAGGGGAGAGTTTAGTGCGCGCCTTGATCTTCCGGCGGCTGGCGACTGCACTGCCGACGCTGGCGGCGATCCTGATCCTGTCGTTCCTGCTGATGCGCCTTGCCCCCGGCGGGCCGTTTGATGGCGAGCGTCCGCTCGATCCCGAAACCCGCGCGGCGCTTGTCCAGGCTTATGGCCTGAACGATCCGCTTCCTACCCAGATCGTCCGCTATGTCGGCCGCATCGCGCAGGGCGATTTCGGCCCGTCGCTGGTCTATCGCGATTTCACTGTCACGGATCTGGTGGCGCAAGGATTACCCGTTTCACTCACACTGGGCGGTCTCGCCTTCCTGCTGGCGCTAGGATTGGGCCTCGGCGCAGGGCTGACGGCGGCAGCTTATGCGGGACATCGCACCGATCATGCCGTGATGCTGCTGGCGACGCTTCTGACCGCGCTCCCCACCTTCGTGACTGGTCCATTGTTCGTGCTGATCTTCGCGCTGGGTCTCGGCTGGCTTCCGGTTTCCGGTCTGGAAACCCCGCGCCACCTGATCCTGCCGGTGATCGCGCTGGCGTTGCCGGTCGCGGGCGCCATCGCCAAGCTATCGCGCGCCGGTCTGGCCGAGGCGCTGGCGCAGGATCATGTCCGCACGGCCCGTGCCCGTGGTCTCTCGCCGTTCAAGGTCTTGGCCGTCCACGCGCTGCGCCCTGCGCTGGTCCCGGTCGCAAGCTATGCCGGTCCCGCCGCCGCCGGATTGCTCACTGGCGCGGTCGTGATCGAAACCGTCTTTGCGCTGCCCGGTCTCGGCCGCTATTTCGTGCAAGGCGCGCTCAACCGCGATTATCCGCTCGTGCTTGCGGTGGTCACGCTCTACGCGGCGCTCATCATCCTGTTCAATTTCTTCGCTGACCTGCTCTACGGCTGGCTCGACCCGAGGGCGCGGGGGTGAATTTAAAGTACCGTCCCGTCATCCCAGCGGAGGCTGGGATCCATGGCTCTCTCCACGAATGCTGCCGTTTGTGCCAACAGACATGGACCCCAGCCTACGCTGGGGCGACGGTGGTGGGGTGATGAGGCTCCCCCTCGCCATCCTCACGGCCATCATCCTAGCGGCCCTTCTCGGCCCGCTGTTCCTGCCTTGGTCCTACGATGCGATCGACTGGAACGCCGTCCGCGTTCCGCCGCTCTCTCGCAGCCATCTTCTCGGCACGGACAGCATCGGCCGAGATCTCCTCGCCCGCACGCTGGTCGGCACCCGCATCACGCTTGCGGTCGCGCTGGCCGCCGCATTGGTTTCTCTGCTGATCGGCGTCGCATGGGGCGCGATTGCAGGCTGGGCTGGCGGCAAGGTGGACGAAGCGATGATGCGGATCGTCGATGCGCTCTACGCGCTCCCCTTCATGTTCGTGGTGATCCTGCTGATGGTTGTGTTCGGGCGGTCGATCCTGCTGGTCTTCCTCGGCATCGGCGCGGTCGAGTGGCTCACGATGGCTCGGGTCGTGCGCGGCCAGGTGCTGGTGCTGAAGCAGCGCCCCTTCATCCTCGCCGCCGAGGCGGCCGGCGCAGCGCCGCCTGCGATCATCCTGCGCCACCTGCTGCCCAATGTCGCGGGCGTGGCGCTCGCCTATCTGCTGCTGACGGTGCCGCAGGTGGTGATGATCGAAAGCTTCCTCTCCTTCCTCGGCCTTGGCGTGCAGGAGCCGCTCACCTCGCTTGGCATCCTCGTCAAGGAAGGCGCTGACGACATGGACATCGCTCCTCACGCGCTGCTTTTGCCCGGCGGCATGCTGGTGGCGATCCTCATCACGCTCACCCTGCTCGGCGAGCGCCTGCGCGACCGGATGGCGGCGTGACCATCTACGAAGCGCGCGGGCTCACCGTCACGATCGACGGTCGCGAACTGGTGCACGGCATCGATTTCTCCCTCTCGGCGGGCGAATGCCTGGCACTTGTCGGCGCTTCAGGATCGGGCAAGAGCCTGAGCTGCTTCACGCCCTTCGGTCTGTCACCCGGCGTCGCCGGGGGCTCGATCCGCCTGCTGGGACAGCAACTGGAAGGTGCGGACGAAGCGGCGCTCCGCAAAGCGCGAGGCCGGGATGTGGGCTTTATTTTCCAGCAGCCGATGACCGCGCTCACCCCGCATCTCACCATCGGCCGCCAGCTCGCTGAGGCTTTTGCGCAGGCAGGCGGCCCCCGTCCGGATCGTGCCACGCTCGCCGCCGCGCTCGATCGCGTCGGCCTGCCGCGACCGCTCGAATTGCTCGACCAATATCCTCACCGCCTCTCGGGCGGCCAGCGCCAGCGGGTGATGATCGCCGCCGCCATCGCACACAGTCCAAAACTGCTGATCGCCGACGAGCCCACCACCGCGCTCGACGCCCCGCTGCGCGCCGAAATCCTCGATCTGATCTCGCGCCTGCGCACCGAACATGGCCTCGCGATGCTGCTCGTCAGCCATGATCTCAAGGCAGTCGCCGCGCACGCCGACCGCATTCTGGTGCTCAATGAAGGCCGCATGGTGGAGGCCGGGACCGCCGACGAAATCCTCCGCCATCCGTGCGAGACATATACCAAGGCCCTGATCGCCGCCTCGCCCCGCCTGGGCGATGCCCCGCCCGAGTTGCCGGCGATCGGCGCGCCGCTGCTCGACGCGCGCGGCATCAGCGTCACCTTCCCGCGCCCCGGCTGGCGGCGCGGCCTGCTGACAGCGGTGCAGGACGCCGATCTTGGTCTGGCCGAGGGCGAAGGGCTTGCCTTGGTCGGCGGGTCGGGATCAGGCAAATCCACCTTGGCGCGTGCGATCGCGCGGCTTGGGCCGATGCGCGCCGGCGAGGTGTCGTGGCGCGGCACCCCCCTGCCGCCGCGCAACGCCATCCGCCCCGCCGAGCGCCGCCATATCCAGCCGGTATTCCAGGACCCGATCGCCAGCCTCGATCCGCAATGGCGCGTGGCCGACATCATCGCCGAGCCGCTGCGATATCTCCATTCAGACGCCATGTCGGCACGCGACAGAAAGGTCGCGGCGTTGCTCGATGAAGTCGGCCTCCCGCCCGAATTCGCCGCCCGCAGGCCCCGTCAGCTTTCGGGAGGGCAGGCCCAGCGAGTCGCCATCGCCCGCGCGCTGATCGCCGATCCGGAGCTGCTGCTGCTCGACGAGGCAACCTCGGCGCTCGACGTGCTCGTGGCCGGGCGGGTGCTTGACCTGCTGGCCGATCTTCAGCGCAAGCGCCGGCTCGCGATCCTCTTCATCAGCCACGATCTCGCCGTTGCCCGCCGCCTTTGCCATCGGATCGCGGTGATGGAAGCAGGCCGTATCGTCGAAGTCGGCCCGACTGAGGAGATCATTGCCCGGCCTCAACATCCGGCGACGAAGCTGCTGGTGAACGCGTCCTGACGAAGCGCGCTATGCCCCGGCGAGGGCGGGTTGCCGATCACGCCGGCCCCGCATCATGCCACCGATCATGCCCACACCGCCGATCATGAGCGCCCAGCTCGCCGGTCCCGGCACGGCCGCGACGGTCAGCTGCGTGGCCGTCAGCCCCACCGCCTGCTGGTAAACGTACGGAAATCCGTTGCGGGATTCGCTGATACTGCCCGTCAAGAAGGAGCCGACACTGTTGGCCCCCAGATCGAATGTTCCTGTTTCACGGAAATCCAGCGAAGCAAATTCGGGGCTGTTCAGATAGAAAACCAAATTATCGACGTAGGTCGTGCTATCATAGGGAAACATCCCGCAGCACACTTCATTGCGGCTGAACAGCGTCTCGAAATTCATGGTGCCGTTCGTGATTTTCTTGGTGACATTACCAAGATCGAGCTCCTGGATAAATTGCCCGGAGGCATCCCCATAGACAGGGTCGAACGTGAAATTCTGGAAGAAATCGCCCTGCCTCACTGTGTAGGTGTCGGATCCGATCTCAAGCGTGCCCGAGACCGGCGGCCGTGATCCGCCACCCACGAACAACCCGCCGCCCTTGGCATAGGATTGCTGCACGCCATAATCATAAGCGGCCGTGGGCAGCGCATCGTCCACCAGATATTTTATCGTGAAATCGACACCCACGGGCAATGTCGCATCATTGAAGCCGTACAGGCCCCCGATGACATCGGCCGTCGTTACGCCAGTGATCGTGTAAAGGAACTGCGCGGCCCGTGCGGGGGGTGCGTGCACAGACAGAGCGACCAGCGCAGCCGACAAGAGTGTCCGTTTCCAGATCGATCCCATATCCGATTTTCCCGTTAGTCCGAGCAGGATAGCGACTGGCCCAGTGTTTCACGAAACTCCCTGGGGCGCAATTAACCATACTGACCCATGCGCGCTTTTCTATGCGGCGAGGATCGCAATTGTCCGTTTGTCGCGGCGTCCGCCGAACCAGCGATCGATTGCCGCCGGGAACAGCGGCTCGGCGCTGGCCTCGGCGAAAAGCGTCAGCGACGATCGCAGCTTCACAGCATCCACGCCGCCGAACACGGCATCGGCGCTGGGCATCGGCAAGTCCTGCAGCGCACTAACACATTCGTGGTAACGTGGGCCCAATACCGGATGTGCGAGATATGCGCGCGCCTCTTCCAGCGATCCGATCGCATAGCGCTGAGCCACCGCGCTGTGCCCCAATCCAGCGATCTGGGGAAAGATGAACCACATCCAGTGCGATTGTTTCGCACCACGCCGGATTTCGGCCAGCGCCCGCTCGTAACTCCCCACCTGCGCATCGACGAATCGCGACAATTCGAAACGGTCCTCACTCATGCGGGATATCGTCGAACATCCGCCTGATCTCGCGCCGCATCACTGGATCGATGGTCGTTTCCATCAGTGCGCTGAGGCTGGCGCGGGCGTTTGCGTTGCGCCCCAGCCGCCGCTCGAGCTTGGCGCGCTCCCACCACAGGTCCGGCATGGTCGGCCCGATCGTGGTCAGCCGCTGATAGAGTATAGCCGCCCGTTCGAGCGCGCCCGCGCCCATCGCGCGGATCGCGAGATTGTTGACCAGGCGCACCAGCACGGCCCGATTCTCCATCGGTGTCCACGCCGCCGGATCGAGCGATTGCCAGCTTCCCGTCGCCCGCTTGATGACCGCCTGTAGCCCCTCGGGCGTGAGCTGACGCCCTCCGTTGAAGGGATCGAGCACCACCCTGTCGTCCTCATCCCCCAGCGCAATCACGATATGGCCCGGCGTATTGAGCACGTCCGCCGTCCAGCCGAGCCGCCGTGCAATCCCGACGTACAGGATCGCCAGCGCCACCGGCAGCCCGCGCCGACGCGCGATCACGCTGATCAGATCGGCGTTGATGTCAGCGTCATAGGTTTCGCTGTCGCCCCGGAAATCATGCTTGTCCGCTAGGATGGCGCGCAACGCCGCGGCGCGCTTGGCGGTCGTGTCAGCCTGCGCTGAAACCGCCGCCACATCATCCGCCAGTGCGGCGATGACAGCCTCGCTTGCCTCGATATCTACGCCGGGATGATCGAGCGCGGCCAGCCGCAACGCCGCCCGATCCAGCTCGATATCCTCATCCTCGATCAGACCGAGATCAGCGATGCGTTCGATCATGCCGCGATCATGTCATTGGAGGGGGCCGGACGCCAGCATGATCGATCTCGATATTACGGCTCCACTGCCGTAGAGAGCGGGACATGTCCGACACCAATCCCCACGCCCTGTTCGACGCCTGGTATGCCGAAGCGCGCGCCGGCGAGCTCAACGACAGCAACGCCATGGCGCTCGCGACGGCTGACGCCGACGGCCGGCCTTCGGTGCGCATGGTGCTGCTCAAGGGCCATGATATGCGGGGCTTTGTATTCTATACCAATCTGGAGAGCCGGAAGGCCGAGGACCTGATCGCTAATCCGAACGCGGCGCTGCTGTTCCACTGGAAAAGCCTGCGCCGGCAGATCCGTATCGAGGGGCCGGTGACGCGCGTGACCGACGCCGAGGGTGACGCCTATTTCGGCACCCGCTCACGCGATTCGCAGCTCGGCGCCTGGGCCTCGGATCAGTCCCGTCCGCTCGAAAGCCGCGCACTGTTCGAGGAACGCTTCGAACAAATGTCGGCCCGTTTCGAAGGCAAGACGGTCCCGCGCCCGCCCCACTGGTCCGGATTCCGCGTCACGCCCACGACGATCGAATTCTGGATGGACCGCGCGCATCGCCTGCACGAGCGCCGTCTGTTCGTGCGCGAGGGCGATGGCTGGCGCGAGGGTCTGCTTTACCCGTGACATCGGCGCGGCTCACGCGCAACGCCGCGCTGGCGAGCGTCGCGACAGCGATCTTCCTGATCGTGCTCAAGGGTTATGCGGCCTGGACGACCCATTCGGTCGCAATGCTCGGATCGCTGGCCGACAGCGGACTCGATCTGATCGCCTCGCTGGTCACGCTGTGGGGCGTGAAACTGGCCGCCGAACCCGCTGACTGGAATCATCGCTTCGGCCACGGCAAGGCGGAGGCGATCGCCGCACTGTTTCAGATCGTGCTGATCACCGTGTCAGCCGTTGGCATCGCGTGGCGCGCGATTGATCGCCTGTTCAACGACGAGCCGACCGCCAATGCCGAATATGGCATTGGCGTCTCGCTGATCGCGATCGGCGCCACGCTGCTGCTCGTCGCCTATCAGCGCCGCGTGATCCGGGCGACCGGTTCGGTCGCGATCAACGCTGACAATGTTCATTACCAGAGCGACCTGCTGCTCAACGGATCAGTGATCGCCGCGCTGCTGCTCGATCAATATGCCGGGCTGTCGGGCGCTGATCCGCTGTTCGGCATAGGGATCGCGCTGTGGCTTGCATGGGGCGCGTACCGCGCATCGAACCAGGCCATCGGCCAGCTGATGGACACTGAATGGCCTGAAGAACGCCGCCAGCATTTCCTGCGGGTTGTGTCGCAACATCCCCAGCTCAAGGGCATCCATGATCTGCGCACCCGCACCAGCGGCAGCCACGACTTCGTCCAGTTCCACGTCTGGGTTGAACCGGAGATGACGGTTCTCGAAGCGCACCGCGTGATGGACGAGATCGAAGCCACGCTCGAAGAAGAGTTTCCCGGCGTCGAGGTGCTGATCCATCCCGACCCTGAAGGCCATGTGGACCGAAAGGCCATCGCATGAACATTCGTATCGTCCAGGTCGACGCCTTTGCCGACCGTCCCTTCACCGGCAACCCCGCCGCCGTGATGCCGCTCGACGGTTGGCTGGAGGATGATCTGCTGCAAGCGATTGCGGCCGAGAACAACCTTGCCGAAACCGCCTTCTACGTCCCGACCGACGGCGACGCCGATTATGAACTGCGCTGGTTCACGCCGGAGGTCGAGGTCGCCTTGTGCGGCCATGCGACGCTGGCGAGCGGGCATGTGATTCTCACCGATGATCCCGTGCGTGAAGCCGTGCGTTTCCGTACACGCAAGCGTGGCGTGCTTGAGGTGCGGCGCTCGGCCAAAGGCTATGAACTTGATCTCCCCGCCTTGCCAGCTTCACCGTCAGACGACACGCGCAGCGCCCATGCGCTCGGCGTCAAGCCTGTCGCGACCCTGTTTCGGGAAGGCGGCTATTTCCTGACCGTCCTCGCATCAGAAGCCGAGGTGCGGGCGCTCAAACCCGATTTCCGCGCGCTCGGGGCGGCGGTGCCGGGCGATCCCAGCCATATCTTCACCGCGCCCGGCGAACGGACCGACTTCGTCAGCCGCATGTTCGCGCCCAATGCCGGCATCGACGAGGATCCCGTCACCGGCAGCGCACATGCCGTACTGACGCCCTATTGGGCGGAACGTCTGGGTAAGACCGAACTGACCGCCTTCCAGGCGAGCAAGCGCGGGGGCTATCTCACCTGCCGGCTGGCGGACGACCGCGTGATCCTTGGCGGCCAGTGCGTGACGGTGATCGAGGGTATGTTCAGGCTGTGACGAGTTCGGCCGGCACGGTCTCGGAGATCCATCCGCCACCGAGCACGCGATCCCCGGCATAGAGCACCGCCGCCTGCCCCGGCGAAACACCAAAGGCGGGCATATCGAAATGGACCGATTCGCCATTGAACCGCGCCGGCTCGGGCTTGGCGAGCGAGCGGACCTTGACCGTCATCGGCCCATCGTGCGCTCCGCCGATCCAGTTGACGTCCTCAAGCCGCGCCGCGCGCACCGCCAGCGCTGCCTTCGGCCCGACGACCAGCCGCCGGCTCTCCGGCTCCAGCCGAATCACATATAGCGGCTCGGGGCTTCCGCCGATCTCGATCCCGCGCCGCTGTCCGACGGTGAAATGGATCAAACCGCGATGCTGCCCCAGCACGCGCCCGTCGAGCGCGACGATCTCGCCCGCTTCGGCGGCATCGGGCCGGATCTTCGCGACGATCCTGGCATAGTCGCCATCGGGCACGAAACAAATGTCCTGGCTGTCGGGCTTGGCCGCCACGCCCAGTCCCAGCCCCGCCGCTATCTCGCGCACCTGCGCCTTTGGCAGGTCGCCGAGCGGGAACCGCAGGAAATCGAGCTGGGCGGCAGTGGTCGCGAACAGGAAATAGCTCTGGTCGCGCGCTGGATCGGCGGCGCGATGCAGCTCTGCTCCCTGCGGGCCGACGACGCGGCGGACATAATGGCCGGTGGCGAGGCAATCCGCGCCCAGCTCGCGCGCCATGCCGAGCAGGTCAGTGAACTTCACCCCCTGATTGCAGCGTACGCACGGGATCGGCGTCCGCCCCCGCGCATATTCGTCGGCGAAGTCAGCGATCACCGAATCCCGGAAGCGGCTTTCATAATCGAACACATAATGCGCGATGCCCAACCTGTCGGCGACGGCCCGGGCGTCCCGGATGTCCTGGCCGGCGCAGCAGCTTCCCGTCCGCCCGGTCGCTACGCCATGATCGTAGAGCTGGAGCGTGATCCCGATCGTCTCCGCCCCGCTCGCGGCCGCCAGCGCAGCCACGACCGAGCTATCGACTCCGCCCGACATCGCCACGACGATCCGCCGCCCGGCAAGCGATCCGCCCTCGATCTGAAAATCCACGTCCATGGGGTCCCCATAAGGCACATACGGTAATTCCGGAACCGGGGGATTTACCGGACCTTCAGTTATTCCGCCTATGCAACGGCTTAACGCCGCAAATTGCCGGATATCGGGGTCGCATGCAGATAGAACATAGCTTGATACTGAAAGGCGCCCAGCCCACACCGGTCGAATTTCCGGCGATGATGGCTGGCCTGCTGACCGCGCAGGCGGGCAGCGCGACAGTCGCCGCCCAGATCCATCATGACGTGGCGCGCCGCATTGCCCATTCGCGCGAAGAAGCCATGGCCACGCTGATGCAGGCCAATCCGGGATGGCGCGCCGCAGCCGGCGTACTCGAAGGCAGCTTCCATCCGGGGGTGGCCAGACTCGTCGGTGATAACAGCTTGTAAACGAAACTATCCTACACGTTTACCTTGGCATTTTAGGCTTCCTTCAATGGCTGTGGCCTAGAGCCTGATCGGGGGGAACGAAGTGGGTCGCAAAAGGCCAGATTAAAGGTTGAGTGATGATCGAGAACCAGAAGATACGTCCCGCACAAGTCATTGGCCCGCTCGGCGAGCCGCTGACGCTTGATTCGCTGCCGCCGCCGAGCACGACTCGCTGGGTGGTGCGGCGCAAGGCGGAAGTCGTGGCGGCCGTCAACGGCGGTTTGCTCACGGTTGACGAAGTGTGCGATCGTTACCGTCTGACGGTGGAAGAATTCGCCACCTGGCAGCGCGCGATCGACCGCTCCGGCATGCCTGGCCTGCGCGTCACGCGCATCCAGCATTACAAGTCGCTGTACGAGCGCCAGCAGAACTACTGATCCCGGGCGAGCTCAGGCTCGGGATACATTGAAGCGCCCCCGGGACCCCTTGCCCGGGGGCGCTTTGTTTTTTCATTCCAGTTCGAAGCTCACGGAAACATTGACCGAAAGCTTCTGCTCGCCCGGCTCGATCGCGGTATCGGCCTTTTCGGCCCGTGCGGACATCATCATCGGGACGGGATAGGGCGGCGGCGCATAGCCTTGCGATTCGCTGATCGAGAGTATCCGCTTCACCTTCAACCCCGCCGCCTGCGCATAGAGATCGGCCCGCGCCCGTGCGGTTTTGATCGCCGCCACGCGCGCCTCGTCGATCGCCGCATCAGCTTTCTCGACTGAGAAGACAGGCCCGTTGATCTGGTTCGCGCCTTGCGCGACCAGCGTATCGAGGATCTTCCCCGCGCGCTTGACGTCGCGAAAGCGGACGCTGACCTGGTTGGATGCCTGATAGCCGGTAATCTCGGGCGCCTTGTTCTCGGCATAACGATATTGCGGGCTGAGGCTGAGCGACGCGGTCTGGATGTCGCGATCGGCAACCCCGGCCGCCTTCAATGCCGCGACCGTCGCCGACATCCTGCTGGCATTCTCCTGCATTGCGGCCGAGGCGGTCAGCGCCTGGGTGACGACGCCTGCGCTGATCGTGGCAATGTCCGGCGCGCGCGTGACCGCGCCTTCGGCGGACACGTCCAGCCGCGTCCCGCTGATTACCGGCTGCGCGACGGTTTGTGCGTCCGCCTGATGCGCCGCCAGAACCAGACAGGCCAGGGGCATGATGCTCGACTTGGAAATCATGGGGCTCTCCTCAATCAGGCCGCCATGGGGCAGCCTATTTCACTTATCATCTCAGTCCCGCTTGATGGCCGCTGAACGGTGCCTTTTTCAAGGGTGCTTGAGAGAGGTGATTTATTCGTATAATACAGCCCTGCCAGAATAGAGCACTACTTAGGTTATAGCGATGAACATCGAACCGGGCTTCACCAAGGAAGCACTGGACACAGCTGTGCCCGCTGAGGACGAAGCCGCCATGGCTCGCAAGCGCAAGATGACCATCGTCGGCGCGGTCGTGCTGCTTGTGCTCGTGGTCGCGTGGCTGTTCTTGCGTGGCGGCGGAGAGCCTGCGGCCGCGCCCGAGGCGCCGCCCCGCGTCACCGTGATCGTTCCGGGCGCGACTCAGGTCGCGCGCACCCTTTCGGCAACCGGCACGCTTGCCGCCCGGCGCGAAATGCCGGTCGGCGTCGCCGGCGAGGGCGGTTCGATCGCTCGGGTCTATGTCGATGCGGGCGATTGGGTCCGCGCCGGACAGACGCTGGCGACGATCGACAGCTCGGTGCAGGTTCAGGAGGCTGCCCAGCTCCGCGCCCAGATCGCCGCTGCGCGCGCCGACGCCGATCTCGCCGAAGCTCAGCTGAAGCGCGCCTCCGCGCTGGTTTCAAGGGGCTTCATTTCCAAGGCCGATGTGGACCAGCGCACCGCCACCCGCGATGCTGCCCGCGCGCGCGTTGCTGTCGCGCAGGCGCAGCTGGGCGAAGTCAACGCCCGCATCGGCCGCCTCGCGATCCGTGCCCCGGCCGCCGGGCTGGTGCTGACCAGGGAAGTCGAGCCCGGCCAGGTCGTCGCGCCGACCGCTGGCGTGCTCTTCCGCCTCGCCAAGGACGGCGAGATGGAACTGCGCGCCAAGCTTGCGGAGAATGATCTTGCCCAGCTCGCTGTCGGCGATAGCGCCCAGGTGCGGCCCGTGGGGTCGGCCGAAACCTATTCGGGACGGATCTGGCAGGTCGCGCCAATCATCAGCAACACGACGCGGCAGGGCGAGGCGCGCGTGGCGCTCAGCTATAACAAGGCGCTGCGTCCGGGCGGTTTCGCCAGCGCCGAGCTTCACACCGGAACGACGCTCGCGCCGCTGCTCCCGGAATCCGCCGTGCAAAGCGATGAGCAGGGCAATTTCGTCTATATCGTAGGCCCGGATCGCAAGGTCGTTCGCCGCAACGTCAAGACCGGCGACGTCACGGCCAAGGGCATGCCCATCCTGTCCGGCCTGACGGGCAAGGAGCAGATCGTGCTTTCGGCGGGCGCGTTCCTCAGCCCGGGCGATGAGGTGATTCCGGTCCAGAACGAGCCGGCAAAATGAGCTTCCGCAATATATCGGCGTGGTCGATCCGTAACCCGATCACGCCGATCGTCCTGTTCATCGCGCTGACGCTGGCCGGCATCGTCGCCTTCATCCGCATGGACGTGAACGACAATCCGGACATCGAATTTCCGGCTGCCGAGATCAGCATTACCCAGCCCGGCGCCGCACCGACCGAGCTCGAGACGCAAGTCACACAGCGCGTCGAGGCGGCTGTCCGCGGCATCACCGGCGTGGACGAAGTCACCTCCTACGTCAGCGAGGGCAATTCACAGACGACCGTGCAATTCACCATCGGCACGCCCGTTGATCGCGCCGTGAACGACGTGCGCGAAGCCGTCTCGCGGGTCCGCAGCGAACTGCCGGACGGCATCCTGGAGCCGCAGATCACCCGCGTCGATATCGCCGGCGGGCCGCTCGCTTATTTCTCGGTCGAAGCGGTCGACATGACGCTTGAGCAGTTGAGCTGGTTCGTGGACGACAGGGTCGCCAAGCGCCTGCTCGCGATCGAAGGCATGGCGCAGGTCCGCCGTGGCGGCGGCGTGAGCCGCGAAATTCGCGTGATCCTCGATCCAGTCAAGATGCAGGCGCAGGGCCTGACCGCCGTTGAGGTCAACAACCAGCTTCGCCAGGTGAACGTCAACGCCGCCGGCGGGCGGACAGAAATCGCCGGTTCGGAACAGTCGGTGCGCGTGCTGGGCAATGCGCTCGACGCGCGCACGCTCGGCGAAACACAGATCAGCGTCGGCGGCGGGCGCACGATCCGTCTCGCGGACATCGCCGAAGTGCGCGATCTCTATGCCGAACAGCGCCAACTATCGACCATGAACGGCCGGCAGGTGCTGAGCTTCGGCATGTCCAAGGCGAAGGGCTATTCCGACGTCACCGTCTATGATGAGGCAATCAAGGCGATCGATGAGCTCAGCAAGGAGAACCCGAAAATCAAGTTCACCCAGCTTTTCACCAGCGTCGATTATGTGAAGGGCCAATATCATTCCGCGCTCGGCGCGATGATCGAAGGCGCGGTGCTGGCGGTGCTGGTCGTGTTCCTGTTCCTGCGCGACTGGCGCGCGACCGCGATCTCGGCGCTCGCCATCCCGCTTTCGGCAATCCCGACCTTTTGGTTCATGGATCTGATGGGCTTCACGCTCAACGGTCTGAGCCTGTTGGCGCTGAGCCTGGTCGCCGGCGTGCTGGTCGACGACGCGATTGTCGAGATCGAGAATATCGTCCGCCACATGCGGATGGGCAAGACGGCCTATCAGGCATCGATCGACGCCGCCGACGAGATCGGCCTGGCCGTGCTCGCGACCACGATGTCGATTGTCGCGGTGTTCCTGCCGGTCGGCCTGATGCCCGGCATCTCCGGCCAGTTCTTCAAGAATTTCGGCCTGACCGTGGTTGCCGCGGTGCTGATGAGCCTTGCCGTGGCCAGAATGATCACACCGATGATCGCCGCCTATTTCCTCAAGGCGCACGGCACCGCCGAGCATGGCGAAGGCCGGCTGATGGACATGTACATGGCCACGCTGCGCTGGACGCTGGTGCATCGCTGGAAGACCATGCTGGTCGGCGTGGCCGCCTTCGCTGCGACCATCCTTGCCTTCGCAACCTTGCCGGTGACTTTCCAGCCGTCGATCAACACCGATTACAGCCAGGTCTCCATCGAGATGCCGCCGGGCACCACCGTCGAGCAGACCCGCGTAATGGCCAACCGCGTCGCCGCCTTGATCCGGAAAGAGCCCGAGGTCATCGCCGCTTTCGCGGAGATAGAGGAGGTCGGCCAGGTCGATATCTACATCACGCTGCGCAAGGACAGGGAGCGCAAGAGCGTGGAGTTCGAGCGCGCCACCGCGCCCAAGCTGCACGAAATCCCCGATGCCCGGATCAACTTCCAGTCGCAGGCCGGTGGGGGTATGACCAACGGGCGCGATCTCAACGTCACGCTTGTAGGCAGCGATCCCGTGGAACTCAACAAGGCGGCGCAAGATGTCGTGCGCGAACTTGCGACGATCAAGGAAGTTCGAGCCCCCCGCATCAACGGCGATCTCCAGCGTCCCGAGATCACGATCAAACCGCGCCTTGATCTCGCCGCCGATCTCGGCGTGACGACCGCCGCGCTCAGCGAGACGATCCGCATCGCGACGCTGGGCGACATCGATCAGAATGTCGCCAAATTCTCGCTCGCCGATCGCCAGATCCCGATCCGTGTCGCGATCGACGAGAATTCGCGGCGTTCGCTTTCGACGATCGAGAACATGCCCGTGCCGACCGCAAGCGGCGGATCTGTGCCGCTCAAGGTGGTCGCGGAGATCAGCTTCGGCGCCGGGCCGAGCGCGATCCGGCGCTACAATCAGGAACGCCGTGTTTCGATCGGCGCGGACCTCGCGCCCGGTCTCGTCAGTGGCGACGCCCAGCCGAAGATCGATGCGATGAAGTCGCTCCAGAATCTGCCGCCCGGTGTGAAGAAAGTCGCCGTCGGCGACGCCAAATGGCAGGCGGAGCTGTTTGTCAGCTTCTTGATCGCGGTGATCTCGGGCGTGCTGATGGTGTTCGCGGTGCTGGTGCTGCTCTACAAGCGTGTGCTGCCGCCGCTGGTGAACATGGGATCGTTGCTGCTCGCACCGCTTGGCGGCGCCGTCGCGCTGCATCTCACTGGAAATGCCATATCGATGCCTGTGCTGATCGGCCTGCTGATGCTGCTCGGCATCGTTGCGAAGAACTCGATCCTGCTGGTCGATTTCGCGATCGAGGAGATCGCCAACGGCGTTGAGAAAAATGCGGCTATCCTGGACGCGGGTCACAAGCGCGCCCAGCCGATCGTCATGACGACAGTCGCAATGGTCGCAGGCATGGTGCCGATCGCGCTGTCGCTTTCGGGCGACGGGAGCTGGCGTGCGCCGATGGGCATCACGGTGATTGGCGGCCTGATCCTGTCGACCCTGCTGACCCTGCTGATCGTCCCGCCGAGCTTCAGCATTGCCGAGGATATCGAGGCCTGGCTGGGCCCACGGCTACGCCGCTGGCTTACCAATGGCGGCGAAGAAGGACACCATCCCGCGCCGCATCCTGCGGAATGACTTGAACCTTCCGCCGCGCCGGTCATTGTTCGGGGCATGAATTTGTTCGCCGCTGCCGGTCTTGAGCGTTTCAACCCTGCCCAGGGTGGCGCCCGGGGCATGCGTGTGGTCGCCACCGGCCTGCTGCTGGTGATGGCGATGATCTATATCGCCGCTCGCGCTCTCGAACCGCGCTATCCGCCCTTGGGCTATCTGCGCGCGTTCACCGAGGCGGCGATGGTGGGCGGACTCGCCGACTGGTTCGCCGTCACTGCGCTCTTCCGCCATCCACTGGGCCTGCCGATTCCGCACACCGCGATCATCCCGCGCAACAAGGACCGGATCGGCGACATGCTCGCGCTGTTCCTGCGCGACAATTTCCTGATCCCGAGGGTGGTCGCGCGGCGGATGCGAAGCGTCGACATCGCCTCGGCGCTTGGCAAATGGCTTGCCGCGCCGTCGGTCAATGGTCGCGTCCGCGAAGGCACGGGCCGCTTGCTTGGCGATGTCGTCGAAGCGCTGGCCGACGAGCGTCTGGGCACGATGATCAAGGGCGCGATCGTGGCGCGGCTGCGCGCACTCGATCTCGCCCCCCTGATCGGCGGTGCGCTCGAAAGTGCGATCGACGAGCAACGCCATGTGCCGCTGCTCGAAGCTCTCGTCCGCTGGGCTGATCGTGCGCTGACCGACAATGCCGACATGATCCGGCAGATGGTCCACGACAAGGCCAATACGCTGATGCGGTTGACCGGCCTTGACGAGCGGCTCGCCGAGGCGATCATCGATGGCCTGACCAAGTTGCTCGCCGAAATGGCCGAGAACCCCGAACATCCGATCCGCATCAAGGCCGAAGAAGGCCTTCAGAAGCTGGCCGACGACCTGCGCAACGATCCCGCGATGCGGGACAAGGTCGCGGGTCTGCGCGACGGTATCATCAGCAATCCCGCCATCGCAGCATGGATCGATTCGATGTGGCAGTCGCTGCGCGCCAATATCCTGCGCGCCGCGCGCGAGCCCGAAGCGGCCGGCAACGGCCGCATCGGCGCCGCGATCCGCCAGTTTGGGGAAACGCTGCAGAACGACGCTGGCCTGCGCGCGATCCTCAACCGCTTCGCCCGCCGCACCATCGTCGGCGTCGCCGCAAGCTATGGCGGCGGGATCGTCAAGCTGGTCTCGGAAACGGTGCGCGGCTGGGATGCCGATACTGTCACCGGACGCCTCGAAGCCGCCGTCGGACGCGACCTTCAGTACATCCGCATCAACGGCACGCTGGTCGGCGGCCTCGTCGGCCTGACCCTGCACCTGCTGAACGATATTTTCTGAGGCTCAGTTCAAAGTCCCTCAATGCTCGGGAAGCGCGGCATCCATGCGCATCGCCACGGCCGAATCCCGGTGCGCTTCCTGGTCGATCGTCTTGTCGCTCATCTGACCGCCGCCGCCATTGCCGCCATCCCAGGCGATCGTGATCGACATGCGCCGGTTGCGCGGATCGTAAATGTCCTCGGGCACATAGGGCTCGCGGTCGGCGACGCCTTCGATGCGGGCGAACTGGGCGTTCGGCACGCCGCTGTCCATCAGCGCCTGGCGGGTCGCTTCGGCCCGGAAGGTCGAGAGCGTCCAGTTGTTCGCCATCCGGCCCTTCGCATAAGGCAGCGCGTCGGTATGGCCGCGGACGATGACATCGTTCGGCGCCGAGGTGATGAGCGTCGCCACTTCCTTGATCAGCTTGCGCGCATCCGGCAGCAGCGTGTTGGTGCCAAGCGAGAACATCGAGAAATCGGCCTCGTCAACCAGATCGATGCGCAGCCCCTCGCGCGTCTCGGTGAAGCGGATGTTCTTCGCCAGCTTGGCAAGACCCGGGTCCTTCTTCATCCGCTCCATCAGCTCCTGCTTCATCTCCTTCATTCGCGCCTTGTCGCTTGAGCGCAGCGCCGACGCGCCTTCCTTCTGCCCGCCCGTCGTGTCCTTGGGGATGGTAAGGCTCTTGGTGCCGGTCTGCTGCGGCTTGTGCGGATAATTGTCCTTGGCGATGATCGAGTCGCCGCCGAACGGGCCGTTTGAACCCGCGCTTTTCTGCCGCATTTCGACCAGCGTCGGCGTGAAATAGTCGGCGATGCCCTTGCGCTGCTTCTCGGTGGTGGCGCCGAGAATCCAGAGCAGCAGGAAGAACGCCATCATTGCGGTCACGAAGTCGGCATAGGCGACCTTCCAGGCACCGCCATGATGACCGCCGTGGCCATCCACGATGATCTTCTTGACGATGATCGGCCTGGGTTCAGGCTCGTTCTTGCCGCGCTTGGGAGGTTGCGCCATTGGAATTCAGCCTCAGCGACCGCGCATGCCGTCGAAGACGTCAGCGAAGGCAGGCTGGTTCTCGTGCGCGATGCCCGAGCGCGCGGCCTCGATCACCAGCGGCAACGGATGGCCGTGGAGCGACGCGATGATGATCTGCTTGACCACGCCATAGATCGCCGCATCGGCTTCGATCACCGCGCGGCAGCGGCCCGAGAAAGGATTGACGATGCCGTAAGCGAGCAACACGCCGAGGAAGGTTCCGACGAGCGCTGACCCGATCATGCCGCCGAGGATGGCCGGCGGCTGATCGATTGAGCCCATCGTCTTTACCACGCCAAGCACGGCCGCGACGATGCCGAGCGCGGGCAGCGCATCGCCAAGGCTCTGCAGCATGTCGGCTGGGCGGACCGCATCGTGGTGGTGGGTCTTGATGCTGTTGTCCATGACATCCTCAACCGCGTGCGGATCGAGATTGCCCGACGAAATGACGACCAGCCGCAGCGTATCCGTAATCAGATGGATGAGCGTGCTGTCTTTCAACAGCTTGGGATATTCGGCGAACACCGAACTCGACTTCGGATCCTCGATATGCGGTTCGAGCGCGACCGGGCCTTCGGTGCGCAGCATCTTCATCAGGCTCGACACCAGGAAGATCGTGTCCAGAAAGTCCTTCTTCTTGTAGCTGGGGCCTTTGAAAATCTTGCCCACGCCCCCGCCGAGCGCCTTCAGCTCCTTCATGGAGTTGCCGGCGATGACGGCGCCGACGGCCGCGCCGCCGATGATCAGCATTTCGTGCGGGATGGCATGGAGAACGGGCCCGAGATCGCCGCCGGTGAAGGCAAAGCCGCCGAACACCATGCCAAGAAGCACAACAAGGCCGACTACTGCGAACATTATTCGATTACCCCACTCTTATCGACCATGGCGGACGACAAGCATCTAATCATCGTCGTAATTGGAATAACGGTAGGGATGGTGAGGATTTATACTTACCTGAAAATTAAGACGAATTTTTAGCCATGGGACGCGGCGGATTAAGCCCAAACATCATCCCTCCGCCATGCTGAATCCTTCGATGTTGCTATCATCGATCCGTTCATAAAGTCACAAAAGTCACGGTGCTTCGTGCACGCACGCGCCTGCCCGCTCGCGCGCGTGAAACGATGTGCAGACATGGGTCAGCATTGCCGGACATAGTGTGCCGCCAGCTTTTGGTTTCAGAAATGATTGTGGCCGCGAATCATGGGATGGCACACAAGAGGTGCTGTAGGAAAATTGTTTTTCCGGGCGTCGAGTTACGACCCATTTGCAGCCGGAGCCGAATACCATAAACTGGCTGGATGCGGACATTGCTTATCCTTGGCATGACCCTCATCCTTTCTGCGTGTGATGCATGGCCTACGGTTATCGACAACCGAGCCCGCTCTCCAATTACAGTTCGGTATCTGCACCAAGGCTATGACTATTGGTCTGCTCCCTTTCCTATCAAGGCCGGGTCCGCAATGCCGTTTGCAAGAGCGCATTGGATACAGGAAATTCGAGGCATCCAGATCCAAGATGCTGGGCGGAACTACAGTTGGTCTGCGGCAGGGGTAGCTCGCCTTGCCTCGATGTGTTCCAGTACGGAACTGTCCAGACGATTATCTTTCGCCCGAGACTGCTACCTGATCTACCTTGGGAATGGGCTTCTAAGGTCGACGGAGGAGCCTCCTGCTGGAATGCAATATGAGGAAATTAGCAACGGCAGCTAAGAGCTGGGGACGGCTGAAAAACCGACAATCCGCAGTCCACCCCCAAACGTCATGCCAGCGAAGGCTGGCATCCATCGCTCTCTTCCCTGTCAGTGGCATCGCGCGTGATTACAGACATGGGCCCCAGCCTTCGCTGGGACGACGGATGGCGCCCGTTTACTTGATCAGATCGAACAGAGTCGACTGGTTGATGCGGGCAAAGATCGCCTGTGCCGCCTGCAGCGACAGCAGGTTCGCCTGAAGCTTCGCCACCGTGCCAGTGATATCGGTGCCCTCGAGATTGCCACGCTCCTCTTCCAGCGCCGAGGCGTTGGTTTCAAGCTGACCCTTGATGTCGTCGATGCGCCCGGCGCGGACGCCGTGCTGGCCGACCAGCGCGGTGATGTGGGTGATGGCGGTCTGGACGGCATCGTTCGAGACCGCGCTGTCGAGCTTGCGCTGGGCGTCGTCCGGATTGAGGATGGCGGTCGCCGCATCGCGCAGGATCTGCGCCAGCGAGACCGGGCCGGCGGCCGTCTGGACCGCGTCGAACACATTGGCCTTGGTGTCGGTCGCGGTGATCTGCAGCACGCGGCTGATCGGGATCGGAAGCGGCGTATCGGTTGGAAATAAGGGAAGGCCGCGTGAATCGACCGTCGTCGCGGCGGCATCGATATCATCGGCGATGCCATTGAGTTCGTCCGCGATCGCCTGCCGATCCGATGCGGTGTTGGTGGCGTTGTTCGCGTTGACCATCAGTTCGCCGGCCCGGGTGAACGAGGTCTGGAGCCCGTCGAACACGCTTGAAACCTGATCCGCAACGGCGGCGGCGGTGTTGACGTTGGTGAGCCAGGTCTGCTGGTTCGATTCCACCCGCTTGATGACCGCGACACGCGCCCAGGCGGCGGGATCGTCCGAAGCCGTCTGGAGACGCTTGCCCGACGAGATATCGGACTGAAAGCGCGCAATCTCCTTCGACAGCTTGAGCTGGCGATTGATCTCGGTGGTGAGGCGGTAACCTGTGATGCCGGCCATCTCAGCTAATCCCTAGAATATATTGAATATGTCTTGCATCGTATCGCGCGCGACCTGGATGATGCGCGCGCAGGCCGAATAGGCTTGCTGATAGCGCAGCAGGTCAGCCGCCTCGACATCGAGGTCCACACCCGAGACCGCGTCGCGCGCGGAAAAGGCGATGTCCTTGCGCGCCGAGGTCACGTCCGAATTGGTCTTGGCCGAAGCGGTCGCCTGGCCTTGATTGGCCACCAGCGAGACCCAGCGATTTTCGATGCCGCTCGAGTTGCGCACGGTGGAGAGCGACAGCAGATTGCCGAAATCGGCGTTGGTCGCATCGCCGGCAGGAACGAGATCGGGGTCGGTCAACAGCGCCTGCATCGACGAGGCGCCGGCGGTCACGGACAGCAGCGGCACACCGGCGGCGGCGTTCTTGTCGAGGCCCTGCGCCGACCATGTGTTGAGCAGAGTGGCGAAATCGGTGGCGATGCCGTCCAGCTCCTGACGGCGGCCGGCGAGCTGCTCGGACGCATCCTGCAGACCGGCGAAGGCGCCGGTCGTCGGCGTGAAGGTCGACGCGCCCGAGCTATTCGAGACGAGGAAACCGAGACGCCCGTCCACCGCCCGCTGCACGCCGAGCTGCCCCGCCCGCGCATCTTCGAGCAGCACCTTGCCGTTGCTGCCGGACAATGTGATCCGGACCGCGCCGGCATTGTCCATGGTGACGTCGATGCCGACCTTGCCTGCAATCTCATCGAGCAGGCGGTCGCGCTCGTCGGCGACCTGCGCATAGGTGGCGGTGCCCGCACCCGCCTTGCGGATCTGGACATTGAGCCGGGCCAGCGTCTGGAGATTGGCGTTAACGAGATCAGTGCCCGCCAGCGCTTCGGATTCGATGCCGTCGGCGACCTGAGTCATATCGTCCGCGGTCTGACGAAAGGCGCCCGCTGCAAGATCGATCGAGGACAGGAAATTGCGCCGGGCGAAATCGCCATTGGGATCGGCAGAAAGCTGATCGGCGGCGTTGAACACTGCCGTCATCTTCGCGCCCACGCCGGAATCGCCGTCGTCGAGCGCGGTCTCGACCCGCTGTACCCAGGTCAGGCGGCTTGAGGCCGCGCCGTGATCGCTGCCAGCCAGCCGCGCATCAGCGGCCTTGAACTGATCCCAGGCGCGCGTGATCGCGCCGGTTTCGACGCCGCCGAAGGTCGCCTGCGGGCGGTAGAGCAGCGATGTGCCCGATGAGACCGGGGATTCCGTCAGTTCAATCTTGCGGCGCGAATAGCCAGCCGTGTTCGAGTTGGCGACATTGTCGCTGACCGAGGCCAGCGCGTTGCGATAGGCACGCAGCCCCGAGGAGCCGATTGAAAGGAGGTCGCTCATTTTGCCGCCCCAGTCTCAGTCTTTGGCGCGTCAGTCGGCGCGGCGGCGGGCATGCCCGTCACGCGCGGCTGGAATTGCCTGAGCAGCATGTCGGCGACGCCGAGCGTGCCGCGTTTCGCCATCTGATCGGCGGTGTTGGCATCGGCCATGTCGCGGAACTGGTTGGAAGCATCGCTGCCGAGAATGTCGTCGCCAAGGCTCGCCGAGCGCATCGACGAGATCATCTGGCGGAGGAACACCGCCTCGAACTGCTGGGCGGCGCCCTTCAGCTTTTCGAGCTGCTTCGCCTTCGCCGGATCGGTGGTGACCGCCGCGGGCGTGGTGGATGCCGCCGCGTTTATCACAGCACTTCCAGCTCGGCCTTGAGCGCGCCGGCCTGCTTGAGGGCTTCGAGGATCGCGACCAGATCGGACGGAGACGCACCGATCGCGTTCACCGCTTTCACGATGTCGGCAAGCGACGCTCCGGGCCGGAAATTGAACATCGGCGACTTCTGTTCCTCGACTTCGATCGTACTCGATGGTTCGAGCGCGGTTTCACCTTTCGAGAAGGGCGCGGGCTGCACGATGCGCGGCTTCTCGTCGATGCGGACCGTGAGCTTGCCGTGGCTCACCGCGGCGGGAGCGATACGGACCGCACCATTGATAACGACCGTACCCGTCCGAGCATTAATAATTATTCTCGCGGGGGCCTCCGCAGGGTCCACCAGCAGGTTCTCGATCCGGCTCATCATGGCCGTGCGGATCTCAGCGCCGACCGGCGCGTCGATCGCGACCGTGACCGCGTCCGTGGCACGCGCGACCGGCGATCCCATCTCCTTGTTGATCGCTTCGGCGACGCGGCGAACCGTCGTCAGATCAGCCTCGGAAAGGTTGAATTCGAGCTGGGTCGCCTGAGCAAAACCGGCATCGACCGAGCGCTCCACCGAGGCGCCGCCCGGAATGCGTCCGGCCGACGGAATGTTGACTGAAAGCTTGGAGCCGTCCGCCGCATCGACGCCAAGGCCGCCCACGGCGAGATTGCCCTGCCCCATCGCATAGATCTGCCCGTCGGCGCCACGCAGCGGCGCCATCAGGAGCGTGCCGCCGCGCAGCGACTTGGCCTTGCCGAGCGCCGAGACGGTGAGGTCGAGCCGCTGGCCTGGCTTCGCGAAGGGCGGCAGTTCAGCAGTGATCATCACCGCCGCCGCATTCTTGAGCGAAGGATTGATCCCCGCCGGCAGCGTCAGGCCGAAGCGCGAGGCTACGCCCTTCATCGCCTGCGTCGTATATTCGAGGCTGTCGTCGCCCGTGCCCGCAAGGCCGACGACGACGCCGTAGCCCGTCAACTGGTTCTGGCGGAGGCCCTGGAACGCTCCAAGATCCTTGATCCGTTCGGCGGAAACCGGGGCGCTGACCAGCAGCGCGGCGAGAAAAGCGAGGATGATGCGCATGATGGTCCTAGAATGGGCTCAACATGGTAAAGAAACGCTGAAGCCAGCCCTGCCGGCTTGCCCGCGCGATCTCGCCCTTGCCGGCATATGTGATCCTGGCGTTAGCGACGCGGGTCGATGACACGCGGTTGTCCGCCGTGATGTCGGCATCGCGGACGATCCCGGAAATGCGGATATTCTCGTCGCCCCGATTGAGGGTCAGCAGCTTTTCGCCGCGCACCAGCATCGTGCCGTTGGGATAGATTTCGGCAATGGTGACGGTGATCTCGCCGTTCAGCTGGTTCGATTGGGTCGCCTCGCCCTTGCCGTTGAACGTGTTCGAGCCGCTTGCGCCGATATCGGTCGGCTTGAACAGGTCGAGCGGGCCGGTCACGGGCGGAGTCAGGCTGATCTCGCCAGAACGATCGGTCTTGGCCGCAGTGCTCGTCGACGCCTGGGTGCGCTCGGCGAGCACGATCGTCAGCATGTCGCCGACCCGCGAGGCGCGCGCGCCGCTGGTCAGCGGCGCATAGCCGTCCGACGCCTGAAAGATCGAGCCATTCGCCGGACGCGGCGCCAGCGGCTGCGAATAGCTTGGCGCATATTCGGGGTCCGCCTTGGACCTTTTCGCCTCGGCGCGGTCCCCGCTGAAGGCGAGGAGCGCGGCGGCGGCAAGGACGGCGACACCTACCGTCCAATCGTTCCGGAGATTAAAGCTGCTGGTTGACATAACGCAGCATCTCATCGGTGGCGGAAATCATCTTGCTGTTCACCTCGTAGGCGCGCTGCGTCTCGATCATGTCGACCAGTTCCTCGACGACATTGACGTTCGAGGTCTCGAGCGAGCCCTGCCGGATCGCGCCACGGCCATCGAGATTGGCGGCGCCCGCTTGCGGCGTGCCGGATGCCGGCGATTCAACGAGCATATTGTCGCCAACTGGCTCAAGGCCGGCCGGGTTGATGAACCGGGCGGTTTCGATCTGGCCGAGCGTGCTGATGTCGTTCTGACCCGCGACCTGCGCGGTGACGGTGCCGTCCGCGCCGATCGTGATCGAGGTCGCGCCTTCCGGCACCGTGATCTCGGGCTGGACGGCCATGCCAGCGTCGGTGACGATCTTGCCCTCCGCGGACAGGTTGAAATTACCGGCGCGGGTATAGCCGGTGCGGCCATCGGGCATTAGCACCTGGAAGAAGCCGTTGCCCTCGATCGCAAGATCGAGCGAGTTGCCGGTCGTGCTGAGCGAGCCCTGCGTATCGATCTTCGCGGTGCCCATCATCTGGACGCCGGTGCCGAGCGACAGGCCGATCGCATATTTGTCGTCGGCGGAGCTGTTGGCGCCAGGCGCGCGGATCGACTGGTAGGCCATCGTCTCGAAGCTGGCGCGATCGCGCTTGAACCCCGTCGTGTTGACGTTGGCAAGGTTGTTGGCGATTACGCGCATCCGGGTGGACTGGGCGTCGAGCCCGGTCCGGGCCACGTGCATAGCGGCGGTGGTCATCGCTTATTACTCCTTCAAAGGCTTATTCGGGCAACCGCATCAGGTCGGTCGTCGAGCTGTCGAGTTCCTTGGCGGTGGTGAGCAGCTTGATCTGGGTTTCCCACGAGCGGCTCGCTTCGATCATCTGGACGAGCGCGTCGCTGGTGTTGACGTTGGACTGTTCGAGCGCCCCCTGCGTGACCCGCGCGTCCGGATCGGACGGCAAGGTGCCGCCGCCGCGCACGCGGAACAGGCCGTCGAGACCCTTCACGATCTCCGAGCCCTTGGGTGAGGTGATCTTGAGCTGGCCGACTTCCTGCATCTGGGTCGGATCGCCGCCTTCCGGCACGATCGAGATCTTGCCGTCGGCAGCGACCATAATCTTGTCGGCGGGCGGCAAGGTAAGCAGACCGCCATCCCCGAGCACGGGCACGCCGTCACCGGTGGTGAGCAGTCCGCTGGGCGCGATCATCAGATCGCCGCGGCGGGTATAGGCTTCCTCGCCGTCATCGGCCTGCACGGCGAGCATGGAATCGCCCTGCATGGCCACATCGAGGTCGCGCCCGGTCTGGACCAGCGCGCCCGCCTTCATGTCCGCGTTGACCACCTCTTCCGAGGCCGGCGCACGCCCCTGAAATTCGCCCCCGCGCAGCCACAGCGGGCGTTGCGACGCGACTTCGGCGCGGAAGCCGACGGTGTTGGCGTTGGCGAGGTTGTTGGCGATCGTCGTCTGACGCGCCATCGCGCCGCGCATCGCCGACAACGAAGTGTGTATGAGGCGGTCCATCTAGTAAGTCCCCCCGAAACCCGCGCTTAATTGCGCAGGTTGACGACCGTCTGGGTCATTTGGTTGGCGGTATCGATCGCCTTGGCGTTCGCCTGGAAGTTGCGCTGCGCCTGGATTAGCGCGACAAGCTCCTCGGTGATGTCGACATTGGCCTGTTCGAGCGAGCCCGAAGCCACCGAGCCGAAGCCGTTGGTCCCTGCTTCGCCGACGATCGGATCGCCCGACGAACCAGTCGCCGCCCACTTGGCGTCGCCAAGCTGACGGAGGCCCTCCGGATTGGTGAAGCTGGCGATCATGATCTTGCCGAGCGCCTGCGACGTGCCGTTCGAGAAGCTGGCGACCACCAGGCCCTCGCTATCGACGGTCACGTTATCGAGCTGACCCGCGGCATAGCCGTCCTGATTGAACGTCTTCACCGTGAAGGGCGAGGCCGTCTGACGCGTGTTCGAACCATAATCGACCGTGAGCGCCAGGGTTGCGGCCGCGCCGGCTGGCTGAACATCGGCATAGTCGATTGGCCCGGTCAGGGTCTGGAGCACCGGGGGCGTGGCATTGTCATAATAGCCTTGGCCCGTCATCGTGCCGTTGACATCGAAGGTCATAATCAGCGGAGCAGGCGGCACGGTTGCCGCATTGCCATCGGCGCTGACCTGCGTGTCGCCCACGAACAGACGTGCTTCCCACTGCGAGGTGGGATCGCCGGACGTCGGGGTGGTCAGGCGCGAGTAATAGATCGTCGCGGGCAGCGCATTGCCCTGGATGTCATAGACCGTGGTCGCCGCCTGCTGGTTGAAGCTGTTCAGGTCGAAGCGGTCGAACGCGTAAGGATTGGACACGCCGTAGACCGAGCGGCCCGCCGGCAGGTCGGCCGTGCTTGGTAGGTTGATCGAAAGATCGATATCGGCGGTGGCGCGCGACAGACCCGAAGTCAGCGGAAGCTGCAGGTTGCGGGACGAAGCAATACCGGTCGCGGTCACGGTGCCCGACGCATCGGTCGGCAGCACCTGCACATAGGCGCCGCTGTTGTCGACGACATTGCGGTCCGCATCGACGCTGAACGATCCGTTGCGGGTGTAGCTGATGCTGCCGTTGGTGACGCCGGTCTTGGTCACGAAGAAGCCCTGACCCGAGATAGCGAGATCGAGCGAACGCTCCGAGCTCTTGAAGCCGCCTTGGGTGAACTGCTGATCGATGCCCTTCAGGCGCGTGCCCTGACCGGCGACGGCGGAGGACTGCAGCGGCGAGGCCGAGATGATGTCACCGAACTGGCTGCTCGACTTCTTGAAGCCGACCGTGCCGACATTGGCGACATTGTTCGAGATCACCGAAAGATCGGACTGGGCGGCCTTGAGACCCGAGAGCGAGGTATAGAAAGACATCCGTAGTTACTCCGTTCGAAAGACTGAATTACGAGAGACGCAGCGCGTCGCTGGGTGAAATGAGACCGAGAGCAGTCACGAGCTGGCTCGTGCCGCTGGCGGGCGACTGGACCGCGTTGACGAGCGTCCAGGTCGCGGTATCGGCGGTGACAGTGCCGTCGATGTCGACTGCGCTCACCTTGAGCTGAAGCGGGCCGTTGGCGACGACGTTGCCTTGGGCATCCTTGCCATTCCAGTTGAACCCGACTTCGCCGGCGCTTTGGGCGCCAAGCGTCTGGCTGTAGACCGTCTGGCCGTTGCCATCGACAAGGCTGATGTTCGCGTTGGTGACGGCTTTCGGGAATGTGACCGAACCCGCATAGCTGCCATCACTGAACGGCGTTGCGACATCCGACCTCACCAGCGCCGCGCGGCCGATCCAGCCCGAAGCGTCGCCGAGGCGCGAGGCGGCGATATCGGACGCCATCTGCTTCATCGACGCATTCATCTCCGCGATGCCGGCGGTGGCCGAGAACTGGGCCATCTGCGCAACCATCTGGGTCTGGTCGACCGGATTGAACGGGTCCTGCTGCTGCATCTGGGTGGTGAGCAGTTTCAGGAACGTCGTCTGATCGACCTCGTTCTGCTTGGCCGCCGTGTTGGTCGCGCCCGAGTTGCTGCTCGTGCCGTTGATCTTGCTGATGGTGTCAGTCGAAATGCTCATTTGCCGATCCTCAGAGTGTCGAGGGTGAGGGTTTTCGCGGTCTGCATGACCTGCACATTGTTCTGATACTGGCGGGACGCCTCGATCATATCGACCAGTTCCGCCGCGCTATCGACGCCCGCGTCCCACACATTGCCGTCCTTGTCGGCGATGGGATTGGTGGGATCGTGCCGCTTGGTGGGCGTGATGTTCGTGGTCATCACGCGATCGACCTGGACCGTTGCGATGCCAGGCGACTGCGTCACCGTCTTGAAGACCGGCTTGATCGAGCGGAAGGCTGTCGCCTCCGAACCTGAGGCCGAGCCTGCGTTGGCAAGGTTCGACGCGGTCGTGTTGAGCCGCAGCATCTGCGCGGACATCGCGCGACCGGCGATATCGAATACCGACATGGGATTATTGGCCATGGGTTATTCTCCCCTCAGCGCCGTCATGATCGTGTTGATCCGGCCCTCCAGGAAGGAGAGGCTCGTGCGATACTTCACCGCATTTTCGGCGAACTGGGTCTGTTCGGTCGCAAGCTCGACCGTGTTGCCGTCCATCGAAACTTCCAGCGGCACGCGATAGCCGAGCGCCCCGCGCGCGGCGCTATCAACATTGGCGCCGTTGCCGCGACTGGCGGACTCCAGCGCCTTGTTGAAATCGATGTCGCGCGCCTTGTAGCCGGGCGTGCCCGCGTTCGCGATGTTGGACGCCAGCAGCGCAAGCCGCTGCGAGCGCAGCGCGAGCGCCGTGCCATGCAGTCCGAAAAGCGTTTCGTTGGCCATTAATTAAATCCCTAAAGTTTGCTGGCATCCCGCCGTTACTCTTCGTGAGCGGGCAGCCGACCATGTCTAAGCAAAGGCCGTGCCAATTTGGTCTTAGGCTAGGCAAACCGAGCGGTTGCGCGATCACGGGACCAGCAACCGGCAGCCAGTTGCCGGATGCGGCAAAATTTTGCCGGTCTGCCGGCACGTGGGGGTAACGATGCAATTCCTTGGCGAGATTCCGCGCTTTTTCGATCCGCTATCGATGCTGATCGTGTTCGGCGGCGCTACCTTGGTGGCGATGCTGCGCACGACTCGCGCGGATGCAGGACGCGCGTTCCGCGCCGTGGGGCAAATCTTCCATGCCGATCCCGAAGCTGACGCAATGTCAGCGATCGTGGCGATCGGAAAGGTTGAGAAACTGACCGAAATCCGCAACATCGCCTGCATCGACCGGATCAAGACCGCCGAACGATTCCTGCGCCGCGCCGTCCGCCGTCTCGCACAGGCCCAGACGGCCGAAGCCTTCGAACGCTGGGCGCGCCATGATCTCATGGAGCGCGAGCGCCGCCATCAGGGCGCGATCGGCTATTGGCGCTCGGTCGCCGAGGCCGCGCCCGCGATGGGCATGATCGGCACGGTGATCGGCCTTATCCAGATGTTCGCGTCGCTTGACGATCTCGCGGGCCTTGGCCCGGCGATGGCGCTGGCAATGCTGACCACGCTCTACGGCATCATCCTCGCCAATGTAGTGGCGACCCCGATCGCAAGCCGGCTTGAGCGGCTCTCCACCGCCGAGATCGCCTGGCAGCGCGAAGCGCTGGAGCGGCTGCTGGGCATTGCCGAGGCCGAGCTTGCCCCGGCGACACCTCACAAGCGTCCGCATCTGAGGACCGTTTCATGAAAGCAGCAACCGCGCCCGCATGGGCGGTGAGCTTCGCTGATCTCTGTATGCTGTTGCTTGGCTTTTTCGTGGTTCTGCACGCCCAGGCGAGCCAGCAGTCCAAGGTCGTGAATGGCATCAAGCAAGCGTTCGGGGGCCGGGCCAGCCCGATCCTTGAATCGCACGACGTCCAGCTTGCCCGCCTGTTCGAGCCCGGCGAGGCAGTGATGCGCGATGGCGCGCGCGCGGAAATGTTTGCGCTGGGCGAACGCGCCTTGCGGAGCGGCGCCCGGGTCCGGATCGAAAGCATCGGGATCGATCCCGGCTCGCGCCGCTTCGACGGCTGGGAGCTGGCGGCGGCCCGCACGGCGGCAATCGCGCGCGCAATTCAGACGGGTGGCGTCTCTGACAAGGCGATCACCATCTCGATCCCGGCAATGAGCAGCGCCGACGTGAGCAAAGGACAACATATCGGCATCGAGCTGCTGCGACCCCAATCACATTAAAATCGACGGCGCGAAGTTTGCTTAACGATCTCTTTAAGAAAGGAGATCATTCTATGGTCATGACCAAGCAATCTCTCCTCGCGCTCGCCGCGATGCTGCTGCCCGTCGCCGCCCAGGCGCAGACGGCCGGCTTCGAGAATATCAACACGCTGGAATCGCGGCTGACCGCGGCTCTCGGGGCCGATGTCGGCACGCCGGGCGGGCCTGCGCAGCCGATCGACCGACGTTTGAAACTGGCCCGCTGCCCGCAACCGGCGACGATCGATCCGCCCGCGCTGGGCGCTATCGCGATTCGTTGCGAAGCGATCGGCTGGCGAATCCGCGTGCCGATGAGCTATATCGCATCCGCAGCACCTACCGCGAAAGCGCAGCCGATCGTGCGCAAGGGCGATCCGGTCGAGCTGTTCGTCGAGAGCGCGGGCTTCAGCGTCAGCACCGAAGCGATCGCGCAGGAAGATGGCGCGATGGGTGATCGCATCCGGATCAAATCCGATCCGAAGGCGCCGCTCATGATCGCCGAAGTGGTGGAAGGCGGGCGCGTTCGCGTGCCCGGATTCAAATAATGCGAAAAATCGACTAAAGGTCTCTCGGGCCCTGCCGTTACCCGGTATGAATCGGGTGTGTCAGGACTCGAAATGCGGAAGGGTTTGAACATGATCAACGGGATCGGATCGACCGGAAAAGGACGGATCGATAGCGCGCGTACAGATCCCGCGCTCCGTGGCGCCGCAGCTGCCGCGATCTCTCCGCTCGCCGCCGAAGCGGCGAAAGTCGAGAAGCCGTCCAACCCGGCGGCCGACCTCGCCTCGCTCGGCGCGCCTGTCGATGCGCAAAAGGTTGCGGACATCCGCGCCGCCATCGCCGAGGGCCGCTACCCGGTGGATCCGAAGGCCATCGCCGAGAAGATGATCGCGCTCGACCTGCCGTTGAAACTCTGATCGATGAGCGAAGCTGTTCTCACCCGTCTTACTGAATCCGCTGAAGGTCTTATCGACGCGCTCGACAAGGGCAGCGCCGAGGCCGTCGAACAGGCAACGCTGCGTTTCTCGAACGCGCTCAAGGACGTGCAGGGGATCGGCGGCTGGCATGGTTCACCCGAGGTGATCGAAAAGCTGCAATATGCGATGAAGCTGGCTGATGCCGCCCGTGCGCGCGTCAACTATCTCACCGACATGAATCGCCGCCGCTTCGAAGCGCTCTGCAAGGCCGCCGGGATCGACCGCCCCGCCGAATCCTATGACCGCCACGCGCGGATGAGGGCGTAAGC
>CAYLIK010000007.1:36148-41313 GCA_964383565.1 uncultured Sphingomonadaceae bacterium
CCCTAAACTTTCTGTCAGGCACGCCGTTACCGCTTCAAATTCCTAAAGCGCGTTCACCATTTATTTGTACCTTCACCATAATTTCCACCTGACCGGACCTTGGGTCCTTTGGGGGTGGTGTTAGGTGTCGACGACCGACGGCGTTAAACGGAAAGTCTGGTTGGATGCGGGTCGCGGCGCGATCTTGCCGTTCGCGACCCTGATGCTTGTCGGGCTGATGGTGGTGCCGGTTCCGGCGACCATCCTCGACATCGGCTTCATTCTCAACATCATGATTTCGCTGGCGGTTCTGATGGTGGCATTGAACGCCGCCAAGCCGCTCGATTTTTCCGCCTTCCCGACCGTGCTGCTGTTCGCGACCCTCTTGCGCCTGTCATTGAACGTCGCCTCGACCAGAGTCGTGCTGGTCGACGGGCACAAGGGCGAGGCGGCCGCGGGCCATGTCATCGAATCATTCGGCAACTTCCTGATCGGCGGCAATTATGCGGTTGGTCTGTTCGTGTTCGGCATCCTGATGATCATCAACCTTGTGGTCATCACGAAGGGCGCTGGCCGCGTCTCGGAAGTGTCGGCGCGCTTCACCCTCGATGCGTTGCCCGGCAAGCAGATGGCGATCGACGCCGATCTCAACGCCGGCCTGCTGACCCCGGAGGAAGCCAAGGCCCGCCGCCAGGAAGTGGCGACCGAAGCCGATTTCTACGGCTCGATGGACGGTGCGTCCAAGTTCGTGAAGGGCGACGCCGTCGCCGGTGTGCTGATCCTTGTCGTCAATATTTTCGGCGGCCTGATCCTCGGCACCCTGTCGCACGGCATGTCGCTTGGCGATGCCGCGTCTGTCTATATCCTGCTCGCGATCGGCGATGCGCTGGTTGCGCAGATTCCGGCGCTGCTGCTGTCGATCGCCGCCGCCGCGATCGTCACCCGCGTGTCGTCGCCGCTCGATCTCTCGCACCAGATCACCAGCCAGTTCGGATCGCCCCGCGCATGGACGCCGGTCGCGATCATCCTCGGTCTGCTCGGGGTGCTTCCCGGCATGCCCCATTTCGTGATCCTTCCGGCCGCAATGGCCGCCGCTTATACCGCTTATCGGCTCCGCACGCCGAAACCCGTGCCGGTCGACCCCGCCGCGCAGGCTGTCGTCGATGCCGAAAACCCCGCCCCCGCCGCCATCGGCTGGGAAGAAGTCAGCGACGGCGCCGCGCTCAGCCTCGAGCTTGGCTATGGCCTCATCGGCCTGGTCGACGAGCGCAAGGGCGCGCCGCTGATGGGCCGCATCACCGGCATCCGCCGTCAGCTTTCGCGCGAACTTGGTTTCGTCGTCCCGCTCGTCCGCGTGCGCGACAATCTTTCGCTTGAGCCCAACGCCTACCGCATCAGCGTCGCCGGCGTGGTGATGGGTGAGGACCAGTGCTGGCCCGACGATCTGCTCGCGCTCGACGGCGGCGATGTCGATCGTCCGGTCGAGGGCCGCTTCGTCCAGGATCCGAGCTTTGGCCTGCCTGCGGTGTGGATCACGCCGGAACAGCGCGCCGAGGCCGTGGTCGCGGGCTATACCGTGGTCGATCCGGCCACCGTGGTCGCCACCCACCTCAACCAGATCATCGCAGCAGCCGCCGCCGACCTGTTCGGCATGGACGAGACGCAGCGCCTGCTCGACCAGCTCAAGGAAAGCGCGCCGCAGCTCGTCGCCGGGCTTTCGCCGCAGCCGCTATCGCTCTCGGCGATCGCCGCGCTCTGCCGCACGCTCCTGTCCGAGGGGGTTCCGCTCAAGGATTTCCGCCGCATCGCCGAAGCGATGGTCGACGCCGCCGCACAGACCAGCGATCCCAACGCCCTGGTCGAGGCCGTGCGCCTGCGCATCGGTGCGCTGATCGTCCAGACGCTGGTCCCGGTGAAGATGCCGCTTCAGGTCATCACGCTCGATGCCGGTCTCGAATCGCTGCTCGCGCAGGCTGTCCGCACCGGGCCAAATGCGACCCATCCGTTCGAGCCGGCGCTGGCCAACCGCATCATCGAATCGGTTGGCTCGGCCGCCCAGCCATTGATGGCGCAGGCCGCCCGCTTCGCGATCGTCACTTCGCCGCTCGCGCGTCGCGCGCTCGCCCGGCTGCTCAAGCCGCACATGCCTGACGTGCCGGTACTCTCGTTCCTCGAAATCCCCGACGGCAAGCCCGTCGAGGTCAGCGCGATCGTCGGCGGCAACGATCCATCGCCGCAGCATTTCGTGCCGCAGCATCAGCAGCCGGAGATGGTCGGATGACCGGGCTCGCAAACAACAACATAAACTATTCGGAGATCGCGCATGTCGTTCGCTAACGCGGCCAACATCGCCGGTACGTATCAGCGCCGCCCGCAACGGGCAGCGCCGGGCAACCTTGCCGAGCAGCATATGCCGCTCGTCCGCAAGATTGCGTGGCATGTGCACGGCCGGGTCGCGTCCGCGATCGATATCGAGGATCTGGTCCAGATCGGCATGATCGCGCTGGTCGAAGCCGCAAATAATTACGAGGATCGCGGCTTCGCTTTCGCCACCTATGCGGCGATGCGCATCCGCGGCGCGATGATCGATCATCTGCGCCGCCACGCTGCCGTCTGCCGATCGACCATGGCCAAGCGCCGCGAGCTGGGCGCGATGCGCGAGAAGCTTTCGAACCTGCTTGGCCGCACGCCTTCCGAAACGGAAATGGCGAGCGCGATGAGCATGGACCAGGGCAGCTATCGCCAGCTGGTCGACAGCAGCATGTCAGTGATCCACGAATCGATCGACGAGGTTTATTCGGACCATTCGATGTGGTTCGCCGGTGTCGAGGATCGCGCCGACGAGACGATGGAACGAGAGGAGCTGAAGGAAGCCCTCGCCTCCCGGATCGGCGAACTGCCGGAGCGCGAGGCGCTCGTGCTCCAGCTTTATTTCGTCGAAGAATTGAACCTCGAAGAGATCGGCCAGGCGCTCGGCGTCGGCGCCGCGCGCGTCTGCCAGATCAAGAAGTCGGCTCTCGACCGCCTGCGGACTTCGCTTTCGGAGTGGCATTGACGCTCATCTTGCTGAGCTGATCGTCCATCCGCTCGACCTTCCGGTACATCGTCCCCACCCGCTCGGCGAGTTCATACTGGCCGTCGCGGATGTTCTGCAGCGTGCTGTTGCCGGTGCCGAGCTGATATTTGGTCATCGCCAACTGCAGGCCATCGGCCGTCGCGCGAAGCTGTTCGGCGGTCACGGGCTTGCCGGCGTTGATAAGCTCGACGCGCGCCAGCGCGATCTGCTCGCGGCGGCGTAGGGCAGCGACCTGCTCGATTAGTGTATCGAGCTTCTTCATCTTGTGCTGATGGGTCTGGACTTCCTCCAGCACCAGCTTGGTCTCGGCCACCGTGCGGCTCGCGACGAGCAGGCCGACCATTGAGAGACCGCTGGTGAACACCGCCAGCGAAACCGCGATCATCGGAACGTGGCGCATGACGTTCGGCTTGTGCTTCTTCAGCTGGGGTTCTTCAACGGTGGCAGCGACAGGCGTCGTTTCCTGCTGCGGCTGAGGGAGAGGCGCGCTCGCTGCCGGGGCGGCTTGCGCCACGGGGGCGGGCGCTTCTACGACAGGCGCGGGAGCCGGGGCAACCTCGATCACGGGGGCCGGCGCGGCCTTGCGGGCTGGCGCGGGAGCCTTGGCTTCCTCAATCTCGGGCTTGGCAGGTTCGAGCGCTTCGACCGCGGGCTTCGGAAGCTCGGGGGCGCTCTCCTCGACTATGATCAGCGCGGGGGCCGCGTCGTCCTGCTCGTCGTCGATCACCAGCAGGGGAGCCTGCCCGTCTTCGCTGATCCGTCCGATGGTGCCGTCGCTCATGTCCGCCTCGTCCTGTTGGTCTGCTGGAAGAAGTCTTCGGGAAATCTGTGGAAGTTTGGGGTCCGTTGGGAAAAATTAGGCCCCTGGCGCGGGGGGTTGGTTGCGCCAGGGGCCTGTTTATGCCCGGTAAAGGGGACCAGTCCTTACCGGAGCAGGCTGAGCACGCCCTGCTGGCTCTGGTTCGCCTGAGCGAGCATCGCCGTAGCAGCCTGGCTCAGGATCTGAGCCTTGGCGAGCTTTGTGGTTTCGACCGAGAAGTCGGCATCCTCGATGCGGCTCTGCGCTTCGGTGATGTTGGTCGAAGAAGAGGTCAGCACGTTGACGCGGGTTTCGAGACGGTTCTGGACCGCACCGAGGGCGCCACGCTGTGCCGAGATCTTGTTGATGGCCTTGTCGATCTGATCGAGAGCGCCACGAGCGCCCGCAACCGTCGTGATCGACATCGCGCCGCCCAGCAGGTCGGACGAACCGCCCTGAAGAGCCAGACCAGCCTTGGTCAGCGACGCCGAGCTGCCTTCGACGCGGATGTCTGCACCCGAAGTCGAAGAGAGTGTGACGCGGCCGCCCATCGTCAGGCCAGCAGCGAGCGAGCCCGAACCTGCTTCACCTTCCAGCGAGGTCGCCGAGGTGAACATGCTGCCGGCTGAGTCCTGCACCTTGATGTCCGAACCGTCTGAAGCGGTCAGGATCAGGTTGCCCTGATCGTCAGCCGTTGCAACGACGCTGCCAGGAGCAGCCGCGTTGATCGCGGTGACGACATCCGAGAGCTTGGTAGCAGCCGAAAGATCGACGGTGACGCCGTTGATGACCGTGTCGGTAGCACCCGGAGCAGTCGCAAAATCGACGGCAACCTTAACCGTGGTCTTGGCGCTGGCGAGAACGCCCGTCTGCTCGGACACCTTGTTGATCGCAGCCGCCTTGGAAGCAGCCGATGCCGCGTCGGACTTGCCGACCAGGACACCGTTGATCTTGAGGTCGTCGGTCGCTGACAGAGCCGTGGTGGAAACCGCGGAGCCTGCGAACACCTTGCCGTCGCTGCTCTCGTTCAGACCGAAGGCCTTCACGTCGGCAAGCGTGCCTGCACCACCCACGAAGCCGTTGGCTGCGTTCTTGGCCTGGACCTTGATGTCCGAACCGTCGACGCTGTTGATGGCGACGAAGCCGGTGTAGGTCGCGGCGGTGAAGCCAGCCGAAGTCGGCGACGAACCAGCGATGACGATGTCGGCGCCAGTGTCGTTCGACAGGGTAATCGTGCCGCTGTCGTTCAGCGAAGCGATGACACCCGACGCATCACGGTTGATGTTAGCGACGAGTTCTTCAACGCTGCCC
>CAYLIK010000008.1:0-40717 GCA_964383565.1 uncultured Sphingomonadaceae bacterium
TCCGGTCCTGATACATCGCCAGCCGCGTGTGCTCGAGCAGCTCCTCGGCGGACCCGGCATGTTCGAGGATCTCGATTAGATCCCGGATCCAGCTGATCTGCGCATCGGGCTTGGCGATATCCGCCTGCTTGTAGGCCCAGTGCGCGGCGAGGCCATATTCCGCCTGGGCATGCATGTTCTTTGACCGGATCTGGATCTCAATCCGCATCTTTTCGGAATGGATCACCGATGTGTGGAGCGAGCGATAACCGTTGCGCTTGGGCGTCGAGATATAATCCTTGAAGCGCCCCGGAACCATCGGCCACTTCTGATGAATCACCCCGAGCGCGCGATAACATTGCTCAATATCGGGCACGATCACCCGGAACGCCATCACGTCCGAAAGCTGTTCGAAGCTGATATGCCGCTCGGCCATTTTCCGCCAGATCGAGAAGGGATGCTTCTCGCGGCCCGTCACCTCGGCCTGAATACCGTTGCGGCCGAGCAGCATGCGAACACCCGACCCGATCCGCGAGATCAGGTTGCCGCCACCCTGATGGAGATGCTCCAGTCGCTTGACGATCGACGCATAGGCATCGGGCTCAAGCTCACGAAAGGCGAGCTCCTGCATCTCCTTCATGAACTCGTACATGCCGATGCGCTCGGCAAGGGGTGCATAGATATCCAGCGTCTCGCGTGCGATCCGGCGACGCTTATCGGGCGAAGGGATGTGATGCAGCGTCCGCATGTTGTGGAGCCGGTCAGCCAGCTTCACCAATAGCACACGGATATCGCCGGACATCGCCAGCAGGAATTTGCGCAGATTTTCGGCGGCGCGCTCATTCTCGGTCTGCGCCTCGATCTTGGAAAGCTTGGTGACGCCGTCCACCAGCCGCGCCACATTCGGCCCGAAGGTCTTTTCGATCTGCTCGGGGGTAGCGAGCGTGTCCTCGATGGTGTCGTGGAGAATCGCGGTCGCGATCGTTTCGTCATCGAGATGGAGGTCGGTCAGGATGCCGGCCACCTCGATCGGATGGCTGAAATAGGGATCGCCGCTTGCCCGCTTCTGGCTGCCATGCGCCTGCATCGAAAACACGTAGGCGCGGTTGATCAACGCTTCATCAGCGTCCGGGTCGTAGCTTTTGACCCGTTCGACCAGTTCATATTGCCTCAGCATCCGCTCATGATGTCGTGCCTTTTGACGCAGATGCAACAAAAACAAGCGCGGATTCGGCCCCGCCTTACAAATTCTCTACCGCCATACGTGTAAAAGCTAGCGCGCGCGCCGATTGCACTTTTCGAGTGCGGCCACATCGAACGCCGCGTCCGCGACCACAAAAGCAGAAAGGCGGCCAAGATACCGGGCGAGAGCGGAACAGACTGTAGTGTCCGTCGAGCTGCCGGTACGCGCTGCCATGCAGCTTCCCGACGCACAATGCCAGGCGACGTCGTGGACGATGATCTTTCCGTCGGCAGGGGCGGTCACTGGCGTGACCCTGTACTCGGCCGCCACCCCCGGAACGCTCCAGGCAATCAGGATTGCCGCCGCGAACATGCTCAAATTCCGAGAATGCATGATGACCCCCATGTAAGTTGCTTATGGCTACTTATTAATATAAGTATCAAAAAGCAACTTTATATTTGAACCTGCTTGCGACCGTGGTGAAAGGGGTTATCTTCGGAATCATGGAGATTGAGCATCTCAGAAGAGAGGTTCTGCAGTGCAGCCTCCCGGCGGCGCTGGAAGTCGTCGGCGAGCGCTGGTCGTTCCTGATTCTCCGCGCGGCCTTGAACGGATTCAGTCATTTCGAGCAATTCCAGGGACAACTCGGCATCGCCCGCAACATCCTGGCGAACCGGCTCGCCAAGCTCGTCCAGCACGGCATCCTGCAGCGCTGCGATTGCGCGGACGATCGTCGCAAGGTGATCTACACGCTGACGCCGAAGGGGGAGGCGCTGCTGCCCACGCTGATCGCGCTGCGCCAATGGGGAGAGCAGTGGGAATCCGGCTGTCCCAGCAATCCCGTGCTGGTGGACAGGCGTGACGGCAAGCCCGTCAACAACATCCGTGTGACGGCTGCGGACGGGCGTGCTCTCGATCTGAGCGACCTTTGCTGGAAAGATCGCGCCGAGCTTACTCAGTCGTAATCAGGACCGATATTCTGGTTGCGCGGCGGAGCGGCGGCAGTGAGCCGCAGCGCTTCGGCCGATGCGCTCAGCGAGCCGATTTCGTCCGGCGCATCCTCATCGTCGACGCGGAAGCGCTGGAGGCCGGAGATCACCGCCTCCTTAAGCTCGCTAGGCGTGACCGTCTCATCCGCGATCTCGCGGAGAGCGACCACCGGGTTTTTATCGCGATCGCGGTCAATCGTCAGTTCCGCGCCAGCGGAAATCTGCCGTGCCCGCTGGGCGGAAAGCAGAACCAGATCGAACCGGTTCGGAATTTTGTCGACGCAATCCTCGACGGTGACGCGCGCCATAGTGAAACGCTCCGCTAAACGGTGGAGATATCGGAAAGTCGGCCGCCTAACAGCCGCCCGCTCCGCTGTCAATGAATGACGCCAATCGAATGAGGGTTGCCAGCGCCGCTGTGCGCCCCCATCCCCCTGCAGCATGAGAGGATCGCAGCCCAAAAGCTTCACGGTGGGCGCCATTACGCTGACGCCTTATGTGACGGGGGCGGAGCGCATGGAGGCTCTGCTCGCGTTGATCGCGGGTGCTCAGTCTAGCCTGCGCCTGTTCTATTATATCTTCGCCAAGGATGAAGCTGGACGGAAGGTCCGCGACGCGCTCGTCGAAGCCTGCGGGCGGGGCGTGCACGTCTCGCTGACCATCGACGGTTTCGGCAGCTCGGCGACCGATGCCTTTCTCGCCCCGCTCTATCAGTCGCAGGCGGATGTCTGCCGTTTCCTGCCCCGTTTCGGCCGGCGCTACCTGCTCCGCAACCATCAGAAGATGGCGCTGGCGGACGACAAGCGCGCGCTGATCGGCGGTTTCAACATCGCCGACGATTATTTTGCCGACGAAGGGAGAACCCATTGGCGGGATCTCGGCCTTGGCGTCGAAGGCGATGCCGCACACCGCCTTGCCGGCTATTATGACGCGCTCGCCGCCTGGTCGCGCAAGCCAAATGCGCGATTACGCGACCTCCGGCGAACGCTTGGACGCTGGAGCGATCAGGAGGGCCAGGTTCGCTGGCTTATGGGTGGACCGACGCGCAGGCTCAACCCCTGGGCCAAGGCGGTGAAGACGGATCTCCACAAGGCCCGGCAAATGGACCTGATCTCGGCCTATTTCATCCCCAGCCCGATCATGCTGGGCCGCCTCGCATCGGTCGGACGCCGCGGCGGCACGGCCAATGTCATGACGGCCGCCAGATCGGACAGCGAGATCGTCGTCGCCGCTGCCCGCCACAGCTATCACCGACTGCTGAAACGTAAGGTGAAAGTCTGGGAATATCGGGTAGCGCGGCTTCACACCAAGCTGCTGGTCCTCGACGATGCGGTCTATGCCGGCTCGGCAAATTTCGATGTGCGGAGCCTCTATCTCAATCTCGAGCTGATGCTGCGGATCGAGGACAAGGACTTCGCCGATCATATGCGCGCCTATGCTGAAGAAGAGCGGCGCTCGGCGCAGGCGATCACGCCGCAGCTTCATCGCCGGCGCAGAACCTGGCTTGCACGCCTGCGCTGGAGCCTGGCTTATTTTCTTGTCGGCGTGCTGGATTCCAATGTCACGCGCCGCCTCAACTTCGGTCCGCGCTGGCGATAAAAAGGGGCCGGATCGCTCCGGCCTCCCTCCTAAATCACTTGGTGGCCGCGAAATTCGACGCGTTCTGGCCCACCAGGGTGATTTCCACACGCCGATTCTGCTGACGCCCGGTTGCGGTGCGGTTGTCAGCCAGTGGCGTGGTCTCGCCATGGCCAACCGCCTGCACCCGTCCCGGATCGACACCCATTGAACCGAGCGCCGTCCGAATGGCCTGGGCGCGGCGTTCCGAAAGATCCTGATTATAGCTGTTGGAGCCCTGCGCGTCCGTATGACCGTCGATGCGCACCTTCACGTCAGGATTGGCAGACAGATAGGTCGCAAGCGGACGCAGCCGATCGGCAGCGCCCGGCTTAAGATCCGCTTTTCCGGTTTCGAACACCACGTCCTGCAACACGAGCGTGGCGCCCAGCGATGTCTGCTTCATCTGCAGATCCTGCAGCTTTGCGCGTGTGGCCGCCGCTTCAGCCCGCGCCGCATTGGCGTCCAGCTTTGCCTGCTGCGTCTCGGCCTGTGCCGAAGCCATCCGGGTGCTCGCCTGCTGACGCAGTTGGGCAACCTCTTCCTTAGCGGCAGCGATGCGCGCACGGGTTCGCGCGGTTTCGATCAGCGCATCGAGCTCGGTCATCACGGCCTTGGCCTGGGCAACGTCGTTATTATCCAGGCGACTGTGGAGATCGTTCAGTTCCGCAGTGGCACGATCGAGGTCGGCCGCGCCATTCTGTGCAACGCCCGGCTCGGCACGCGCCGCCGCGATCTTTTCACGATATTGGTCGACCAGAATATTATCGCGCTTTTCGGCAAGCGCGGGCGTCGCAAAGAGAGCGAGCGCCGTCGCCCCCATCAATGTGGTGGTGATGCGATTCATGATGTCTCTCCTTATTGCGCCGCGATTTGGTTGCGCTCGGTGTTCAGCTTGTCGAGTTCCGACGTCGCCTGAGCGAGACCGGCAAGCGCATCAGCCGAATTGGCCTCGTAATAAGCGCGGTTTTCCTTGTCCTTGCGAACAGCCTCTTCCGCGCGGGCTAGCGCCTCGCGTGCCCTGCTTTGCGCATCGGTGGCTGCGGTGCCGGAGAGTCCGGCCTTCTCATTGGCTTCGATCTTGCCACGAGCTTCAGCAACGGTGGCGCGCGAGCGCTTCTCGCTTGCTGCGTTTGCGGCACTTGGCAAAGCACTCAGGGCCATCGCGACCGTCAAAGCCGCGGCCGTTATTTTATTACGCATGACCTCATCTCCATTTCGTTTCCCCTCCGATGCGGCAGAACCCGCCGCAACCACCACGGGTTCCGACGAACTGAAGGGAGACTAACGATGGAGTGAGTTACGCCGTGGCGGCGATCAGTCCTTCCAGGCCCAGAAAACCTGGGCTGGCGGTATATTGATAGGCTCGAAATCACGGTCGATATTAGCGAAATAAGGTTTGAGCAGGCGGAGCACCTTGAGCGCATATTGGTAGATCACGAAGGCGCCGCCCGGACGCAGCACCTTGTGAGTCTCGCGCATGATCGCCGGTCCCACACCCGGTGGAAGCGTCGAGAAGGGCAGGCCCGAGAGCACATAATCCACGTGCTCGAACCCGTGCCGCGCAATGATCGATGCCACATCGGCCGCTGAGCCATTTATCAGGATCAGCCGCGGATCGTCGATCGTCTGCTCAAGATAGCGAATGAAATCACGATTGGTGTCGATCGCGATGAGCGTGGCATCAGGCGCAAGTTGATCCAGGATAGGACGCGTGAAGGTGCCGACCCCTGGACCATATTCGACGAAGAGGCGCGTCCCCTCCCAATCAATCCGCGAAAGCATTCGGTCGATCAGCTTGTCGGACGACGGAATGATCGATCCGATCATCGTCGGATTGCGACAAAATTCGCGAAAGAACAAGGCGAGAGGCAGGTGTTCGAACTTGGGAAGGCGAAGCTTGCGGCGTTGTTTAAGTGCGGTTTCGCCGGTTGGCATGATCTTCAATGCTCCCCAGTTGGGCTCCACTGCCTACTGCGTTGGCAAAAGGCGCTCCCAAACGCAAGTCAGGGTTTGAGAAAGACGGCCGGAATGACGTGCCAGTTCCGCTTAATCGTCCGGCCGTGCATCCCTCGGCTTGAGCATTCCCGGCGATATGAAACCGATCGGCGCGATCGACATGGCGTCCTGTTTCAGCCGTGACGCCATCTGCTCATACTCCCGCTCGATCTCGGGCGTGACCGACGCGCGCGTCTCGGCAAGCGCCGCTTCGAAATTGGCCGCAGTGACACGCTCTGCCTGCAATGATCCTCGCAAGGCGAACAGACCAGCCCGCCGGGCGAGATCTTCGAGATCGGCCCCCGTGAAGCGCTCGGTGCGTCGTGCGAGACTGTCGAGATCAACATCGTCGGCGAGTGGCATATTGCTGACATGAATGCCCAATATGCGACGACGTCCCTCGACATCGGGCACACTGACATAGATGAGCTCGTCGAAACGGCCCGGTCGAAGCAGCGCAGGATCGATGAGATTTGGCCGGTTGGTCGCACCGATCACGACAACCGACTGCAATTCCTCCAGCCCGTCCATCTCGGCGAGAATGGTGTTCACCACCCTTTCCGTGACCTGCGGTTCGCCCATCCCGCCACCACGCGCCGGGACGAGCGAATCCAGTTCGTCGATGAAGATCACCGTCGGCGCCACCTGCCGCGCACGGGAGAACAGGCGCGCGATCTGCTGCTCGCTCTCGCCATACCATTTCGACAGGAGGTCACTTGACTTGGTCGCGATGAAATTGGCCTGCGCCTCGCGCGCAACCGCCTTGGCCAGCAAGGTCTTGCCGGTGCCGGGCGGGCCGTAGAGCAGGAAGCCCTTGGCCGGCCGTATACCCAATCGCCGGAACGCGTCCGGATCCTTGAGCGGCAGTTCGACGCCTTCGCGCAGCTTCTCGCGCGCCTCATCAAGCCCGCCCACGTCGGACCAGCTGACGTTCGGCGCCTGAACCATCACCTCGCGCATCGCGGACGGCTGGACGCGTTTGAGCGCGCCGAGGAAATCCTCACGCGTTACTGAAAGCGTGTCGAGCACTTCCGGCGGGATCGTGCCCTCTTCAAGATTGAGCTTAGGCATGATCCGGCGCACGGCCTCGATCGCCGCTTCGCGGGCAAGCGCCGCAAGATCGGCGCCAACGAACCCGTAGGTTGTGCGAGCCAGCTCTTCCAGATCGACCTTGTCGCCCAGCGGCATGCCGCGCGTATGGATGCCCAAGATTTCCCGGCGCCCACGCTCATCCGGCACGCCGACGACGATCTCACGATCGAAGCGACCCGGACGGCGCAGGGCCTCATCGATCGCTTCGGGCCGGTTGGTGGCGGCGATCACGACCGTGTTCTGGCGTGCCTCGAGGCCGTCCATCAGCGTCAGCAGTTGGGCGACCAGCCGCTTTTCCGCCTCGCCAGTTACCTGCGCGCGCTTCGGCGCGATCGAATCGATCTCATCAATGAAGATGATCGACGGCGCCGACTTGGCCGCCTGTTCGAACACCTCGCGCAGCCGCTTCTCGCTCTCGCCATAGGCTGAACCCATGATCTCCGGGCCGGCGATGTGGAAGAATTCGGCCTGGCTTTCATTGGCGACGGCCTTGGCCAGCCGTGTCTTTCCGGTTCCGGGAGGGCCATGGAGCAGCACACCCTTGGGCGGATCGACGCCCAGCCGCTGGAACAGCTCCGGATAGCGCAGCGGCAGTTCGACCATTTCGCGCACCTGGTCGATCGTCGTGCCAAGGCCGCCGAGATCGTCATAGGTCACGTCCGCGCGCCGGCTGTCGCGCGCTTCCTCATATTCGGGCCGCAGTTCGACCTCGGTCTCCGGAGTGATGTGGACAATCCCTTTGGGGCTCGACGCCACCACCGTCAGCCTGATCTCCTGCAACGCATAAGCCGGGGCGTTGAGCATCTGGGACAAAGCTGGCGGCATGTCGGAACGGTCGACCCGTTGCTGGCCGGCAGTCGCAACCACATCGCCTGTGGTAAGCGGACGCAAGCCGAACGTGCGTTTGAGCGCGTTGGCCGAGCCCTGAAGCCGCAGATTTTCCTGAGCGGGTGCGAACACGACGCGGGTCGCCGGCTTGGATTCGGCCTTGCGAATCTCGACGAAATCGCCCGAGCCGATGCCGGCATTCGCGCGCTGAAGGCCATCGACACGAAGGATTTCAAGTCCTTCGTCCTCGGGATAGGAGAGCACGGCGCGGGCAGGCGTGGCGCGCTTGCCCACAATCTCGATCACGTCGCCTTCTACTAGGCCAAGCGAACCCATCACCTGTCGCGACATACGCGCAAGGCCACGACCCGAATCATCGGGACGTGCATTCGCCACTTGAAGGCGGCGGACTGGGTTTTCGCTATCAGCCATCTGGACTCTCCTGCCCCGTTCGGGACGAGACATAAGAGCTTTGCCGGCGAATTCGATCCCCTGACCATATCGCGCGGACAAAAAAAGGGGCCGGCAAAGCCGGCCCTGCAAAGTTTTAGGAGAGGATGCCTGAAAGGCACCTTCTTTTTGCACTTGCGAAGGCGTGCTAGGCAATTGCGAAAGACGCATTCCAAGTTGCAAAACTCGCAACCTGGCTTCATACCGCCTGGTAGGTCATCAATTGCTTGGTATAACTCGTCGAATGCGATTATTTAACGAGCTGCAATGAGGAGCTAATACGTGCGGCGCCTACCCCCACTGACGTCCATTGAGGCCTTCGTGCAAGTAGCGCGCGAGGGTTCAGTGAAGGCTGCGGCGGAAAAGCTTTCCCTCTCCTCTCCTGCACTTAGCCGGCGTGTTCAGGCGCTGGAGCGCTTCGTGGGGATGCCTCTGTTTCAACGACGTCATCAGGCAATCATATTGAACAGCGATGGAGAGAAGCTGCTCGATAGAATCGCCCCCGCACTCGATATGCTAAGTGATGCGATAGAGATTTCGACGGGGGTCGGCCAAGAGATATTGAGGCTCCGACTTTCGGTTCCTCCTCTTTTTGCATCGCAGCGATTAATGCCCCACATGGCCGCTTTGCGGGCGCAACACCCCAATTTGCATGTCGATATGAACACGACGATCAATGGCATTGCGCGCCTCAATGACGGCATCGACGCCGCGGTCGTGCTTACGCGGGAGGTTGAACCAAGCCTTTATTCCCGTGAAATCACAAGGGGTCGGATCGTGCTGGTCGCAGCCCGCTCGCTGGCCGAAAGTCTGGGGCACCCGTTCATGCCGGACGATATCCGGAAGCTGACCGTCCTGCTTCACAATGATCTTCGCGACAGTCTCGATGTCTGGCGCGAAGCCGTGGGCGAACCCAATCTCGAGCCACTGACGATAGATTATTTCGATTCGGGTCAGCTCATCCTTGATGCCGCAGCCGCAGGGCTGGGCGTTGCTTTCATGTTCGATGGGCATCTGGCAGCAGCAACCGACAACCGGCTCGTGGCTCTGTCGGACACACATCTCCCCAGCCCGCACAACTACTGGTTCGCGTGCAGAAAAAGCGCGCTTTCCAACCGCTCGGTGCGGCTGTTCCACGACTGGCTGTTCGAAAGCCTGCCGTCCGACGCGGACTGAGCCGCTCAGGCGTCAGCGAGCACTTTCATCGACAGGATCTTGCCGGGGTTGCGCGGCGGCTCGCCTTTGGGAATGGCGTCGACATTATCCATGCCTTCGACCACTTCGCCCCAGACCGTATATTGGCGATCGAGGAACGTCGCATCGTCCAGACAGATGAAGAACTGGCTGTTGGCGCTATTCGGATTGCTGCTCCGCGCCATCGAGCAGACGCCCCGCACGTGAGATTCGGCCGAAAATTCCGCAGGCAGATCCGGCTTTTCCGAACCGCCCATTCCGGTGCCAGTCGGATCGCCGCCTTGCGCCATGAACCCCTGAATCACGCGGTGGAACACCACCCCGTCATAAAACCCCTCACGAGCAAGCTCCTTGATCCGCTCTACGTGCTTGGGCGCCAGGCCTGGACGCAGCCGGATCTTCACATCGCCGCTTTCGAGCGTGAGCAACAGGGTATCTTCGGGATTGTCGGCCATGGCCATCCTCCTGGAATTGAAAGTTGTGGCGGCGCTTAGGCGGCTTCGGTCGACTGCGCCAGCCCATATTCTTCAACCAGTCTTGGCTGCGCACCGCTTTGGAGTTTTACCAACAATACAGAAAATGATCTGAAGATTGAAAGCTCGCTCGCGAGAGCATAGCTGCGTTCCATGCAGGCCACCCACGAAATGCCGCCGGGCAAACGTCTCGCGCTGACCATCGTGGTGATGGCCGCAACGCTTATCCAGGTCCTCGATTCAACCATTGCGAACGTGGCATTGCCGCATATGCAGGCGTCGCTCGGCGCGGCGCCGGATACGATCACCTGGGTTCTGACGTCCTATATCGTCGCGGCCGCGATCGCCACGCCGGCCACTGGCTGGTTGGAAACCGTGATGGGGCGCCGGAATCTGATGGCGGTCGCGGTTGGTGGTTTCACCATTGCCTCGATGCTGTGCGGCGCCGCCACTTCGCTGCAGATGATGGTCGCGGCACGGATCGCCCAAGGTGTTTTCGGCGCTTTTCTCAGCCCTCTGGCGCAATCGATCATGCTTGATATCTATCCGGAGAAGGATCGGCCCAAAGCCATGGGGATCTGGGGCATGGGCGTGATGATCGGCCCGGTTCTGGGGCCTGTCCTCGGCGGCATTCTCACCGACGCCTATAATTGGCGATGGGTGTTCTTCATCAACGTGCCGATTGGCATTTTGGCCCTGGCAGGCGTTTTCGCGCTGCTTTCCGACATAGAGCGTCCAAAGGTGCGGTTCGACGCCATCGGCTTCAGTCTGCTGGCGCTGGGCCTGGGCGCCATGCAACTCGCGCTCGATCGCGGGACCCAGCTCGATTGGCTGGATTCTAGAGAGATCATTGTCGAACTCGGCATCAGCGGGGCCATGATATGGATGTTTGCAATCCACACCTTCACGGCGCGCAACCCGTTGATACCGGTGGAACTGTTCAAGGATCGCAATTTCGTGCTCGCGAACCTCTTCTTCCTTGTCTCCATGGGCGTGCTGGTGGCGGCATCCGCGTTGCTTCCGCCCATGCTCCAGTCGCTTCTGGGTTACAGCACGACCTATGCGGGATATATGGTAATGCCGCGTGGTGTTGCGATGATGATCTCGATACTGCTTGTCAGCCGGGTGGCAAGCCGGATCGATCCGCGAATCCTCGTGGCGTTCGGAATGGCCCTGATCGGCGGCTCGCAGTGGATGATGACGGGGTTTTCGCTCGAAATGGATGAGCGCCCGATCATCATCACCGGGCTGATCCAGGGCGCCGGGTTCGGTTTCATCATGGTGCCGATGAACCTGCTGGCCTTTGCCACGCTTCCTCCGCAATTCCGGACCAGCGGTGCGGCGGTGTGGAGCCTGTCCCGCAATATCGGGGCTTCGCTCACCATAGCGATGTTCACCGCGCTGGCTGCTCGCAACTTGCAGATCAGCCATGCGGATCTCGCAAGCACGCTCAGCATCATCCAGTATCCGATCATGCAGGGCGGCGTTGCGGAACAGTTCGGAGCGCCCACCATACTCGCAAGGGAATTTCTGGACCGCGAAGTGAATCGGCAGGCGCTGATGATCACCTACCTGGATTCCTTCTGGCTGATGTCGGTCATGACCCTTGCGCTTATTCCCTTCACCCTGCTGCTGCGCGTGCAGAAGAACAAGTCGGCCAACCCCGAACCCATGATCATGGAATAGGCCGACAAAAGGCAGAAGCGCAAAGCGCTTCCACCTCGGACGATCAGGCTCTAGGGACGGCGAAAGACCTTTTTGCCGGAAGCCGCGCATGAGCGAGATCGACGAAGACACCGCCGCGCCCGCCCTGCCCGCTCCGCGCGCCAGCCATGACGGCGAGGATCGCCTGACGCCCGATTTCGTCCACGCAGTGATCCGGCATGTCGAGGCCGGAGAGGTGGAGGCGGCGCGCGAGATGGTGACGCCGCTGCATCCAGCCGACATCGCCGACCTGTTCGAACTCGCGCCGAGCGACGCACGGCGTCCGCTCGCGGCCGCGCTGGCGGAGCTGCTCGACGGCGACGTGCTGTCCGAAATGAACGAATGGGTGCGCGACGAACTGATCGACGCGCTCGCACCCTATCAGGTCGCCGCGATCGCCACTCAGCTCGACACCGACGACGCCGTCGCGATCATCGAGGAGCTTGACGCAGACGACCAGCGCGAGGTGCTCCGTGCGCTCGCGCCCGATGATCGCGCCGCGATCGAGGAGGCGCTCTCCTATCCGGAAGAATCCGCCGGCCGCCTGATGCAGCGTGACCTGATCGCGGTGCCGGAACATTGGACTGTCGGCGACGTGCTGGACTATCTGCGCAGCAATGAGGACCTGACCACGGATTTCTGGGAAATCTTCGTCGTCGATCCCTCGCACCGCCCAACCGGCACCTGCAAGCTCAGCTGGATTCTCCGCACGCCAAGATCGATCGCGATGACCGACGTGATGCAGCGCGAACAGACGCTGGTCCCGGTCGATATGGATCAGGAGGAGGTGGCCCTCCGCTTTCAGAAATACGCGCTCATCTCCGCGGCAGTGGTCGATCAGTCGGGCCGGCTCGTCGGCATGATCACCGTCGACGATATCGTGCACATCATCCAGGAAGAAGCCGGCGAGGATATCCTTCGCCTGTCCGGCGCCGGCGACGGCGACATCAACGAACCGATTGCGCTTACCGTTCGTTCCCGTCTCACTTGGCTGGTGGTCAATCTCGGCACGGCCATGCTCGCCGCCTCGGTAGTCGGTCTGTTTCAGGGCGAGATCAGCCGGTTCGCGCTGCTCGCCGTGCTGATGCCGATCGTTTCCGGCATGGGCGGGAATGCCGGCACCCAGACGCTCGCGGTGGTGGTGCGCGCGCTGGCGACAAACCAGCTCACAAGCTCCAACACCGCGCGCATGATCCTGAGGGAATTCCGGATCGCCGCCGCGAACGGCGCATCGCTGGGATTGCTGATTGGTTGCGGAACCTGGCTTCTTTACGGGAACGGCTTGCTCGCCGGCGTCATAGCCACGGCGATGGTCATCAATAATTTGACCGCAGGACTGGCGGGAGTCCTCGTCCCCATTACCCTTGAACGATCCAAGGTCGATCCTGCGGTCTCGTCAGCGGTGTTCGTGACCATGATGACCGACGTGATGGGCTTCTTCTCTTTCCTCGGCCTTGCCGCTGTCACGGGCCTGGCGGGTTAGGCCGGTTCCGGGCCATCCCGTTGGCAATATTCTCGAATGCCGTAATGAGCGCCTCGGCGAGATCGGGATCGGGCTGGCAGATTTCCAGTGCGCCGCGCATCGCCTCAACCCATTGCCCAGCCGTGTCCCGGCCAATCGCCAACTTGCCATGCAGGGACATCATGCATTTTCCGGGGTTCTCATCGAACCAGTGACGCGGTCCGCCCATCCAGCCATCCAGAAACCCTGCAAGCGAACGGCGCATGGGCGCGAGATCAGGTGCGTGCATCCCGCGAAGCTCTGCAAAGCGGGGATCGGTCTCGACCAGATCGTAAAAGGCATTGACGATTGCGCTGATGGCTTTGGATCCGCCGATCCTTTCGAAGGGTGATTGGGTAGACATCATCCGGCCGCCATCACTATTTTTTGCGGCTGTGAAACGCGTCCTGAACGCTGATCGTCAGCAACACGATCACGAACACCGACATCACTCCAACCACCAGCTGCACATAATGCTCGCCAATGAACGCCATTTTTCCCTCCCATTAAATTCCGGAAGGAGCAGGATGTCGGCGGCGGCTTCAAAAATATTTGACGGCGATCAAATTCGAGGCTGCCGCTGCGAATTCCCGGCAGGAAACGCATCTTCGTTTCGGAACCGACATTCGCTAGGCTCCGTTTAAACGCAAAAGATCCACGAGGACCCATGAAGAAGCTCGCAGCAGCCCTCGCCTTGACGCTGACGGTCTCCATGCCCGTCGCCTCGAAGGCCCAGACCGTTCGAAACATTTCCGCCAGCGACAAGGCGACCGGCGCCAAGGCGCATCCGGAGTTGCTGAAACAGTTCGGCGGTGCCTATCGCGGCCCGCAGGCGGCCTATGTCGAAAGGGTCGGCAGGAAGATTGCCGTCCAGTCAGGCCTTTCGAATTCGGAGCGCGATTTCACCATCACCCTGCTCGATTCCCCCGTGAACAACGCCTTCGCGATCCCCGGCGGTTATGTCTACGGGACGCGCCAGCTGCTTGCGCTGATGAATGACGAGGCGGAGCTGGCATCCGTGCTGGGCCATGAGGTTGGCCATGTCGCCGCCCGCCATTCAAACAAGCGCAGCTCCACATCGACGCTGGGCAGCATATTGGCGGCCGGAGTGGGCGTTCTCACCGGCAGTTCGCAGCTCGGCCAGATCGCGGGATACGGAGCACAGCTCTACACCCTCCGCTTCTCGCGAACGCAGGAATATGAGGCCGACGATCTCGGCATCCGCTATCTGCGTGGCGCGGGCTACGATCCCTACGCGGCTGCGGACATGCTCGCGCAGCTCAACGCGATGTCATCGGTCGAGGCGCGTCTCGCGGGCAAGGACGCCAACGCCCAGCCAAGCTGGGCCAGCACGCACCCCAACACCGGGGACAGGGTCAAGCGCGCCCAGCAGCGCGCCAGGGCGGCTGGTGCGGCGCCCGGCAAGGGTGCGCGCAATCGCGACGCCTTCCTCGCTGCCATCGACGGCGTGCGCTATGATGATGATCCAGCTCAAGGCATTGTAGACGGCCAGAATTTCAAGCATCCCGAGCTGAAACTCGCCTTCGCTGCGCCACAGGGTTACGCCATCGCCAACAGCCCGACTGCGGTCTCGATCAGCGGCACTGGCGGGCAAGCCCAGTTCCAGGGCGGAAAGCTGGGCGCCAACGGTCTTACCGGCTATGTCGATCAGGTGTTTCAGGGCATCGGAGGCGGCCAGACCCGCGTGAATTACGGCGAGGTCCGCACGACGGCGGTCAACGGGATCGACGCTGCTTATGCAATGGCCCGCGCGTCGACGCAGCAGGGGCCGGTCGACGTTACCGTCTTCGCCTATCGCTTCACGCCGGACGCGGTCTATCATTTCATCACGATCACGCCGCAGGGCAGCGGCCTTGGCGCGTTTGTGCCGTTGATCGACAGTTTCCGCCGCCTTCCCGATTCGGAAGCCGCCAGCGTCAAGCCACGGCGGATCAAGGTGATTCAGGTAAAGGCCGGAGACACGCTGGTTAGCCTCGCCAATCAGATGGCCTATTCCAGCTACAGGATGGAGCGCTTCCTCGCGCTCAACGGCCTGTCATCGAGCTCGCGCCTGCGCGCCGGCGATAAAGTGAAGCTGATCGTACTCAGCTAAAGGCATGAAAAAAGGCGGCGGAGCAATGCCCCGCCGCCCTCTTTATTCAAATGAAGGAAGCTATCAGCTAGCTTAGGCCTTCATGTTGTTCGCGACGTTGTTGAACACGGTCGCAACCTTGCCGCCAACGGCGGACATGGCGCTGATCGCGGCAACAGCGATGAGAGCGGCGATCAGACCATATTCAATGGCGGTCGCGCCCTTGGAATCCTTCAGAAGCTTGCGAAAAAACTGCATGGGTAATCTCCTTGTTCAACGCCCAATATATGTTCCCGGCCGACCAACCCAGTTCCATGGGCCAGCAAGCATTGGAACAATATGGCGCAAGGAGTTTCTAAAGTTTTAATGCCGGCGAGATTGATGGTGAACGATAGCCTAAGAGTGTCCGAGAAAGGCGGTACTCTAAGCCATTCAAACTCTGGTGACGTTGTCCGCAACGCCGTCCCACATCTCCACCGTCACGCTAGCGACGCCTATTATGCCGCCCATTACGACAACCACGATGAGGGCAAGTATGAACCCATACTCCACCGTCGTAGCGCCGGCGTCATCGCGCCGAAGGTTGCGAACCCGTTTCAGCATGCTGGATGCTCAATCCCATTTTGCCCCATGCTTGACCTATCGCTATCGGGTTAAGAAAGTTTGCTCAGGCATGCGGGGAACATGAACTATGCTGGTGATCGTTGCGGCAGCGCTCGTGGACGGAGATGGCCGGGTGCTGGTGCAGCAGCGCGCGGCCGGGCGGCCGATGGCTGGCCTGTGGGAATTCCCCGGGGGCAAGATCGAACCAGGCGAACGCATGGAAGACGCCCTTGTGCGCGAACTTGCCGAGGAGCTTGGCATTTCCACTGAAAGCGCCTGCTTGGCGCCGGCGGGATTCGGGACCGCGTCGAAGGAAGGCGGGGGCGAACTCCTGCTTCTGCTCTACATATGCCGCAAATGGCGCGGCATTCCCCAAGCGCTCGACGCCGCTGCATTGCGCTGGTTACACCCCCGGAATTTGCATGATCTGCCGATGCCCCCTGCAGACATCCCGCTCATCGGATTATTGGACGCGCTGATTTAAGCCGAATCAGGCGCTGGACAATTCGCGCACGCGGCGAAGGAGCATCGCCGCCTCAGCGATCAGATCGGCGGCGAACCCGCTTGACGGTTCCTTGCCGGCGAGGGTGAGACAATTTGCCGCCTCGCGCCTCAACTTTTCGGCGCGAAGGCAGCTCTTGTGGGAGCGTAATACGGGTTTCATCAGCGTATAAAATGTCGTGAACCCGCTATGGTTCCCGCCGCACACCGCACGCGCGAAACCGATTGTCGATCAGTCACCGTCCTTCTTGATGACCTGGAAGTTCCGGTTGAGCTGGACATCGTAGGTCTTCCCGCTGATCTTGCGCGCATCGTCGACCTTCCAGATTCCACCGTCGGGATCATATTCGACCTTGTTCCAGCTCTTGAACCCTTCGGCGGTAAGCGTGGTGGAGATTGCCTGCGCCTCTTCCTTGCTCGGGCCGCGATCGGCAAAGGCGGGCGCTGCGAGCGCAACCAACGCAAAACCCACCAGCAGCTTTCCAAATTCACGTCGCATGATAGTTTCTCCTTCAGGCAAACAGCCAACCCGTCCAAAACGATCAGGTTCCGGGCCGGCGCAATGGAAAGCCGATCGGAATGAACTTTTCGCGCCGTGATTATTTGCTAGGCAGCGCCGCGATGGCCTTTGCCGTCCAGCCAGCCGGAGCAAGATCCTTGAACAGCCCCAAAGCGCCCGCCCCACCCGCCGCCGAACGCCGGCCCTACAGCTACTCGCGGCATGGCTATACGATCGAAGACCCGTATCACTGGCTGAAGGACGAGGGGTATCCCAAGGTCGACGACAAGGATGTCCTCGCTTACCTCACCGCCGAGAACGACTATTTCGCGCAGATGATGCAGCCGCATCAGGCGCTGGTCGAGACGCTGTTTCAGGAGATGAAGGGCCGCCTCAAGGAGGACGACGCCAGCGTGCCGCAAAAGGACGGCGACTGGCTCTACTGGTGGGACTATCGCCCCGGCGCGCAATATCGGCGCTGGCGACGCAAGCCGGTCGACGGCGGTGCCGATCAGACGATCCTCGACGAAAACGCCGAGGCCGAGGGCAAAGAATATTTTCGGCTGGGTATGCTCGAGGTAAGTCCCGACGGCAATGTGCTCGCCTATTCGGTAGATGACAGCGGCGCTGAGCGCTACACTATCCGCTTCCGGCGGCTTTCGGAAGGCATGCCCATCACCGAGGCGATTCCCGGCGCTTCCGGCAAATGGGGCGATGAATCCATCGAAGGAACGATCGGCAACGTCGTATTCTCGGCCGATGGCGGCTACATCCTCTACGGACTGACCGACGAAAACTGGCGCACTCGCACGATCAAGCTGCACCGGATCGGCACCAGCGCGGACAAAGACAGCGTGGTCTATTATGAGGCCGATCCAAGCTTCTCGGTCGGGGTCGGTCGCACCAGCGACCGCCGCTGGATCACCATTGTAACCGGCAACAATGAAACGACTGAAATCCGGCTGCTGCCGATCGACGCGCCATCGTCCACGCCCCTCCTGATCAGTGCGCGACGCGAAGGACGGCAATATTCCGTCGATTCAGCGCATGGTGCATTCTGGATCCTGACCAATGACGACCACGTTAATTTCCGCCTCGCCCGCGCCGATCCCGCTCGGCCCGACAGTTGGGAAACCATAATTGCTGGTTCGGACCGCGTCTATCTGCGCGGCGTCTCCGCGTTCCGCGACCATCTCCTCATTACCGAACGGGTCGATGGGCTCGATCAGATCCGCCTGCGCGATTATGCGGGACAGGAACACCGTGTAGCCTTCCCCGAGGCGAGCTATACCGCGTCCCCCGGCACTAATCCCGAATATGCGCAGGATCAATATCGCGTCGGCTACAGCTCGATGGTCACGCCCAACACCGTCTACGACTATGACTGGAGGAAGCGCGAGCTGATCGTCCGCAAGGTGCAGGAAGTGCCCTCCGGCTACGACGCCTCAAACTATGCCACCGAGCGGCTGCTGGCGCCCGCGCGCGACGGCAAGCAGGTCCCGGTCTCGGTCGTCTACCGCAAGGATTTCGCAAAGAATGGCGAGGGCCGTCTGATGCTCTACGCCTATGGCGCTTACGGCTATGCCTATCCGCCAAGCTTCTCCACGATCCGGCTGTCGCTGCTCGATCGCGGCTACGCCTATGCGATCGCGCATATCCGTGGCGGCGACGACCTCGGCTATGACTGGTATCTGCAGGGCAAGGCGACCAAGCGCTGGAACACTTTCCACGACTTTGTCGATGCGGCGAAGGGGCTGGTCGCGGCCAAATTCACGCGCGCCGGGCGCATTTCGATCAATGGCGGATCGGCGGGCGGCGAATTGATGGGCGTCGTGACCAATACCGATCCTGATCTGTGGGGGGCAGTGGTTGCGGACGTGCCGTTCGTCGACGTGCTCAACACGATGCAGGACGAGAGCCTGCCGCTGACCCCCGGCGAATGGCCCGAATGGGGCAACCCGATCACCGACAATGCCGCGTTCGAGCTGATCCGCAGCTACTCGCCCTATGACAATGTCGCGGCGAAACCTTATCCGCCGATACTGATCACCGGCGGCCTCAACGATCCCCGCGTCACCTATTGGGAGCCGGCCAAATGGGCGGCAAAACTGCGCGCCGCCAAGACCGACGAGAACCTCCTGCTGCTCAAGATCAACATGGGCGCGGGCCATGGCGGCAAATCGGGCCGCTACGATTCCCTAAGGGAGGATGCGGAAGCCTATGCCTTCATTCTCTGGCAGATGGGTGGCGCTTGACCATTTATACCGCCACGAAGACGGCTCAGGCCGAGGACATCGACGAACTCGGCCACGTCAACAATGCGGTCTGGGTGCGCTGGATCGAGGAGGTTGCCACCGCGCACTGGCGCGCTGCCGCCGATCCGGCGCATGTCGAGGCCTATGTCTGGGTGATCACCCGCCACGAGATCGATTATCTGAAACCGCTGCTGGAAGGCCAGACCGTCACCGCGCGGACCTGGGCCGAAGAGCCCAAGGGCGCGCGCTCGGTACGGCAAATGGAGTTCGTCGGCGCGGACGAAACACTGCACGTCCGGTCACGCACGGCCTGGGCAATGATCGACCGCGCTACGGGTCGTCCCCAGCGCATCGCACGGGAAATCGTTGTCCCATTTCTGAAGTGAGAGCCGCAGCTTGCTTGCACTGGCCGTTCCCGCGCGATAGGGGGTCCGCCTTCGCCGGCAAAACCGGCATGCGGAACGGTGGCCGAGCGGTCGAAGGCGCACGCCTGGAAAGTGTGTAAGGGTTAATAGCCCTTCGAGGGTTCGAATCCCTCCCGTTCCGCCATATATTATTGAAATATCATGATTAAATTTTCAGTTTAGGAGCGTGCCATATGGGCTCCCTGAGAGAGGAACCTGAAGGCTTCTGACTTCATTTCATCCCTTAGCTTCAAGACTGGATGATGAGGCTCGTGTCGAACTTCAGGGTGAACTCCGCGCCCCCGTCGGGAATATTTGATGCAGAGACTGCTATCCGCATTGCTTCGGCGAAACCTTTGACTATCGCCAGGCCAAGTCCGCTGCCTCCGCTCCGATCATCGCCTTTGGCCTGGGCGAAAGTTTCGAAAACGCTCAGTTCCGTGCCCGGTTGAAGGCCCGGCCCGCGATCCCGCACTATCAGTTCGATGGCATCGGGCATCCGGCGGCCCTCGATGGTGATCGGCTTTTCAGTTCCCGCATGCTGCACGGCATTGGCCAGCAGATTGATAAGGATATGATGCAGCAGTCGCGGATCGGCGCGAACTAGCGGCAGATTGGCCGGTATCTTGAGTTCAATATGGCTGCGACTTAGCAAGCCCTTGAGATCGTGGACGGCGGCCCCCACTGCGTCGACCAGATCGATGGGTTCCAGGGCAAGCTGGATAGCGCCTGTATCGATGCGGACCATATCGATCAGATTGTCGAGGAATCGCCGCAATCGACCAACCTCGATGCGCGCCAGGGGCACCGATCTGGCTCCGGGATTTTCGGCGGCGATCTCCTCGATCGCGCTGGCCACTGATGTCAGCGGCGTGCGCAGATCGTGGCCGATGGAGGAGAGCAGCACCGCGCGCAGACGATCCCGTTCCTTGAGTCTCGTGACCTCGCGGACATCATCTTCAAGCTGCAGCCGTTCATGGGCCAGCGCGGCCTGATTGAGCAGGGTCGACAACAGCACTGCCCGATCGGCGGCGATTGGGTCGCGGCCACTGTCGATGCCGACGCCCAGCACTGCCAATACGCCAAGCGAGGTTTGGAGCGGATGGAATTGCCATTGGGCAGCATTGAGCGTGGCAGTGCCGGCGCCGGACGCCTCGCCCCGGCTCCACGCCCACTCCGCCGCCGCGTGATCGATAGGATTAAGTTGATCGGCCACCTCCGGCGAAGCTGCGATCTGCTCGAGCCCGGCATCGCGGACGCGGAGCAGGATTGTGCTCACATCGAGAATCTTCCCGATCTCGCCGCACACGATCGAGGCGGTGCCATTCCAGTCGGACGCACGCGCAAGCGCCTGAGCGATGTCCGCAACGGACGCATTCTCCTGCGCCATGCGCACGCCCAGTTGGGCGCGGCTGCGCAGCCGGCTGGTAAGATTGGTGGTGAAGGCCGCGATGCCGAACAGGATGCACATCGTCAGCACGCTTTGGGGATTGGCGATGGTGAACGTGTAGATCGGTGGCAGGAAGAAGAAATTATAGGCCAGCGACGCAAGCAGGCCGCCCAATATGCCTGGCCGCAATCCAAATCTGCTTGCCGAAACAATGACCGGCAGCAGATAAAGCAGATCGATCCCGCCGACCCCGATCAACGGAAGCATCAGCTTGCCCAGCGCGGTCGTTCCCGCGATCAGCAGGACGATCTGGAGATAGGCGCTCGGGTTCCCCCACTGGCCCTGGGACGGCCGCCGCTTGGTCTCCGGCGCGCTTGCCGCAGGATCCGACGCGATGACGTGAACGGCGAGCTCGCCATAGGTCAGCATCGCGCGCACGATCGAGCCATTAATCAGCTCGAACCACCAGCTTCGCCGTGACTTGCCGAGAACGAGCTGGGTTGCGCGCGTCGTTTCGATTTGGGCGCGGAGGCCTTCGCTGACGCTGTCGGCCGGAATGCGCGCGATGGTCGCGCCCAGACTGGCGGCGAGCCTCAGGCTATCAGCGACATTGCGCTGCTGTGTGTCATCGAAATTTCGAGCGCGGGCAGTCTCGATAAATACCACCTGCCACGGCGCCCGGAGCGCATCGGCGAGCCGCTTGCCCGAGCGGACCAGCTTGTCCGATCCCGGAAGCTCGCTGATCGCGACAAGCACGCGCTCCCCGGCCGCAAAAGCGCCCGGCAGTGCATTGGCGTCGAGATGCTCGAGCATCTGCCGGTCGACGTTCTGCGCGGCACGGCGCAGCGCCATCTCCCGCAGCGCCGAAAGGTTCTGCTTGGAGAAGAAATGGGACAGCGCACGGGTCGCTTCCGCTGGGACATAGACCTTGCCGTCCTTGAGGCGCTGAATCAGCTCATCCGGCGGCAAGTCGACAACCTCGATCTCGGCATCCTCGAAGATGCCGTCAGGCACGGTTTCGCGGACTCGCACGCGGGTGAAGCTCGCCACCACATCGTTTAGGCTTTCGACATGCTGGATGTTGAGCGTGGTGTAGACATCGATGCCCGCGTCAAGCAGTTCGATAACATCCTGCCAACGCTTGGGATGACGGCTGCCCTCAACATTGGTGTGCGCCAGTTCGTCGACCAGAGCGAGCTGCGGATGCCGCGCCAACACGGCATCGATATCCATTTCGGTCAGCGTCTGCCCGCGATAGTCGATCGCGCGGCGAGGCAGAAGCTCGAAGGGCTCCAGCAGCGCTTCGGTCTCCGCCCGCCCGTGCGTTTCGACCACGGCGACGACGACATCAACGCCATCGCGCCGCCGGGCGGCGCCATCGCTCAGCATCTCATAGGTCTTGCCCACGCCGGGGGCGGCGCCCAGAAAAATCTTGAGCTTGCCGCGTGCATCCCGGTTGGCCTGGCGCAATAGCGCTTCGGGTGACGGCCGCTGGCTCTGGGCGGTACGATCCATGGCTGGTCTCTATGCCGACGCCGCCCGCATGGCGAGCATGAAGCCGCGAACTTTATGCGGATTTAATGGGTCGACCCCGGTTTCGACCGCGAAATTATATGTCCCCCACGCCTAGCTCGGGAACGACGCGGCCGGATCGCGCCTGATGACTGGGACAATCTCGATGAATGATCTGCTTTGGCTGGGCGTGCTCGCCGGATTGGTGCTCGCGACACTCGCCTATCTCCGCATCTGCGAAAAAGCCTGAGAGGGGCGGCCGATGACACTCGACCTCGTCCTGGCAGGCCTCACGGCCGCCGGTCTGCTGATCTATCTCGTCGTCGTGCTTGTGCGACCCGAGTCCTTCTGAGGAGCACCGCGCGATGACGATGCAGGGATGGCTTTTGATCGCGCTTTTCGTGACGATCCTGCTTGCACTCACCAAGCCGATGGGAATGTGGCTATTCGCGCTTTACGAAGGACGCCGCACGCCGCTTCATGTCGTGTTGAGTCCGGTTGAGCGCGGTTTCTACAAGCTCGCGGGGGTCGACCCCGAACAGGATCAGAACTGGCGGACCTACGCAATCCACATGCTGCTATTCAATGTGGCGCTGCTACTGCTGACCTACGCCGTTCTGCGTTTTCAGGCCGTGCTTCCGCTCAATCAGCGCGAGCTTGCCGGTATCGGCGCGGACGGCGCCTTCAACACCGCGATCAGCTTTACCACCAACACCAATTGGCAATGGTATTCGGGCGAGGCGGCCCTTTCCAATCTCAGTCAGATGTTGGGGCTCACGATCCAGAACTTCCTGTCGGCGGCAACCGGCATCGCGCTCGCCTTTGCGCTATTCCGGGGTTTCGCCCGGCGACAGGCGTCGGGCGTGGGCAATTTCTGGGCCGACGTCACCCGCGTGACGCTTTATCTGCTGCTGCCGATCTGCGTCTTCTATGCGCTCTTTCTCATCGCGAGCGGCGTGCCGCAGACCTTGGCCGCATCCGTTGACGCCACCACGCTCGAAGGCGTGAAGCAGGCGATCGCCCTTGGCCCGGTCGCGAGCCAGGAAGCGATCAAGATGCTCGGCACCAATGGCGGCGGCTTCTTCAATGCCAACAGCGCGCATCCGTTCGAAAATCCGACGGCGATCACCAACCTCGTGCAAATGCTGTCGATCTTCGTGATCGGCTTCGGCCTGACCTGGACTTTCGGCAAGGCAGTCGGCGACACGCGACAGGGGTGGGCTATCCTCGCCGCCATGCTGGTGCTGTTTCTCGCAGGGACGACGGTGGCTTATTGGCAGGAGGCGACGGGAAACCCGATCCTGCACCAGCTCGGTGTTCCAGGCGCCAATATGGAAGGCAAGGAGGTGCGCTTCGGCATCGCGGCCTCCGCGCTGTTCTCGGTCGTTACCACCGCGGCGTCCTGCGGCGCGGTCAATGCGATGCATGACAGCTTCACCCCGCTCGGCGGCATGATCCCGCTGTTCAATATCCAGCTCGGCGAGATCGTGATCGGCGGCGTCGGGGCCGGCATCTACGGCTTCCTGCTGTTCGCGATCCTTGCCGTGTTCGTTGCTGGCCTGATGGTCGGCCGCACCCCGGAATATGTCGGCAAGAAGATCGAGGCGCGCGAAGTGAAGCTCGCGGTGCTCGCCATCGCGGTGCTCCCTCTCTGCATTCTCGGCTTCACCGCGCTTTCCAGCGTGATGCCGGATGGCCTTGCCGGGCCGCTCAACAAGGGGCCGCATGGCTTCTCGGAGATCCTCTACGCCTATAGCTCGGCGACCGGGAACAATGGCTCGGCTTTCGCCGGGCTGACGGCCGGCACACCGTTCTACAATGGTCTGCTCGGCGTCGCGATGTGGATCGGCCGATTCTTCATGATCGTGCCGATGCTGGCGATCGCGGGCAGCCTGGCGGGCAAGAAATATGTGCCTGCCTCCGCTGGCTCCTTCCCCACGACCGGCCTGCTCTGGGTGGGCCTGCTGGTCGGATTAATCCTGATCCTCGGTGGACTTACCTTCCTGCCCAGCCTCGCGCTTGGACCTGTCGCCGATCACATTGCGATGATCCATGGCCAGCTCTTCTGACGGACATCTGACATGACCGCATCAACCTCCATCTTCAGCGCTTCGCTTATCATTCCTGCGATCGGCCAGGCGTTCAGCAAGCTCGATCCACGTCAGCTCGTCCGCAATCCGGTGATGTTCGTCACCGCGATCGTGGCGTTGCTGCTGACCATTTTGCTGATGCTGGGCGGCGACGACCTGGGCATCGGCCTGCAGGTTCAGCTTGTGCTGTGGCTCTGGCTGACGGTGCTGTTCGGTAACTTCGCCGAAGCGCTGGCTGAAGGACGCGGCCGGGCACAAGCGGCCTCATTGCGGGCGACGAAGGCCGAGCTGAAAGCCAAGCGCCTGCTCGGCGTAGGCGACGCCTATGAACTCGTACCGGCAAGCCGCCTCGAAAAGGACGAGATCGTTGTCGTGGAAACCGGCGACCTGATCCCGGCCGATGGCGAGGTGATCGAGGGTGTCGCCTCCGTCAACGAAGCCGCGATCACCGGTGAAAGCGCGCCAGTCATCCGCGAAGCGGGTGGGGACCGCTCGGCTGTCACGGCGGGTACGCGCGTAATTTCCGATCGGATCAAGGTCCGCATCACGGTCGAGCCGGGACAAGGCTTCCTCGACCGCATGATCGCGCTGGTTGAGGGGGCCGAGCGCCAAAAGACGCCTAATGAGATCGCACTGACGATCCTGCTCGTCGGCCTCACGATCATCTTCCTGATCGCGGTCAGTACCATTCCTGGCTTTGCGGCCTATGCAGGCGGAACAGTGCCGGTAGCCATGCTGGCGGCACTTCTGATCACGCTCATTCCCACGACGATCGCAGCCCTCCTGTCGGCGGTTGGCATTGCTGGCATGGACCGGCTGGTGCGCTTCAACGTCCTCGCAAAATCCGGCCGGGCAGTGGAGGCGGCGGGCGATATCGACGTGCTGTTGCTCGACAAGACCGGCACGATCACGATCGGCGACCGGCAGGCGACTGAGTTCCGCGCGCTTCACGGCATTCCCGTCGACACGCTGGCCAGCGCCGCACTGCTTGCCAGCCTGGCCGACGAAACGCCGGAAGGCCGTTCGATCGTGACATTGTCGCGTGAGAAACATGGCGTGGCGCTCCGCGCGCTGCCCGCCGGCGCGCAGACCATCGCCTTCTCCGCGCAAACCCGACTCTCCGGTGTCCGCATCCAGGACGAACTGATCGAAAAGGGCGCTGTCGATGCCGTGCTGAAAGCCCATCCCGAAGCCGCCATCGGCCCGGCTGCGCAGGAACTGCGCCGGATGACAGACGAGATCGCCCGCGCCGGCGGAACTCCGCTGGCCGTTATTCAAGGCGGCCGGCTGCTCGGCGCGATCCATCTCAAGGATGTCGTCAAGGCTGGAATCCGCGAGCGCTTCGGCGAGTTGCGCCAGATGGGCATCCGCACGGTGATGATCACCGGAGACAATCCGCTCACCGCCGCCGCGATCGCCGCCGAGGCCGGTGTCGACGATTTCCTCGCCGAGGCGACGCCCGAGGACAAGCTGGCGCTCATCCGCAAGGAGCAGCAGGGCGGAAGGCTGGTCGCAATGTGCGGCGATGGCACCAATGACGCCCCCGCGCTCGCTCAAGCCGATGTCGGCGTTGCCATGAATACCGGCACGCAGGCGGCGCGCGAGGCGGGCAACATGGTTGATCTAGACAGCGATCCGACCAAGCTGATCGAAGTGGTGGGCCTCGGCAAACAGCTACTGATGACGCGCGGCGCGCTTACCACCTTTTCGATCGCTAATGACGTCGCCAAATATTTCGCGATCATCCCGGCCATGTTCGTCGCACTCTACCCAGGGTTAGGCGTGCTCAACCTCATGGGGCTTGCGACGCCGGAAAGCGCAATCCTTTCCGCCATCATCTTCAATGCGCTCATCATCCCGCTGCTGGTGCCTCTTGCGCTCAAAGGCGTGACCTATCGGCCGATGGCTGCGGGTGCGCTGCTTGCCCGCAATCTGGGCATCTACGGTGCGGGAGGCCTGATCGCGCCGTTCATCGGCATCAAGCTCATCGACCTGGCCGTGTCCGGCCTCGGTCTCGCCTGAGGATAAGACATATGTTCTCCGAACTCTGCACCGCGCTTCGCCCCGCCATAGCGCTCACGATCGCTTTCGCGCTGCTGCTTGGCATTGCCTACCCTTTGGCGTTGACCGGCCTCGGACAACTGCTGTTCCCTCATCAGGCCAATGGCAGCCTGATCCGTGAGGGGGACCATGTCGCAGGCTCCGAACTTATCGGGCAATCATTCGTCACCGATCGTTACTTTCACGGTCGTCCCTCCGCTGCGGGAAGCGGATATGACGCGCTTGCATCCGCCGGATCGAACCTCGGGCCTACGAGCAAGACGCTCGCCGATCGCGTGCAGAAGGATGTTGCGGGCCTTGGCGGGGGCACGGCGCCCGCCGATCTCGTGACCACCTCCGGCTCCGGCCTGGATCCGCATATCAGCCCCGAATCCGCCCGGTTCCAGATCGACCGCGTGGCGAGGGCGCGCGCCCTGCCCCGCACGGCCATTGCGGCGATCGTCAATCGCCATGTCGAACAACCGCTGCTGGGTTTTCTCGGCGAACCACGCGTCAATGTGCTTGCACTCAATCGCGCGCTCGACGCCCGCGCGCGCCAACCCTAAACTGGGCCATGACGTCGAGCGCCAAGGTTCTTATCGTGGAGGATGACACGCACATCCGCCGGCTGCTCCGGGCAGCCCTGCAACGCGCGGGACATGAGGTTGTGGAGGCCGCGAACGCCCGCGAAGGCTTGTCGCTGCTGGACATCGAACGGCCCGAGATCGTGTTGCTCGATCTGGGACTTCCGGATCGGGACGGCCTCGAATTGATCCAGCTCATCCGTGCGCGCTCCCAGGCTCCCATTCTCGTAATATCGGCACGCGAGCAGAGCGAGGAAAAGGTCGCCGCACTCGACCTGGGCGCGGACGACTATGTCACCAAGCCGTTTGACACCGAAGAATTGCTGGCCCGAGTTCGGACAGCACTACGCCATCGGCGGATGGAAGATGGGGAAGCCTCAATCCTTGCGATCGGCACATTGAAGATCGATCTCGACCACCGCCGCATCGAACGGGACGGCATCGAGGTGCATCTCTCACGCAAGGAATATGGCGTGCTCTCCGAACTCGCGCGCCGGCCCGATCGGGTCATCAGTCATGGTCAGCTGCTGCGTTCGGTCTGGGGGCCTGCGCAGGCAGACAAGGTCGAATATCTGCGCATCGCAGTCCGGTCGCTTCGCCAGAAGCTGGAAGAAGATGCCGCTGACCCGAAAATCATCATCAATGAGCCGGGCGTAGGTTATCGGCTACGTCCTGCTGGACGCGGAGCTGTCCAATAGGTTTGGCGTCTGAAGCGCTTGACGGATTATGACCGGAATCCCGGCCGCGGACCAAACTCGGCCCGCCGCATTAACCATCAATTGACCGCAAAATCTCTTGAGACGGCTCGCTTTTATGCGCAGATGCTGCGGCGCGACATGTCTCGGGGAGCACTTGTGAATTTCAGTTCTACTGGTCGCAACGATGCTACCGTTGATGACGCCTCCCCCATCGTGCCGTCAAACCAGCGCATGGTCTGGCTTGACGCCGCAAAGGGGCTGTCGATTCTACTCGTGGCCTTTCATCATGCGGAGTTGACCGCAACCTCGATCGGTGAGGATTGGGCTGGATTCGATCGACTCAGCGCGTTTTTTCAACCTATCAGGATGCCGCTTTTTTTCCTGATTTCTGGCATGCTCGCGGCGAGCGCGGTTTCCAAAAGCTGGCGCGAGCTCGCCCAAAGCAAGATTGCCTATTTCCTGTATTTATATGGCCTTTGGTCCACCATCATCTGGATATGTTATAGTTTTATCGGCCCCGATGGAGGAAGATACACGACTGGAAGCTCGGTTAAGCAGCTGATTACAATGTGGATTATTCCAATTAGCGGCACATGGTTTCTCTGGCTTCTGGCAATTTATTTCGTACTCGCGAAGTGTCTTAATCAAGTGAAATCGGTCTTCACTTTTATATTGCTGGTTGTTTTCACAACCGTGGCAGTAGAAGTTTTCCTGTACTTCCCGCATTCATCATGGCGCAGCATGTTGATCTACGCGCCCTTTTTCGTGGGGGGATTATGGTATTCACGCTATATCGTTAAATACCTGCCCCGCTACATCTCCATCGCTTTCCCGCTGGTCGCCATACTGTACTACGCCGCCATCAATTATGTCGGCCTGGATTTTATTCAGGGCAGCAGCGAACAAGCCCCGGCGGTACGGCTGACATTATCCGCTATCGGTCTGATTTTGGGATTAGGCGCGGCCTTCCTGCTGTCGCGTTTATCCGTCGTTCGCGAGCAACTGGCGTTCCTCGGGAGGAACACGCTTTCGATTTACCTCGCCCATGGCATTATCATGACGGCTGTCGCGTTTGGTCTATCCCAATTTTCTCTGCCTCCATCTTCGCCTCTGTGGATGACCCCATTGTTGTTGCTGATTGCCCTGCCCGCGAGCTTGGGCATTCGATATGCGCTCGGCCAGTTCGGAGATCGCTGGCTGTATAGCTCTAAGGGCTTTTTTGGGCTGACGAGCGAAATACTGGACCGCATAACACCCCGGTTGGCGCAGCGCTGAATTGTAGCCTGGCAGCCGGGGCGATACGGGGGACTAGTCAGGCGAGCATACGAACGGAGGGCTCGCGCGCCCAATATCGCTTCCCCGCTGCGGTGATGAAGCTCTTGTCCAGCGGGACCACGCCCTTATCCGGCACCACGCCTGCCTTGTCCAGCAAGGGCTGCGCGGCATCGGTCGCGCCGATCGCCTTGAGATGCCCGAAAGCGTCCATCACAAACTGGACGGCAGCGCCTTCGTTGAGGAGCATGGCGCAAGCTTCCTTTGAAATCGCGATCGCGACTGCGTCATACAGCACTGACGGAGATCCTGCGAGCTGGGCGTCAGCCTTCATCAACGAACCGTCCGACATTTTCGCGCCGCCGACCTTCGGAGCAATCAGCACGGGCCTTCCTCCGGCATCGCCAATCTGGCTGGTAAGCTTGTCGACTGCTGCTGCGTCCGACCCATCCGCGATGAGGATACCGACCGATCGGCCTTTCAGCGTATCGAGCTGCAATGGGCCATTGATGATGCGTACTGCGGGGGACACATCAAAATCCTGCACCTTCGCGGCCGTAGGGGAAGCCTTGGGCACATCCATGTTGAGTCCAGCGCCCACACGCTTGGCGAGGTCGGGATCGACATTGACGAGGTTGGACAACATCCGCGTCCGGACATGCTCCAGCCCGACCTTGGAAAGCTCGAATACTACAGCCGAGGCAAGATGGGCTTGCTCGGCGGGGTCGAGTGATCGGAAGAACATCCGCGCCTGGCTGTAATGGTCGGCGAAACTGTCGGGCCGGATGCGCAGCTTGTCGCCCTGCTCATCCTCAGCGGCGCGGCCAGGAAAGGTGGAAAAGCCGGTCATGGGGCATTCTCGCGGTCCGGTGATCTCACCCGCCTCGTTCAGGCTGTTGGGCTCGTAGTTGGCCCGTCCTTTCGGCTGCAGCATCTGCATATGCCCGTCGCGCTGGAAGTTCATGACGGGGCATTTGGGCGCGTTGATCGGGAGCTGGTGGAAGTTGGTCGATCCCAGCCGCTTCAGCTGCGTATCAAGATAGCTGAACAGCCGCCCCTGCAGCAGCGGATCATTGCTGAAGTCTACCCCCGGCACGATGTTCGCCGGGCAATACGCAACCTGTTCGGTCTCAGCGAAGAAATTGTCGGGATAGCGATCAAGCACCATCCGCCCGATCGGCCTGACGGGCAGCACCTCCTCCGGAATAATCTTCGTCGGATCGAGCACGTCGTAAGGCAAGCTGTCGGCGAACTTCTCGTCGAATGCCTGGATGCCCAGCTCCCACTCGGGAAAATCGCCGCGATCGATCGATTCGAATAGATCACGCCGCTGGAAATCGGGATCGGCGCCCGCGATCTTGACCGCCTCGTCCCAGATCGTCGAAGCGACGCCCTGCTTCGGCTTCCAGTGGAATTTGACAAAGGTCGATTTGCCCTTGGCGTTGACCATGCGGAACGTGTGGATGCCGAAACCTTCCATGGTGCGCAGCGAGCGCGGGATGGTCCGATCCGACATCGCCCACATGATCATGTGGGTGGATTCGGGCATCAGCGAGATGAAATCCCAGAAGGTGTCATGCGCGCTGGCCGCCTGCGGATAGCCCTTGTCCGCCTCCATCTTTACCGAATGGATCAGGTCGGGGAACTTGATCGCGTCCTGGATAAAGAACACCGGGATATTATTGCCAACCAGATCCCAATTACCCTTCTGCGTGTAGAATTTGACCGCGAACCCGCGCACGTCACGCGGCGTATCGACTGATCCCGCCCCGCCTGCGACGGTCGAGAAGCGCGTGAACACAGGTGTTTTCTCTCCGGGGCGCTGGAACAGGTCCGCCTTGGTGATGTCGGCAAGCGACTCGTAGACTTCAAAGAAGCCATGCGCCGCAGATCCCCGCGCATGCACGATCCGCTCCGGGATACGCTCGTGATCGAAATGGAAGATCTTCTCCCGCAGCACGAAATCCTCAAGCAGCACAGGCCCTCGAGCACCCGCCTTGAGCTGGTTCTGATTGTCGGAAACCCGGATGCCCTGATTGGTCGTCAGATGAACCTCGGCGTCATGCGGCCCCTTTGCGGGGACGCGCTGATGGGTTTCGCCGCCAGCGCGCCGTTCGGTATCGAATTCTCCAGTTGCCATGTTCCGCTCCTAAATTCTGTTCGGAGGCAGAACCCCCGGCGGGGGGAGGCGGGTCCATGTGAAGCATGGCATATTCTCGTTATGAAGAAAGCGCCCCACCCATCGTGAGGCGGGCGAGGACAGCTTCTGGATCAACTTCGGCCTGAAGCCGCGCTTTCGAAATGGCCTTCGGATGAAGGCCGGACTGGCTGATACGCACCGCTCCTCGCCAGGACGAACGCGCTATCTGCATCGGCGGTTATTTGAGGAACTGACCGTCATCCACCTTGATGCACGTACCAGTGACGAAAGCGCTATCGGACGACACCAGATAGAGCAGCGTACCGTCCAGTTCGTCGGGTTCGCCGAGCCGTTTTCTCGGAAACGCCTGCGCCACATCGCCGATCCGGGCGATCATGCCTTCCATCATCTCTGATCGGAAGGCACCGGGGGCAATGGCGTTGACGTTGATGCCGTAGCGCGCCCATTCAGTGGAAAGCACTTCGGTCATCCGCACGACCGCCGCCTTGCTGGTCGCATAGAGCGACGATCCGTTGCCCGGATAGTTGAACGCCGCCATCGAAGCGATGTTGACGATACGGCCGGGCTTCTCCTCCTCGATCAGGCGAAGCGCCACCTCGCGCGACAGGATGAAGGGTGCCCGCACATTGATGTCCAGCACGGCATCGATCAGCTCGATCGGCATCCGCGTCGCCAGTTCAGCATCGGGAATACCGGCATTGTTGACGAGGATCGTCACCAGCCCCAGCGCCTCTTCCGCGTTCCGCACAATTTCGGCCAGCGCGCCGGCATCCGCGAGATCAGCCTGAATGGCGAAAGCTTTTCCGCCAGCCGCTTCTATCTCCGCGACCAGCGCTTCAAGTTTTTCCCGACGGCGACCGACGACGGCGACATGCGCACCCGCCTCTGCCAACACCTTTGCAAACCGATAGCCAAGACCTGCCGTCGCCCCGGTGACGAGCGCGACCTCCCCGCTGAGATCGGTCACGCCGCGCCGAGCGGCACGCCGGGTGTAAATTCAACCATCAGCATCTTGAGCGCCCGCGCTTCGCTGGACGTATAGTCCGGCACGAACCCGTCAGCGATGCGATAGTCCCCGATCCGGTTCAGGATCGTCTTGAGACAGACGTCGATCATCACCCGCGCATAATGGCGGCCGATGCAGACATGCGCGCCTGTGCCGAACGACATATGCTCGCGCGCATCGCGATCGATCAGGCACTTGTCGGGATCGGCGAACTTCGCCGGATCGCGGTTGGCCGCGCCGTTGATCGCGAGCACGATGTCGCCCGGATGGATGGTGCCCCCATCAAGCTCGGTTTCCTTGGCTGCCGTGCGGCGGAGCGCCTGGATCGGCGTGGTGAAGCGCAGGAATTCCTCGATCGCGCCTTCCCACGGCACCTCGCCCGACAGCAGCCGCTGCTTGTCCTCGGGATGCTGGCCAAGGTGGAACAGCGATCCGCTCATCGCCGAGCTGGTCGAATCCAGCGCGCCGAACAAAGCGAGGATCAGGACTTGATAGATCTCCATGTCGGAGAGCATCCGGCCATCAAATTCCTCCTCGATGAGACATTGCAGCAGATCGTCCCGGCGCGGCGCGGTGCGGCGTTCGGCGGCGAGGCCCATCAGGAAATCGCCGATCTCGGTGTAACGCTGGACCCAGCCGTCATGATCGATCAGCCGGTTGTGGACCATCCAAAGCAGCTTCGACGACAGCATCTGACGATCCTTGTCCGGCACGCCGATCACCGGCAAAGTCGTCATCGCCAGGAAAACGCGCGTGAACTCGTTGACCAGATCGGCTTCACCGCGCGCGATGAAATTGTCGATCAGTTCGTCGGCGATGCGCTGGATACGCGGGCGATCCTCCTCGGCCGCTTCCTGCGTGAAGAAGCGATTGAGAATGCGCCGCCAGCGCGTGTGGCTCGGCGGATCGAGGTCGACCGGGAAGAAGCGCACCAGCTGATCCGGCAGGCCAGCACCTTCTGTGGAGGTAAAGGTGCGATAATCCGCGAAGACGCGCTTCACCCCTTCATAGGTGGTCGGATAGAAGAAGCCGCCCAGTTCGTTCGAATGGCCGAGCGGACACTTGCCGCGAACTTCTGCCAGAAAGCTGTAGGGGTCCTTGGCGATTTCCGGGCTGTGGTGATTGTAGTCGGCCTCGGTATAGTTCGTATCCGACATACTCTGCTCTCCGTCTAACGCTGGCTCTCGGGCGTGAGCACGACAAGGCCCTCCATCGCCGCCGTCACATGAATCTGGCAGCTGAGCCGGCTCCGTGCATCCACGCCGATCCCGAATTCGAGCATTTCGCGCTCATCCTCTGATGGTTCGCCGGTAACGCCACGCCACTCGTCCGGAATATGAACATGGCAGGTGGCACAGGCGAGCGCGCCGCCGCACTCGCCCTCTATGGTCCTGACGCCACCCCGTACCGCCACCTCCATCAGGTTGGCGCCCTCCTCGGCCTCAAGGGCCGTCTCGGTGCCATCCTGATCGAGATAGATGATCTTCACCATCGCCGAACCTTACCGCGTCTTGACGCTGAGCGTCACGCCGATCGTGCGCGGCGGGGCGAGGAACTGGATGTCGCCGAGCGCCTGTTCGGTGCGATTGAGGTAATAATCCTTGTCGAGCAGGTTACGCGCCCAGATCTGCACGCCGAAATGCTCATCGGGCGACCTCCAGCTGAGCGTCCCGTTTACGACGGCGTAGCTCGGAATCGCGAGGCGGTTGGCCGCGGCGACATAGACCTTGCCCCGCTGCGAGACCGAGGCGTTGATCCCGAATTCGCCCATGCTCGTTGGAACAAGGTAGTCGACACTAAAATTGCCGCTGACCTTTGGTGCGTAGATCATGCGGTTGCCCGTGGCATCCACGACCGACTGGCCTCCCTGGAGGGGCGACGCGGGCGTGAAGGTGGCGTTCGGGAAGTCGGTATATTTGCCGTCCAGGATGCCAAGACCTGCACTGATCGTCAGGTTCTGGCTCGCCTTGACGGTCAGGTCGGCATCGAAGCCATGGACCCGCGCAGCGGCCGCATTGGTGGTGAGCACCGCGCCGCCCCCCGTGATGTTGAACACCTGGATGTCCTGATAATCATAGATGAACGCGGCCATGTTCAGCCGGACGCGCCGGTCGAACAGCTGCAACTTCAGGCCAGCCTCATAGGCGTCCAGGATTTCCGGCTTGTAGCCCGGCGTACCGGCGTTGATCATATTGAAGCCGCCGCTCTTGATGCCGCGATTATAGGACAGATAACCGAGGACATCGTCGCTGAACTGCTGATCGATCGCGACACGCCATGTCAGCTTGTTGATGCTTTGCGATTGCGGGCAATCGGTCGTGGCGCCGGGGCAAAGCGCAATGGGCGCATGTGGAAAAACGACGCCACCGCTCTCGGTGCGGCCATTGGTATCCTGCTTCTCGTGCGTGTAGCGAAGGCCGCCGGTGAGCTTGGTGTTCTCGAGGATCGGCACAGTGGCCTGTCCGTAGGCCGAATAGGATTTCGTCGTCTGATCGCCAAACAGCTCGATGCTCGGCAGCGGCGCTGCGGCCAAGCCCGCGATCTGCAGCGGCTCATAAGCATATTTGGCGTGGAAATAATAACCGCCGAGCAGCCAATCCACTTTCGAACTCTTGGGCGACAGGAGCTGGACTTCCTGTGAATAGCTTTCGGCGAACTGGTTGATGTCAGCCCGGACGAGCGGGAAGGGCGTCGCGTCTTGATCGAGGTGGAAATTGCCCTTCACATGGCGATAGCCTGAAATGCTGACCAGCCGCGCGAAATCGAGATCCTGGTCGACCCGAAGCGAGGCGCCATAGATGTCGTTGTCGCCGATGTTCTTGAAATCGGTGTTGGTCCTGCGCTTGCCCGGATAGCTGGTAACGCCGTCGGCGCCGACCACACCCTGACGCAGCTGGTAATCGGTGCCGGTGGAATTCAGCCGACTATAATCGCCGCTCAGCCGAATCTCTGTGGTTTCGCCAGGCGTCCACAGCAGCTTAGACCTGAGTCCGAGCTGGTTGTGCTTGAAGATGTCGGCGTTGCGGTTGATGTCCTTGCCGTAACCGCCGTTACGATCGAACGTGGCGGCGATGTCGATCGCCAAATTCTGGCCAAGACCAGTCGACGCATAGGCGCTAGCCTCGATTATGCCTTTGGTGCCGATGCCGATGCTGGCGTCGAGCAGCGGCTCCTGACCCGGATCACGGGTGATGATCTGGATGACGCCGCCGGTCGCGTTGCGGCCGAACAGCGTGCCCTGCGGACCCTTGAGCACTTCGATCCGCTCGACATTGTTGAACTTGAAGATGTTACCGGTGACGGACGGGATATAGACGCCGTCGATATAGGTCGCGACCGACGCCTCATCGTTCGGGTTGGACTGGTTGGAGCCCACGCCGCGCAGGAACGGCGTCACCGAGACACCATTCTCCGTCAACGTCAGGTTCGAGACCGCCGCTTCAAGGTTGAGTGAACTGGTGATCTGGCGGTTCGAGAGATCGGCGGCAGTGACGGCCGTCACCGCGATCGGAACCTGCTGCAGCGATTGTGAGGTTCGCTGCGCCGTGACGACAATTTCTTCGAGGCTCGCCGAGTTGGTCTGATCCGTAACCTGCGCGAGGGCAGGCCCGGCAATGCAGGCGCCGATCGCGACCCCTGCCAGCATAAGTGCGTGCGTCTTCATTCAAACCCTCCCCATGTGAGCGGGTCGCCCTTCCCTGAGCGATCCTCCGCGCGTCCAGACCCGTTTACGAATGAACCAGACAATGTTAGGCTTGATATCGAGTTATATTGGCAATTGCAACTGGGATATTGGCTGGGCAGGAAATGTGCGGTTTCATGGAGATAGCCGGAATTTTATGGTTTTTCGCAGGTGCGAGATGACCCTGACTGCAATGATCGCCATGCCAAACGCCTTGTCGCAATAGTATAACAGTGTTAGGCGATTTATCAAAATTAGCCGTTATCGCGGCCGGACTCAGGAGCGAGGATGACCACCAAGAACGCACTGCTCGATCGCGTGAAACTCGGGCGTTTCCTGATCGGCGGAACATGGATCGAGTCGGGGGACCGTCGCCTCTTCGACATCGTCACACCATCGGATGAAAGCATATTCGCGTCAGTCCCTTGCGCCACCGCGCAGGACATCGAGGATGCGGTCGCCGCCGCGCGCGAAGCGTTCGATCACGGTCCATGGCCCACGCTCGCACCGACCGAGCGCGGCGCCTTCCTTCATCGACTCGCCGATGCCATCGATGAAAAGAGCGCGCTGTTCTCGGAGATCTGGACCAGCGAAGTCGGCGGGCTTTCCACGCACGGCCCCCACATGGTCGCCTCCTCCACTGCGGTCATCAGGGACTATGCTCGGCTGGGCGCCGAATTCCCTTTCATCGAGCGCCACACGCCCACCTCGGGAGGTAATGTCGGCATGCTCGTCTACGAGCCCGTAGGTGTGGTCGGTGCGATTATCCCGTGGAACGGGCCGATCCTGATGCTCGCGTCTAAAGTGGCCCCCGCCCTGCTCGCGGGCTGCACAGTCGTCGTGAAGATGTCGCCCGAAGCCCCGCTCGAAGCCGTACTGCTGGGAGAAATCCTGCAGGAACTTGGCCTGCCGCCGGGCGTGGTCAACATCCTGATGGCGGATCGCGAGGAATCCGAGCTGCTCGTCCGCAACCCGGATGTCGACAAGATCAGCTTCACCGGATCGAGCGCGGTTGGCCAGCGCGTTGCCTCGATCTGCGGCGGCCGAATGGCGCGGGCCACGCTGGAGCTGGGTGGCAAGTCGGCAGCGGTGGTGCTCGACGACTCTCCATTGGAGACGGTAATCGACGCCATCGCGCCGCAGGTAAGCATGCTCGGCATGCAATTCTGCTCGGCGCTCAGCCGTGTGATCGTGCCGCAGCATCGCCACGACGCGCTGCTCGATGGACTGGCCGAAGCGATGCGGCAGGTGAAGATTGGCGACCCATTCGATCCCGCCAGCCAGATGGGGCCGATGGCGATGAAGCGCCAGCTCGAACGCATCGAATCCTATATCGCCAGCGGCAAATCGGACGGCTTCACATTGGCCACCGGCGGCTCCCGTCCGCGCCAGCTCAATCGCGGCTTCTATATCGAGCCGACGCTGTTCGGGAATGTCCCGAACGACGCAAAGATCGCGCAGGAGGAAATCTTCGGCCCCGTCATCAGCGTCATTCCGGCGCGCGACGAGGAGGAAGCGATCAACCTCGCCAATCAGAGCGATTTCGGCCTTAACAGCGCGGTCTTCACCGCCGACAAGGAGCGCGCGATGGCGGTCGCCCGGCGGATGCGCGCAGGCACGGTGGGGCACAACGCGTTCCGCAGCGATTTCGGCATCGCCTTCGGCGGCTTCAAGAAATCGGGCATCGGGCGTGAAGGCGGACGGCTTGGGCTGATGCCCTATCTCGAAGCGAAGACCGTCATCATGGACGAAGCGCCCGCAGCCCTCGCTGACGCTTGAAGGGGGAAATGATGAAGCGCATTTTGATTGGGCTTGCGGCCGCAGTACTGGCCAGCGCCGGGCTCCTCGTGGCTGGTCCCACCAAGCAGACGGTCAGCGCCGACGAATGGCCCTTCTACGGTCGCGACGAGAAAGAGCAGCGCTTCAGCCCGCTCGATCAGATCAACCGCGCCACTATAGACAAGCTCGGCCTCGCCTGGAGCGCCGAGGTCGATAGCGACCGGGGACAAGAAGCAACGCCGATCATGATCGACGGCGTGATCTATGTCAGCACCGCCTGGTCACTGGTCTATGCCTTCGATGCCGCGACCGGAAAGCAACTCTGGTCCTATGACCCGCAGACCCCGAAGGAGTCGATCGTCAGCGCCTGCTGCGACGCGGTCAATCGCGGCGTGGCGGTGCACGACGGCAAGGTCTTCGTCGGCACGCTCGACGGCCGCCTTGTCGCGATCGACGCGAAGACCGGCAAACTCGCCTGGCAGGTCGATACGCTGGCCGGCGCGCCGAAGACGATGCGCTACACCATCACTGGTGCGGTCCGCGCGGTGAAGGACAAGGTCGTGATCGGCAACAGCGGCGCCGAGTTCGGCGTGCGCGGCTTCGTCACCGCCTATGACGCCGCCACCGGCAAGCTTGCCTGGCGCTTTTACCTGACGCCCAACCCGCAAGGAAAACCCGACGGCGCGGCTTCGGACGACGTGCTGCTCGCCAAGGCCCAGCACACCTGGGGCGACGGCGAATGGCGCAACAGCGGCGGCGGCGGCACGGCGTGGGATGCGCTCACCTACGATCCCGAGGCCAATCTCCTTTATATCGGCTCGGGCAATGGTGGCCCGTTCGACTATCAGATCCGTTCGGGCGGCAAAGGCGACAATCTGTTCCTCGCCTCCATCGTCGCAGTCGATCCCGACACTGGCAAATATCATTGGCACTATCAGGTCACGCCCGAGGACAGCTGGGATTATACCGCCACCCAGCAGATCATGGGCGCCCGGCTGACCATAGCCGGCAAGCCGCGCGACGTGATCATGCAGGCGCCGAAGAACGGCTATTTCTACGTGCTCGATCGCAAGACGGGCCAGCTCCTGTCGGCGAAGCCGTTCGCGCCGGTCACATGGTCCAGCGGCATCGACATGAAGACCGGCCGGCCGATCCTCACCAAGAACGTCCATTATCAGGACGGCCCTTCGCTCCAGCAGCCGGGCCCCTTCGGCGCGCATAGCTGGCACGCCATGTCCTACAGCCCGCGCACTGGCCTCGTATATATTCCGGTGCAATTGACTGGCGGGGAATATGAAAAGGATCCAGCCTTCAAGCATCGCCCGATCGGCCAGAATGCCGGCATCGCCATGAAGGAATTTCCAGAGGATCAGCTCGACGCGATCCGCAAGGCCTCGACCGGCCAGCTGCTCGCCTGGGATCCGGTCGCGCAGAAGGCGCGCTGGTCAGTCCCCAAACGCTATTTCGTCAACGGCGGCACGCTGGCGACGGCGGGTGATCTCGTCTTCCAGGGCGATCTGGAGGGCGCGCTGACTGCCTATGACGCGGCCAACGGCACGAAGCTCTGGTCGATCGACACCGGCATCCCGATCATCGCCCCGCCAATCAGCTACCGCATCAAGGGCGAGCAATATGTCGCGGTGATGGCGGGCTATGGCGGCGCGGGCGCGCTGATCGGGCGCATCGTGCCGGATCGCCCGCGTGAGAATGGCCGGCTGCTGGTGTTCAAGCTCGGCGGCGCCGCCAAGCTCCCGACCCCGGCAACCTACACGCCCCCACCGATCGACGTCGCCCACGCAAGCTCGTCCGGCGATGCTGATGCGGGCGCGGTGGAATATGCGCGCACCTGTTCGGTCTGCCACGGCGGCAATGCCTCGGTCGCCTATACCGCCGATCTGCGGCGCTCCTCCGCGCTGGGCGATGCCGAGTTGTGGAAATCCATCGTGATCGATGGCGTGCTGAAGGACATCGGCATGGTATCCTTCGCGGAGATCCTCACACCACAGGATGCGGAAAATGTCCGCGCCTATGTCCTGCGTCAGGCCCGCAAGGCACAGGCTCAAGGAACCAAATGATGAAGGTCGCAGCACTCAACAAACCCGGTGGTGTCGAAAACATCGTCATCGCCAACCGCGATACGCCAAAGCCCGGCGCGCGCGAGGTGCTGGTCAAGGTCGCGGCAAGCTCGCTGAACTATCACGACTATGCCGTCGCGCTCGGATCGATCCCGGTGGCGGACGGCTGCATCCTGATGTCCGACGGAGCCGGCGAGGTGGTCGAGGCCGGAGCCGGCACAACCCGCTTCAAGCCAGGCGACAAGGTCATCTCAACCTTCTTCCCCAACTGGACGAGCGGCACCGGAACCGCGAGCCGGCGCACCGGCGTGCCGGGCGATCAGGCCAATGGCTTCGCTGCCGAATATGTCACCTGCCCCGAAACCGCGCTGACCCGCATGCCGAAGGGATACAGCTTCGCCGAAGCGGCCACCCTCCCCTGCGCCGCGCTCACCGCCTGGCGTTCGCTGATGGTCGCCACCCATACCAAGCCGGGCGATGTCGTGCTCGTGCAGGGCACCGGCGGCGTCTCGATCTTCGCGCTGCAGTTCGCCAAGGCCGCCGGCGCGACCGTGATCGCCACATCCTCCTCGAACGATAAGCTGAAGAGGCTCGTCGAACTCGGCGCCGATCATGTCATCAATTATCGGGAGACGCCCGAATGGGGAAAGGCCGCGCTGGCCCTGACGGGCGGTCATGGCGTCGATGCCGTGGTCGAAGTCGGCGGTGTCGGCACGCTCGCCCAGTCGATCACAGCGGCCCGTGCCGGCGGGCATATCGGCCTGATCGGCATCCTGACCGGGATCAGCGGCGAAGTGCCGACCGGCGCGCTGATGCGGAAGAACATCGTCCTGACCGGAATCACCGTCGGCAATCATGACGATCAGGAAGCCATGATCCGCGCGATCGAGGCTAGTGGCATCAAGCCGGTCATCGACCGCCACTATCCGCTGGAAAATCTCGCCGAGGCCTTCGCCTATCAGGCGTCACAGAAGCATTTCGGCAAGATCGTGCTGGATGTAAGTCCGGCATAGAGTCTGCTGCAAGAGCATTAAAACACAAAGTTCCCCGGCGAAGGCCGGGGTCC
>CAYLIK010000009.1:0-5544 GCA_964383565.1 uncultured Sphingomonadaceae bacterium
TCTTGACATGGTCCCGGCCCGTCCGATCCACCGCCGCGAGGATCCACCGCGCGGTGCGCTGCTCGATCGTATGGACGGCGTTGCACGCGACCGACTGAAAGATCTGCGCCACCAGGCAATCGGCGTAGCGCGCAAACAGATGGCGGATGCTGGCCGAGCGCAACTTGATGTCTTCGAGCATGTGAGACTCGATCCGCAGGAACGCGTCGCCTTCCTGCACTGACATCCGCGAAAAGGACGGCAGCGATCCGTTGCTCACGATCCCGCCTGCCACGCCTTCCCGCCCCACCAGCCCGGTTTCGACGTTGCGCCCGTCCTGCATCATCATAGTGAACGCGATCATGCTGGATCCGCACGGAAAATAGGCGAAGCGCACATTGTCGCCTGGTTCGTAGATCACAGTGCCCGTTGACGCGGTCCAACGCTGAAGATGAGGCCTGATCAGGGAAAGATCGTCCGTGCTGAGCAATCGCAGCAGGTTGTTGGCGGTCCAACTGTCATGAATGTGGTCGTTCACAAATGTCCCTTGAAGCCAGGATCGTTACGGCCCTGTAGCCGACATCCCAGCTCGACAATGTTCAATTGTGCGCAGAGTTCCATCAATCCTGAAACGCTCGGGAATCTCTTATATCTTTGGGTTAAACCGCAACCCGCCAGCCCCATTTTCTCACGCGCACGCGCACGCGCGAGGGGCTGGCGCTTTGAATGCCCCTCCGCTAGGGCAATCCGGAGCGCCCTTCCGGGCTGCCCGAAAACCTGACACTGAATAACGGAATCACCCTTGGCCAGCGCACCCCCGACGATCGAACCCAGCGACATTTCCCCGATCTCGATCGTGGACGAAATGAAGTCGAGCTATCTCGACTATGCGATGTCGGTGATCGTCGCCCGCGCGCTGCCGGACGTGCGCGACGGCCTGAAGCCAGTTCACCGCCGCATCCTGTTCGCGTCCGACGAAGGCGGCTTCGTGCCCGGCCGCCCCTACCGCAAATCCGCCAAGATCGTCGGTGACGTGATGGGCAACTACCACCCCCATGGCGACAGCTCGATCTACATGGCGCTCGCGCGGATGGCGCAGGATTGGGCGATGCGCGTCATGCTCGTCGACGGCCAAGGCAATTTCGGATCGATCGATCCCGATCTGCCCGCGTCGATGCGGTACACCGAAGCGCGCCTTTCCAAGGCGGCGATGTCCCTGCTGCAGGATCTCGACAAGGACACCGTCGATTTTGCGCCCAATTATGACGGCTCCCGCCAGGAACCGCAGGTGCTGCCTGCCCGCTTCCCGAACCTGCTGGTCAACGGCGCCGGCGGCATCGCGGTGGGCATGGCGACCAACATCCCGCCGCACAATCTCGGCGAAGTGATCGCGGCCTGCCGGGCCTATATCGCCAACCCCGGCATCACCATCGACGAACTGATCGAGATCGTCCCCGGCCCCGATTTCCCGACCGGCGCGATGATCCTCGGCCAGGGCGGCGCACGCGCGGCCTATCACACCGGCAAGGGCTCGATTATGATGCGCTCGCGTCATGTCGTCGAGGAAGGACGCAACGACCGCCGCTCGATCGTCCTGACCGAAATCCCCTATCAGGTCGGCAAATCCGGTCTGGTCGAAGGCATTGCCGAAGCCGCCAAGGACAAAAGGATTGAGGGCGTCAGCGACATCCGCGACGAATCCAACCGCCTCGGCATCCGCATCGTTATCGAGCTGAAGCGCGACGCCACGCCGGAAGTGGTGCTCAACCAGCTGTGGCGCCACACCCAGGCGCAATCCAGCTTCCCGGCGAACATGCTCGCGATCCGTGGCGGCCGCCCGGAAACGCTGACGCTGCGCGACATCATTGAGGCATTCGTCAAGTTCCGCGAGGAGGTCATCACTCGCCGCTCGAAGTTCGAGTTGAACAAGGCGCGCGAACGGGCGCATATCTTGCTCGGCCTGGTAATCGCGGTCACCAATCTCGACGAGGTCGTCCGCATCGTCCGCGGCGCCTCCAATCCCACCGAGGCCCGTCTTGCCCTGCTCGCCCGCGAATGGCCGGTCGCCGAGATCGCAAGCTACATCGCGCTGGTCGAAGCCGTCGAACATGAGGTCGAAGGCGACACCTACAGGCTTAGCGACACGCAAGTCCGCTCGATCCTCGATCTGCGCCTCCATCGCCTGACGGCGCTTGGACGCGACGAGATCGGCGACGAACTGGCAAAGCTGGCCGCCTCGATCGCCGAACTTCTCGAAATCCTCGCCAACCGCAAGCGTCTCTATGAGATCATGGTCGAGGAATTCGATGCGATCGACGCCGAATTCTCCACCCCGCGCCGTACCCTCATCGCGCCCGCCGCCGACGGCATCGATGATGAGGATCTGATCGAGCGCGAGGAAATGGCCGTCACGATCACGCTTGGCGGCTACATCAAGCGCACCCCGCTCGACACCTACCGCGCCCAGAAGCGCGGCGGCAAGGGCCGTTCCGGCATGGCGACCAAGGACGAGGACGCCATCACCAAGCTGTTCGTGGCGAGCACCCACACGCCGGTCCTGTTCTTCTCGACCCATGGCAAGGTTTACCGCATGAAGGTCTGGCGCCTGCCCGAAGGCGCACCGCAGGCGCGCGGTCGGCCGATGGTCAACCTGCTTCCGCTGGCTGAAGGCGAGACCATTTCCACCGTCCTCCCGCTGCCCGAGGATGAGGAGGAGTGGAAGAATCTCCACGTCGTCTTCGCCACCGCGCATGGCGGCGTCCGCCGCAACAGCATGGATGCTTTCGCGAACGTCCCCAGCAACGGCAAATTCGCGATGCGCTTCGATGAGGACGCGACCGATCGCCTGATCGGCGTCGCTCTGCTGACCGAAGAGGACGATGTGCTGCTCGCCACCCGTGAAGGCAAGGCGATCCGCTTCGAGGCAACCGCCGTCCGCGAATTCCAGAGCCGCACCTCGACCGGCGTGCGCGGCATCACCCTCAAGGGCGACGACGAGGTCATCTCGCTTTCGATCCTGCGCGGCTCCGACGCCACCACCGACGAACGCGAAGCTTATCTCCGCGCCGCGCCGTGGAAGGAAAATGAGAACGAACCGACGCTATCGCCGGAGCGGATGGCCCAACTCGAAGCCGCCGAGGATTTCATCCTCACGGTTTGCGCCAACGGCTATGGCAAGCGCAGCTCGGCTTACGAATATCGCCGTACCAATCGCGGCGGCCAGGGCATCACCAACATCGACAATATCGGCCGCAACGGCCCGGTTGTCGCAAGCTTCCCCGCCCATGCCCATGAACAGCTGATGCTCGTGACCGATCAGGCCAAGCTTATCCGCATGGGCCTCGACACCCTCCGCGTGATCGGCCGAGGCAGCGCCGGCGTCCGTCTCTTCACCGTCTCCGACAACGAACATGTCGTCAGCGCAGCGCGCATCGACGAAGAAGAAAATCCGGAGGATGAGGCGGAAGAAGCGGTAGCGGAAGAACTCGCGGCGGGCAGCCAGCCGATTGCGACTGAAAGCGTCCAGCTCGACGAAGAGAATCCCGAAGCGGACGAGTAAATTCGTCCGCTTCTGCGGTCAATTAGGACTTAGTAAGCGGCGGCCACGCTCTTGTTGTGCGCGATTTCCACCCGCATCAGTTCCGCGCGAGCCGATCGCTCGCCCATTGCCCGCCAGGCGGCGGCAGATCGCAAGCAACGCTCGCGAACCATGTCCAGGAGAGCAGCTTCTGCTTCCGCGTTGCATTCATCAGCACGGGAAAAATAATATTCGCTGGTTGCGGACATCCGATGCTCTCCTTGTATTGGGGTGTCGGTTGGGCAGATCAGTCGATCATATCTGCGACTATCCGGCGCAGGTCGTGCCGGGTCAGCCCGCCGGCTTGTGAAAAACGGCCTTTGGGGCTGGTAGAAACTGACTTTGACTGACGAAAACTGGATAGAATATTAGTTAGAAAAATTGATAACACTTAGGGTCCTTGTGACGCCCTGAGGCGCGAAATTGAATGCTCAGCGGCGGCGGCTGCGGGTATAGCCTGTATTCATCGCAGGAGTACGCTCGCGAAACACGATGCGCCCCTTGTCCAGATCATACGGCGTCATCTCGACGATCACTCTGTCGCCGACCACTGAGCGAATTTTGAACCGCCGCATTTTGCCGGCGGTGTAGGCGATTATACGATGTTCATTCTCCAGACGGACGGCAAACCGCCCGTCTGGCAGAATTTCTTCGATCTCGCCTTCAAGACTGAGAAGCTCTTCTTTCGCCACCCCGCATCAAGCGGACTGGAGATTCACAGCCGACATCTTGCCGCGACGATCTTCTTCAAGCTCGTAGCTCACGCGCTGGTTCTGCGTGAGCGTGCCCATGCCGGAACGCTCGACGGCAGTGATGTGAACGAAGCTGTCGCCCGAACCATCTTCTGCTGCGATGAAGCCATAACCTTTGTCGGTATTGAAGAACTTGACGGTGCCAATTGGCATATATGTATCCTTTCCAGACACGAGTTCCCGACGGCAAAACCGGCGGAGCCTGTTGCATGAAAGGAAGGAGTGGCCAGAGCCTCAAGTTCCGTCACAAGCGACGTTAGCGGCGCCGATATACACCCGGTGGCCCGAAAATTCAATCCGCTTGTTTCCCGGAGCCCGCCGATCGCACTTCGGACAGCTGCGAAGCCTGATTAAATGTCCGAATTCCCGAACAGGCTCCGCTGACTTCCGGCCAATTGGCTACCCGGCAACAGGTCTCCCCACCTCGTGCTGAAGACAGATTTCCTGTTGCCCTCGGCCGCGGCATGATTTGAACGCGTCAGCTGTTCCGCCAATGCCGCATGGCGGCTCCGACGCGGCGAGGAGTCGAGGGCCGGTTCATAAAGATAGGCCCGACCCCTGACAGTTGCAGCGGCACCTGACCCGAAACCATCGAACGACGCGAGCACGCCGGGGGCGAAGCTAGTCTCGTCGTAAGTCTCGATGGCTTCAGGAGCGACGGCGGTCTTGCTGACCATCGCAGAGGATGCCGCGAGCGGCGCAGCAACCGGTTCAGCCATCATCCGGGCGGCCAAAGGTGCGACAGGATCAGCGATCAGCCGGAAATTGTCGACCAGTGCGCCGCGGCCATCAGAACTTTCCGACTGCACCTCACGAATGGTGAGCCGATCAAGCCCCCCCGTGCCGATCAAGCTGGAAACCGTGAAGCTGCCCCAATTGGCGCCCGGCGTGGTGGTCGCGACCACCGTGCCGTTCCATAATATCTCGATCCCCGGTGTCGTGTCCGCGATGTCGGCCCGCCGCCGCAGGTCGAAGGTTAGCGAATGCGACTGGCCAGCCGCCGTCTGGACATCCTGATAGAAACCGTCGAGCGCGGTGTCGAAATCAAGCTCGGCAAGATTGGCGCCATTGCTCGCGGTGACCTTGCGGTGCGCCTTCCACAGCTCGATCCGGCCGCCCGTCAGCGCCGTCCAGCCAGGCACCGACGCGTAATTGGAAGAACCATTCGGGATCGTCGTTGCCTCGAACGATCCGTTGACCAGCAAATTGGTCCCAGCCGGCGGTACGGTCACATCA
>CAYLIK010000009.1:5644-8450 GCA_964383565.1 uncultured Sphingomonadaceae bacterium
CGGCGGTGCCGTTCACCGTCGAATAGGTCACGGTCACATTGCTCGATTGCACGGCGTTGAGCGTGAAGGTCACGCCGGCATTCGCCCCCGCCGCTTCCGCGACGGTCGCCGGATTGGCCGAGACACTCACACTCGGCACTACCGCACCCGCTGCCACCAGCTTGAAGTTGTCGAGCAGCGCGCCGAGACCATCTGTGCTCTCCGACTGCAGTTCACGGATCGTCAGCCGGTCAAGGCTGCCCGTACCGATCAGATTGGACACGGTGAAGCTGCCCCAGCCAGCGCCCGGCGTCGTTGTCGCGACCACCGTACCGTTCCACAATATCTCGACGCCGGGCGTCGTGTTGGCAATGTCCGACCGCCTTCTGAGATCGAAGGTCAGCGAATGCGATTGCCCCGCCACTGTCTGCACATCCTGATAAAATCCGTCCCGCGCCGTATCGAAATCAAGCTCGGCGAAGTTGGCGCCGTCCGTCGGGGTGACGCCACGGCGCGCTTTCCACAGTTCGATCCGGCCTCCAGCGATCGCCGTCCAGCCAGCGATCGACGCGAAGTTCGCTGACGCCCCGGCAGGCACTGTCGCCGTCTCGAACGATCCGTTGACCAGCAAATTGGTCCCAGCCGGCGGTACGGTCACATCATTGTCGGTGATGGTGATCGACGCGCTTCCCGAGGCCGCGATCGCATTGCCGTTCAGCGTTGCGCCCACGAGGTTGACCGAGAACGCTTCGGTCGGTTCTGCGACCGTATCGTTGAGGATGGGAATCTGGACCGTTGTGCTGGTCTGGCCCGCGAGGATCGTCGCCGTCGCATTCGTCGCGCCGGTGAAATCCGACCCGGCGGCGGCGGTGCCGTTCACCGTCGAATAGGTCACGGTCACATTGCTCGATTGCACGGCATTGAGGGTGAAGGTCACGCCGGCATTCGCCCCCGCCGCTTCCGCGACCGTCGCCGGGTTCGCAGACACGCTCACACTCGGCGGTGCATCATTGTCAGTGATCGTGATTGCGGCGCTGCCCGAAGCTGTGATCGCATCACCGTTAAGCGTCGCGCCGACAAGATTGATCGAGAACGCCTCGGTCGGTTCCGCGACCGTATCGTTGAGGATGGGAATCTGGACCGTTGCGCTGGTCTGGCCCGCCAGGATCGTCGCCGTCGCATTCGTCGCGCCGGTGAAATCCGACCCGGCGACGGCGGTGCCGTTCACCGTCGAATAGGTCACGGTCACATTGCTCGATTGCACAGCGTTGAGGGTGAAGGTTACGCCGGCATTGCCAACGGCCTCCGACACGGTAGCCGGAGCCGCCGACACGCTCACGCCTGGCAGCACCGCTCCTGCAACCGAGAGCCGGAAATTGTCGACCAGCGCACCAAGCCCGTCGCCGCTCTGCGACTGGATTTCGCGGACAGTGAGCCGGTCGAGACCACCTGTGCCGACAAGATTGGAGACGGTGAATGTGCCCCAATTAGCGCCCGGCGTGGTCGTCGCAACCACCTGACCGTTCCAGAGGATCTCGATCCCCGGTGTCGTGTTGGCATAATCGGCCCGGCGTCTCAGATCGAAGCTCAGCGTGTGCGCCTGCCCCGCAACCGTCTGGACGTCCTGATAGAAACCGTCGAGCGCAGTGTCGAAATCGACCTCGGCGAAGTTCACGCCGTCGGTGGCAGCCGCGCCGCGATGGGCCTTCCACAGCTCAAGTCGACTGCCCGTCAGCGCCGTCCATCCGGGCACCGACACATAGTTGGAGGACCCGGTCGGGATCGTCGTCGCCTCGAACGATCCGTTTGCCAGCAGATTCGCTGCCCCCTGGGAATCATTGTCGAGCAGATAAACCGTCGCCCCGCCAAACGCCGCGAGCTTCGTCGCTCCCGCGACCGCACCATCGAGACGTATCTGGAAGGACTCGATGCCCTCGCTCGCCGCATCGTCGATCAGCGAAATCGGGACCGAGACACTGGTCTGGCCCGCCGGAATGATGACGGTGGCATTGCTCAGGCCGGTAAAGTCCGATCCCGCCGTGGCGGTGCCGTTGGCCGTCGAATAGGTGACAGTGGTTGCGACAGACTGCACGGCGCTGAGCGTGAACGTCGCCTGCACATTGCCTGCCGTTTCGGAGACATTGGCGGTCGCTGACACAGTCACCCGCGCTGCATTGAGTTCATTGATGTAGATGCGCCCGAGCGTCCCATCCACCAGATCGACATAATAGACGTAGCCGTCTTCTGCCTGATTGAAATGGACCGGCGCGAACCCGCTGGTCGTCGTGAACAGATAGTTCACAGCCTGCCGGTCGAAAGTGTCGACCGTGAAGGTATGTCCGGACTCGAAATTGGTGAAGAAGAAGTCATTCTGCAGCGCGGCGGGATATTTGTCGCCATCGTAGATCACCGCGCCGCCGGTGATCACTTGATTGGCATAGCCCGCTACTGACGTCGCATGGCCAAAGGCGGCATAGGGCGCGGTGATGACGATCGATCCGTTGGCGACATTGTTGTAGAAGGTCGATGCGCCCGGCAACGCGCTGTAACCGGTGGCCTGCGCAAGCCGCCCGCCTTCGCGGCCTTCATAGTAAGGCCAGCCGAAATTGGCGCCAGCGCCGCCGTGATTGACCTCCTCATAAGCTTTCCAGCCAGTATCGGCGATGAACAGCCGCCCGAGATCGTCGAAAGCAATCGAGAATGGATTGCGAAGACCGGATTGGTAGACCTTCGAGGCATTGGCATCGAGCGACTGGCCGGACTGGTAGAAGGGATTGTCGGTCAGCCCCTTCCCCGTCATGGGATCAACGCGCAGGATCTTGCCGGA
>CAYLIK010000009.1:8460-38231 GCA_964383565.1 uncultured Sphingomonadaceae bacterium
GGACATGCGTGGCGTGGGGATCGGCATAGTTCGGCGATGAACCGTCGCCCGTCGAGATATAAAGCATCCCGTCCGGCCCGAACGCGAGCGATCCGCCGGCATGCGACAGGGAATCGACCTTGATGTAATTCTGCTTGAACCCGCCGACCACGAGCGGCGGACTGGGATCGTTCGGGCGCAGATATTGCTCGGACGAGGGCTGGGCCGAATATTCAGGCAGCGAGAAATCGAGCGCGCCGCCGCCGTTGATATCGGCCGTCGACCGGCCTGTCTGGCCTGCGATGACGACGCCACTGTCGGGAACCACCGTCCGATAGCCGCTCGCGGCGTCAGCGGTAAAGCGCACGACATGCGCATAACGGTTGCCGAGCACGTCCGGCGTCGCCCCCGCCGGATCGACGACATAGAAGGCGTAGACATAGGGGTTGTTGGGAAAGTCAGGATGGAGAGCGATATCAATCAGGCCGCGATCATTATTCTCGTTCACCACTGACCGAAGATCAGCGAAATTGCCGAGATCGGCGCCGGTCTCGATATTCACCACACGGATCAGTCCGCCTTTTTCGGCGACATAGGCGATCTTGGGGTCGATCGGCGAGAATTCGAAATTGATCGGCTGGTTGAGGCCGGTTACAAAATTCTCGGTATTGACCCGATAGGGTGAAACCAGCGGCGGATCGGACGGCGGAAGGACGGGATTTTCGTCGTCCAGAATGTTGATCCGCGTCGTGCGCGGTACGGAGAGCGTGCCGCTGTCGATGCTGACCAGGCTGACGACGAAGGTTTCGGTCGCTTCGCTTAGCGCATCGTTGACGATGCCGAAATTGATCGATGCCTGCTCCGCTCCGGCTTCGATCCGCAACACGCCTGATGAGCCGGTGAAATCTATGCCGGCCGATGCTCCTTCGGTTGATACGTCATAGACGACGTTGACGGCATGGCTGAGGTCGCCGCTGCGGCGAACCGTGACTTTGATTGATCCGTCCCGTTCGCCAACACTGACTTCGGTCGCGGCCTGAAAAATTAAACCACTCATACTGATCCCCCGTACTACGCGAAAAAGCTCTCCCGCTGCGAGTCGCCCCCGACCCATTGGTTAATTTATCGACTTGGAATAAGTCCGTAACAAGTCATTAACGCTGATCTGCAGACCAGAAATTCTCTCGCGACTCTTGTGCATTACTGATTCAAGCGGAGAAAAACGAAATTTCAATAGACAGGCCAACGGCTTGCGCGACCGTGAACTTGCGCATCGGTTCACCGGAACATTGAGGCGTCATTCCAACAGTAATATAGTTGTGTCAAAACTGAACACTCGGGCGAGTGCGTTAACCCTCTATCACAGTGCAGGCGGCGGGTTGGACGACTCCGACACACGGTCCGAAACCGATCGGGCGGAAACCTTCGGCCTTGGCGCGCGCCGAAAGGATGAGTTGATCGCCATCCTCAAGGAACGCCCGCGTTTCACCGTTCGGCAAGTCGACCGACGATTTGCCGCCGTCGCTCAATTCAAGAAGGCTTCCAAAACCGCTCCGATCCGGCGCAGATATCGTTCCCGATCCAAGCAAATCCCCCGGATTCAGGTTGCACCCGTTCGACGTATGGTGCGCGATCATCTGGGCGATCGTCCAATACATGTTGGAAACCGCGCCACGGCGCAGCGTATGCGGCGCAAAGGATGCGGCGCGCATCCTTGCGGTCGCGATCCGGACCTCCAGATCAATCGCGAAAGCGCCGAGGCGCTGGTCCTCTTCGTCCCAGAGATAGGGCAATGGCCGGGGGTCGCTGGCCGCACGGTGCGCCTGCGCGATACGGAATGGCGCAAGCGCCTCGCTTGTCACGATCCAGGGCGAAACGGTCGTGAGAAAATTCTTTGCGAGGAACGGCCCGAGTGGCTGATATTCCCACGCCTGGATATCGCGCCCCGACCAATCGTTGAGCAGCGACAGCCCCGCGACATGATCTGGCGAATTGGCGATCGCGATTGGGCTGCCGAGATCGTTGCCCTGGCTGATCCAGACGCCCAGCTCCAGCTCATAGTCCAGACGGCGGGCTGGGCCGAACGATGGCTCGCTCTCGCCCGGCAGAAGCCGCTGCCCGTTCGGCCGCACGACCGGGGTGCCTGAAACCCGAACCGAAGACGCGCGGCCGTGATAGCCGATCGGAACATATTTATAGTTCGGCAGCAACGGGTTATCCGGCCGAAATAGCTTCCCGACATTGGTGGCATGGTGAATGCCGACGTAGAAATCGGTATAGTCCCCGATCCGCACCGGCAGATGAAGCCGCGCCTCGGCGGCGTCACATAGTATGTGCTCAATCCGCTGTCCCATGACCCTATTGGAAAGGAGCTCGAACAAGGCTCGCCGCAGCGCGCGCCGGGGTTCGGCGCCAAGCGAAAGCAATTTGTTCAGCGTGGATTCCGCACCGGCTGCGGCTGCAATCTGTGCCTCGTCCTGCAACAATCCGGTACGCGCCAGTTCGGCAAGGTCGACGATCCTGTCACCGATCGCCACGCCGCCGCGCGGTTGTTCGTCCCCGACCGAGAAAATGCCGAGCGGCAGGTTCTGGATAGGAAAATCCGGATGCTCGTTGGCGCTCTCGACCCAGCTCACCCGATCCGGGCTGTGCGTTTCATCCACAGGGGACAGGGTCATTCTGGAAGCTCCGCTTTTGGGAAATCCGACCAGACCGCATCATAATCGGGCTGGCAAGTAGGGCTTGCCATCGCCCATGCGCTTGGCCGGATCACGTGCCGGCTTTCGAACATGAACGCCATAGTCCCCTCTATCTTCACCGGCGCGAGCCTCTCCGTGATCGCCTTTTCGTAGCTGGCACGATCTGGACCATGACCGTTCATGCAATTGTGGAGCGACGCGCCGCCCGGCTCAAACCCGCCTTCCTTCGCATCATATACGCCGGTGATCAGCCCCATGAACTCGCTCATGACATTCCTGTGGAACCAAGGCGGGCGGAAGGTAGCCTCCGCGACCATCCAGCGCGGCGGGAAGATGACGAAATCGACATTGGCTGTGCCGGGCGTATCGCTTGGCGATGTCAGCACGGTGAAGATCGACGGGTCGGGGTGATCGTAGCTGACCGTGTTGATCGCGTTGAAACGCCGCAGATCGTATCGATACGGCGCCAGATTGCCATGCCATGCCACCACATCGAGCGGCGAGTAAGCCAAGCTGGTGCGCCACAAATTGCCCTGGAATTTCTGGATGATCTCGGTTTCGATGTCCGCGTCTTCGAACCACGCGACCGGCGTCTCGAAATCGCGGGAGTAAGCGAGCCCGTTGGAACCGATCGGCCCCAGATCGGGCAGACGAAGCAGCGCACCGTAATTTTCGCAGACATATCCACGCGCCGGCCCGTCCGGGAGCATGACGCGAAACCGAACGCCCCGGGGTATGACCGCGATCTGCTCCGGCTCGATCTCAAGCACGCCCATTTCGCTTTCCAGCTGGAGCTTTCCCCCCTGCGGCACGATCAGGAGTTCGCCGTCGGCTGAAAAGAAAACCCGGCGCTCCATGGACCTGGAGGCGGCAAACATATGGATGCCGATACCGACGCCGGCGCCGACATCGCCGTTGCCGCAATAGGTGATCAGACCATCGACGAAATCAAGCGGTTGCTCCGGAAACGGCAGCGTGTCCCACCGCAAACGATTGGGGCTCACCGGATCCTCAAATGGTCCCGCATGGAAAAGCCCCTGATTAGGATAGTGTTCGAAAGGCGCGTGGCTTGCCGCAGGCCGCAGGCGGTAAAGCCAGGATCGCCGGTTCTCCGAACGCGGCGCCGTAAAGGCTGTGCCGGAAAGCTGTTCGGCATACAGGCCGAATTGCACATGCTGCGGAGAATTGCCGCTGACCGGCAGGGTGCCGGGAACGGCCTCGGTGGAGACATGATTGCCGAAGCCCGGAAGGTATCGCGACGTCATAAAGCTGAACAACCCTCGCGCAGACAATAGTATCTTTTGATACCAATCGTCCCAAAGTCAAGTCGGTGTCAAGCGATACAATCCCTGCCGAAGACAAGAGTTCATAAAGCGGGCATGCTCGCCGAAACTTCTGATCCTGACATGCGCAAATGAAAACGCCCACTCAAAGAGCGGGCGCATTCATCGTCTCAAGAGATGAAATGCAGACGGCCATCAAGCCGTCCGGAAAGACTTCAGGCGGTGGCCAGTTCGCGCTGCTTCTGCTTCGCCTTGCGGGCGCTGAGGCCGATGAGGCCGACGCCGCCGATCATGAGCGCCCATGCTGCCGGCTCCGGCACAGCAGCCGACGTGAATTCGACGGTGCCCGCGTAGCTGGCGGGGCCACCGATCACATTGCCGGCGAACGTCAGTGTGTTGGCGGTCAGCCCCGTATTGATCGGCCCGGCATAGCTCCAGTTTTCAAACTGTCCCGTCGTGCCGATGTCAAACGAGACACCGTTGATCTTAACGTCCGTGAATTCAATATTCTTGCTGGTCAGCGAGAAAGCTGACGAAAAGATCGTCGCCAGAACATCTACGGTGGCGCTCGTCGGATAATAGAATGTGAACGTGTCCGCGAAAGATCCCGTCGCTACCCCGGTGTGACCGAAGGTCGCGGTGCCGCCGCCCAGATCAAGCTCAAGATAAGGTGTCGCAGCCTGAGCCGACACGCTGACGCCGCACGCTGCGAGCATCGCGGTGGCGGAGAGGAACACACGCTTCATCGTCAAACCCCTTATTCAGATGCGCGGATCGGCGCTATGTTGGGCTTTACCTGTGTTAACCATATCTCGCAATCACGATATTGAAGAATCGGTGGGATCATGCGGCAGTAAGTTGCTGAATCGCGCCAAATTTGCGCAAACCGTGTTAAAAACGCCACAGGTTGAGCCTGCCAGAAAGCTGCGCTGCACCAAATTCGCCCCACGGCATATGTGATTTTCCTCTCAAGCCAAGAAGCCAACTGCCTCAAGCCGCCAATATGTTCGCGTCACCTGTCGTGGCGAAGGTGTGGCCCGTTGACCTGTTTTCGATATGTTCGTAGCGCAGACACCCGGAAGCGCGGAAACTACCGTGCCTTGCCGCAACCCGGAGAGGTGACATGACCAAAGGCCGTCTTTCCCCAACAGCCCGGATCGGCTTTCCGGCGGCAGCATTCGCCGCGCTGTTCATCGCAGCGTGCGACAACAAGGCAAGCTCCCAGGACATCGCGGTGGGTGACGGCTTCAAGCTGGCACGCGCGGAATATGCCCATATTCTGTCGCAGATGCCCGCGATGCCAGAAAGCGGACTACCTGCCGCGCGGAAAGCGGTGCTCGAGCGGTTGATCGACGAAAAGCTATTGGCCGACGCCGCCGAAAAGGATGGCGTCGATCGTGACAGTGACACGGTCCTGCAGATCGAGGCGGCACGGCGGTCCGTGCTGGCGCGCGCCTATCTTGAAAAAATCACGCGGTCGGTGGCGCCGCCGACGGATCAGGAGCTGGCCGATTATTATCAGAGCCGGCGCGAACTTTATGCGAGCCGCGTCGAAGCATCCTTTGAGCAAGTGAGCTTCTCCGGCGATGCCAAGACCATCGACCAATATCGCACGCAGCTCGCGGCCGACGATGCTGTGCTGCCAAAGCTGATTGCGCGAGCAGCGGCCGACAAGGTTGTGGTCAGCAGGAACATGGTCGAAAGATCGTCCGACCAGCTCCCGCCGCTCACAGCAACAAGGCTCAAGACCGCCGCGATCGGGGATTCCTTCCTGAACGCGCGCGCGGGCGCGGTCGAGCTTATTACCGTCCGCGCGCTTCGCCCCGCGCCGCTTAGCCTGGAACAGGCCAAGCCGCTGATCCGGGCAACGCTGACCGCCGAGCGTAAGGACAGGCTCGCCAAGGCTGAAGTCGAGAAGCTGCGTCAGCGCGCCAAGGTGAAGGTGCTCGATCCGCAGCTTGCGCCATGATGCGGCGGAACCGGCGCGTGTTCTCCCGCCGATGATTGCCACTTCCGAAAGCGCGGGCGCCGCTCGATCAGATCGCAGCGCAGGTCTGCGTCTTTCAGCCGCGGGGGCGACGATGCTCGCCGCACTTGCGATCCTCATCCTTCCTACGCTTTACTCGTTCGCCACGACCTTCTGGGCGCGCACCAGCGACACCCACGCGCCGATCGTGATGGCGTTTATCGCCGTGGCCTTCTGGCGCGAGCGTCACGCACTCAACTGGTCCGCGACGCCCCGAGCGATCGGTTCGGCCTTCGCATTGGGAATGCTCGCCGCGCTCTTGTATTTCCTGGGCCGCAGCCAATCCTTCCATCAGCTTGAGGGGCTAGGCGCCGTCCTGATGATTGCCGCAGCGATCCTGATCGCGGGAGGGTTCGGCGGAATGCGGCGCTATCTCTTCCCATGTTTCATGCTCCTGTTCGTCATTCCCGTGCCGAACAGCGTCGCGGATAATCTGCTCGTTCCGTTGAAAATGTATCTTTCGCAGGGCGTGACCGACCTTTTCTACGCGCTAGGCTATCCCGTCTCGAACCATGGGGTGATCCTCAACGTCGGATTCTATCAGCTTCAGATCGCCGATGCCTGCGCGGGGCTGAACTCGCTGATCTCGCTCACCGCGATCGGGTTGCTGTTCGTCTACCTGCTGCCGCCGTCACGCAGGATCGTCACCGTCCTGCTCCTGCTGCTGACGCCTGCGCTCGCGCTGGCGGCGAATTTCCTTCGCGTGGCCGCACTCGTCTTGATCACCTATTATTTTGGCGGCGATGCGGGCGCCGCTTCTCACGAACTGGCCGCCTATTCGGAAATCCTGATCGTGCTGGCCTTCTTCGCGGGGAGCCGCGTGGTGCTGGAGCGTCTGCTCGGACAGAAGGAGCATCGGGCGCATGGCTAGATACGCCCTGCCCGCCGCAGCCGCCTTCCTGGCGCTGGCATTCGGCACCGCCACCGCCTCGCACATCGCGATGCAAAATCTGCAGCTCGTGCCGGCTCAGAAAATGGAAATATTGGCCGCGATCCCGTCAAAAGTCGGTGGTTGGACGGCCGCGCCAATGCTGATGGCGCCCGTGCAGCCATCGCTTATTGATGCGCTTGGCCGCCCCGTGCTCGTCTATGATCGCATCGAAACGCGCAGCTTCCGCAATGCAGAGGGCACGACAATCGTGTTGATGCTCGCCTATCGGCGCGAGCAGCATCAGGAAGATCGCGTCCATGTTCCGGAACTCTGCTATTTCGCGCAGGGCTATGTTCTCAGCAAGGAACATGACGTCCCGCTCGCCGTGGGCCGAGGCTCCATCGCCGCACGGAGCTTCACCGCCGAGGGCGTCGAACGGCGCGAGCAGGTGCTATACTGGATCCGCACCGGCGATCTGGTAAGCAACAAGGCGCTTCGCGTGCGCGCTGAAATCTTCAGGCGTGGCCTCGAGGGTCAGTTGCTCGATGGCCTGCTCGTGCGGGCCTCGATCGTGCGGCCCGTCGGCCAGCACATCCCTGCCGCTCAGGATGAAGCGGACGTGCGCGGCTTTCTTTCGCAACTGGTCTCGGTTTCGCCTCCTGCGCTCGCAAAGATGCTGACAGGACCGGCTTAGGGCCGCTCAACGAGCGTCGTGACGGGCTACCCTGACCAGCGCGCGCTGCTCGCGAGGTTCGTTGGCAAGCGCATTCGCCATGATCCAGCGCTTGCGCTGCGTGTCGGTCATCTGACCACGCCGCAGACCGGGCAGACGCTGGGAACGAGCGAGTTGAAAGATCAGTGTGGGCAACGCCAGCATATTGAGAAGCGAGATCGGCCACGGCGCATGCAGCACTCCGTTGAACGCCCACCAGGCATCGAGCAGCATGGCCCCGAAGAAGGCGGCCAACCAGACCGGCCACGACCCAAGCGACCGCCGCAGCAGAAGCGACGCCGTCAGCATCATCAGCAACACGAGGTGAATCGAAAGCGTGTCCGGCGAACTCAACAGCCAGGCTAGCACCCGATCATACCAGCCTTGCATATCCATGCGTCGTTCCAACTACCGAAAATATCTGAGAATTATGGCAGCGTTGATTTAAGGACTGGTTGACATCGCGTCGGAGTTTCGGCGTCGGCAAAGCCCGCGAGGAAGATATGGATACGAAGGATTTCGCCCGCCGCTCCCTGCTGGTCGGCACCGGTTTCGCGGGGCTTGCGACGGCCGCCGCCCTGTCCCGCAGCGCATCGTCGGCGCCTTCGGGCGGCGGGTCGGTGATGGACGTGGTGCTGGCAAGCGATCTGCCTCACCTGACTGTCGGCAATGACGTCCGCGCGATCCGTACCGCCGGTTATAGCGTGCCCGGCATCGGCGGCGCGCTCTATGTGGCCAATGATCGTGGCGACACGAGCTTGCCCTTCCTCGAAGCGCAAGGTGGTCGGCGTTTCTTTCTTGCTGACGAGGAATTGCGTGCGATCCGGCCTGAGGTGCTGGGTGCGTTGGGCAATTGCGCGGTCCCGGAATCGGGCGACGCCGATCGCTTCGATGGCAATGACGACAGCGACGCCATCGCCACGGCGATAAAGATTGCGATGCGGTTGATGGGAAGCGTCGTCCTGTCCGCCCGCCGCTATCGCATCACCAAACCGTTGCCGCCGATCACCAGCCCAATCACGATCGTGGGCGCCGGATCACTCAAGACCTGGCTAATGTTCGATCCGCAGGCGAGCGGCGACGCTCTCTCGATCGTAGAGACCTGGATGGGCAAGGATGCGTCCGAAATAGGACCGCGCGCCAAGATGGTCGCGATCCCGGCCGGCCAGACATCGGGCGTGACACTCGCCGGCTTTACCCTGTCCGGCAGCCGGGCGACGCCGAACCGCCAGAACGGCCTCGTGCTCTACGAGCGCAACGACAATCTCCACATCAGCGATGTCGAGATAAGGCACATCAAGGGCCGTGGTTTCTGCTCGGGCCTTTCGCGCAAGCCGCAGCCAACCTCGCTGCTGCGCGAAAGCCGGATCGACCGTTTCCAGATCCGTCAATGTGGAGACCGCGAGAGCGCCCTCCCCGCCTTCGAGCTTTCAACGGACGGATACCGCCGCGGCGACGACTCCACCAATAACCTGACGATCACCAATCTGATGGTGATTTATTCGTCGGGACGCGGGATCGTAATGGAGAACCGCAACCCGTTCCTCGACATGCGGTACATCACGATCCACGGCGCCTATATCGAAGGTGCTGATGACGCCTTGTGGACGGTCAAAGGCTCAATCGCGAATCTCGAGGTCTATGGCTTCGAGTGCAACGGAGCGCGCAACCCGGCGGTCGCGGCACTGACCTTCGAAGCCGAGCAGAAGGATATTGTCTCTCGTCCACCCCGAAGCTGCATCTTCTCCGGGGCCTTCGGACCAGTGAAGAACGCTATCCGGATCAGCGCGGGCAAGGACCTGCATTTCCGCATCACCCAGAACGGCGCGAGTGACGCCTCGGTAATCGTCGAACAGGGTTGCACCGGCGCCGTGCGTTTCGAGGGCGGCGGGGACGAACGCAACTGGCGGATGAAGATCGATCCGCGCGTCGCACGCTATGTCAGCGTCGAGCCTGGCCGGAAGGTCTGGTCGCTGTCCGACCTGCCCAATCCCGCCGCCCTGTTCAATGCGACGATCGTTATTCAGGACATCGGTGATGGCCGTGCCGCCTTCGCGCGATCGGACGGCACTAACTGGTTCTTCTCGCCGATGGAAACGACGCCTCTCCCGAAACCGGTGAGACGCGCCACTGCCAAACCCCGCCCGCCGGGCCAGTAAGCGGGATCAGTTGGCGGGCAGCTTCTGCGCCGACGAAAGCAGCCGCTCGATCTCTTCAGACCGCACCGGCCTGGACATGAGGAAGCCCTGCAGGGATTGGCAACCGATACCGGTTAGAAACCTGCTCTGCTCGCGCGTTTCCACACCTTCCGCCGTCACCTCGATACCGCTGGCGCGCGCCATGTCGACGATCGCCCGGATGATCGCGCTGCCCTCTGCTGACGTATTGATCCCGCTGACGAAGGAACGGTCGATCTTCACGCGATCGACGCTGAGTTCGCGTAACTGGCCAAAGGACGAATAGCCCGTCCCGAAATCGTCCAGTGCGATCCTCACGCCTTGGGCGCGGAGCGATTCAAGCGCCACCGCACATTCGGACGCATTTTCCATGAAACAGGTCTCGGTTATTTCCAGCTCCAGCTTGTGCGGATCCAGGCCAGTGCGATCAAGAATCGATTGAACGATGTTCACAAAGCCCGGATTTCGCAGCTGCCGTGCCGATACGTTCACCGAAATCGTCTCGATATCCCAACGGCGTGCGGTCGCGCACGCCTCCTCCAATACCCATTCTCCCAGAGGTTCGATCAGGCCGGTCTCTTCGGCGATCGGGATGAAATTCACTGGCGACATCAACCCCTTTTCAGGATGCTGCCAGCGCACCAGCGCTTCAGCGCCGGTCATCCGCCCATTACGCGCCGAATAGAGCGGTTGGTAATAGACCTCGAATTGATTTCCGGCGGCAAGCGCCAGGCGAAGATCCTTCTCGATCTGCTGACGCATCCGGATGCTTTCGTCCATTCTGGGCGCGAAGGCCACATAGCGCCCCCTGCCCTCCAGCTTGGCGCTGTATAGGGCGATGTCGGCCTTGCGGCTAAGCTCGATGCGGTCGGAACCATCATCGGGCGCGAGGGCTATTCCGATGCTGACACCCACATTGATCTGGTTGCCGCCGAGATCGAAAGGACGGCCAAGTTCCTCGACGATCCGCATGCACAATATCTCGGTGTCGGCGGGAGAACTTATGCCCGTCTGGATGATCGCGAACTCGTCGCCGCCAAGGCGTGCGACGGTGTCCGTTTCCCTCAGCAGGGTCTTGAGCCGCTGGCCCACCTGACGGATCAACTCATCGCCCGCCGGATGCCCGAGCGAGTCGTTCACATTCTTGAACCGGTCAAGATCGAGATAGAGGAGCGCCACGCGATGGGAGTCGCGGCGCACCCCTGCGAGTTCATGATCCAGCCGGTCAGCGAACAGTCCACGGTTGGCGAGACCCGTCAGGTTGTCGTGGAATGCGAGATGCTGCGCATGCGCCTTGCTGGCGTGGAGTTCCATCGTGCTCCGCCCGATACGGCGAATAAGCAGCATGACGATCGCGATGATCGCGATCAGCGAGATCGCCAATGGAATGCCTACCTGCCGCAGCACCGCGGAGCCCGGACGAAAGGATGTCCAAACGATCCATCCGATGGTCTTCCCGTCACCAGCTGTCACGGGAACGGCTGCCTCGCGCGCGGCATAATCTGCCTGCCGCGTAAAACGGGCATGCTCGAAGCCATATTGCTCCGACAATTTCGTCATGAAATTCCCGTCGAGACGACGTATGCTGACGTGCACGAATTCCTTGCCGGGCGTCTGATGGATCTTGCCGCTTTCCGACACGATCGGCTTTACGCTGACGATCGATGGATGGCCGGCGACAAGCGCGAGATCGGCAACTCCAGGGGTCAACACCGTCGGATCGAAGTTAGCCGCCGGCCGGCTCATTTCCCGCCGCAACGCCGCAATCATCGGACTGGTGACGGATGCAATCCTGCTCTGGAGCACCCCCGTCGTGACACGCTTTCCTGACCACATCGCGTAGACAGGACGATCGTCACCATCGACGATAAGGGTCGCGTCGTGGCCATAATAACGGTTGAACCAGATTCCCAGATTGGCGTCGAGCCAATCCATGTCCGGTCGCGGATCTTGGAGATGCAGCACGGCGTCATCCCATACCGTCGATGCCTCCTGATCATGAGCGATCTGCACGATGCTCTGCTTCAGCACGGTGGCTGCAAGCCGCTCCTGACGCTGCTCCGCGATGAAATCCGCCTGCCGTGTGGACCACAGGATCAGGCTGGCCACCATGACCGCAACGATCACCATGGCGCCGGCAACTGACAGTGCGATATTGCTTGTAATCCGGCTCAGTTCTTGACGATCTTGCATTTTCGGCCCTGGATGACGACGGCCTCATATATGCTGGGGAAGTTTAAAAGTGGTTGTTATGGGCAACGAAGAAAGCGCAGGATCCAAACTCAGTCTCGAGGAATTTTTGCCCTATCGACTGTCGGTTACGACCAATCTCGTCAGCAATCTCGTGGCAGCGGCATATCGTCAGCTCTTCGACATCGATATTCCCGAATGGCGGCTGATCGCCGTCCTTGCCGAACGCTTGGAGCTGAATCAGCAGGGCCTGGGCGAAGCCACGCGGATGGACAAGCTTACGGTCAGCCGCGCCGCCGCCCGGCTCGCGAAGCGCGGCCTGATCCTTCGCCGAACCAGCGAACTGGATCGACGCAATCAGCTGCTCAGTCTCAGCGACGATGGCCGGGCGCTCTATGATCATGTGGCGCCCAAAGCGCTCGAGATCGAAAAGACGATTTTTGCCCGCCTGAGTGAAAGACAGAGAGCAGAGCTTGGGACGATACTTCGCGAGATCGAGGCCGCAGCCATCGCAGTCGCGCCAGAGATTCTCAGTCGGCGCTGATTCCCCTGATCCTTTCCCGCTGACCCGTCGGCTACTAGGTTTAGGAATACAACTTACGATCCGGAGCAAAAATTATGCCCGACGGCTCGGCTAAGGTCCCCCTGGCCAATGATAGATAGAGCTGCACTTTTAACTAGGCCGACGACATAAAGCCGGATGTTAAAAGGAGTCTCATAAATCTCGATAATGCGAGACGAGAGGACGTTATGACTGAGCCGCTCAGCCATCCCCTGACAATCGACGGGCGCGACCCTTCCATACTTCGGGGCGATCAGATCACTGGCGACCGCTATTTTTCCAGGGAGTTCGCCCAAAAGGAATGGGACGGGCTGTGGACCAAAATCTGGCATGTCGCCGGACGTACCGCGGAAATCCCCGAACCCGGCGATTTCCTGGTCCACGACTTCATGAAGGAATCGGTGATCTGCGTCCGGCAGGAGGACGGATCGATCCGTGCTTTCTACAACAGTTGCAGGCATCGCGGTTATCGGCTGGTGAGCCAGAGCTCATCAGTCGAGGAATTTCACTGCCCCTATCATGGCTGGCGCTACGGCAAGGATGGACTGGTCACCTTCGCACAGGACGGACATGATTTCCCCAAGGGCGATCCGTGCGGCAAACTGCGGCTTCGCGAACTGCGCTGTGACACCTGGGGCGGCATGGTCTGGTATAGCATGGCGCCCGAAGGGCCGAGCCTTGCCGAATATCTCGACCCGTTGCCGGAGATCTACAAAGGCTACCCCATGGAAACGGCTGTCCGCGTCGCCTGGTATCGGATCGCAATTAACGCCAACTGGAAGTTCGTCACCGACAACTTCTCCGAGAGCTACCACACCCGCACCGCGCACCCGCAAGTGCCGCCCTGGATCGATCAGGACGTCGATACCTCGCGCCACGAAATGTGGCCCATGGGCCATGGCCGTACCGTGCAGCCGATGCGCCCCTCACTCTCCGACCGGCTACCCGAAGGCATGCCGCATCCCTTCGATTCCATCCTGCGGCAATGGGATATCGATCCGGACAGTTATGCCAGCTTCGAAGAAAAGACGATGCAAGGCTGGCTCGATCTCAAGGCGGCCAAGCGGCGCCTGTGGAAGGAACGCGGCTATCTCCACTACGAGCATATGGATGATGAGCAGCTGACGGATAGCCCGCATACGGTGGTCTTCCCCAATGTCACCATCAGCTTCCTGCCCGACAACCTGATCTTCTTCCGGTCGGAACCGCATCCCGACGATCCGGAGAAATGCTTCTTCGATCTGTGGTGCATGGCGTTCCCGGTCGCGGGACAGGAAATGGCTGAATCGATCATGGCCGGCCCGAAACCGCTCAAGGAAGTTGCCGAGTGCGAATATCGCGATTTCGACAACGGACGGGGAATCCCAGAACTTGAAGGCCAGATCGTTTATCAGGACATGCAACTTGCCCAAGGCATGCAAGCAGGCATGCACTCACGGGGATATGTCGACGCGTATCTGCCCGGACAGGAGACGCGTGTGCGCTTCTTCCACGAAGTGCTGAACGACTGGCTGAATGCGTGAAGGAGTAAGTGCCAAGATTACGCCGTCTTCGGCATTCACCCAAGAATGGATCGGTAAAGCGCCAGATAAGCGTCCGCCATCCTGTCCACGGTAAAGCGCTCGATCACCGCCGCCCGGCAGGCAGCGCGATCGATCTCGCCGATACGAGCAATGGCAGAAACGGCTTCATCGACGCTGTCGACCAGGAAGCCGGTCACGCCATGGTCGATCAGCTCGGGCATAGATCCCCGATTGCAGGCGATCACCGGCGTTCCGCATGCCATCGCCTCGATCACCGAAAGGCCGAAGGGCTCATCGAAGTTGATCAGATGGAGCAGGCATCGCGCCGCGCCCAAGGTTCGCGCCCGCTCCTCTCCGCCGACCGCGCCTATGAAGCGGATACGGTCGCCGTCGATATGCGGCACGACCAGTCGCTCGTAATAAGCATGATCCTGCACGATGCCGGCCATCACCAGCTTGCGGCCGGTGGCCTGAGCGACGCCGATCGCTTCCGCCGCTCCCTTGTCGGGATGCATGCGGCCGAAGAACAGTAGATCGTCGCTGCCATGCGGATCGAACGGGAACTGTTGGATCGGTATGCCATGATGGATCGTCGCGGCGTAGCGCAGGTCCGGCGCGCGGTCGGTCTCGCTGATCGCGACATAATGGACGCGGTCCTGATAGCGCCGGAAGACCGGCATGATGCGCGCGCTTGAGAAACCGTGGATCGTCGTCACCACCGGCGTGTCGACCAGCCGCGTGAAAGCCAGCGGCACGAAATCGGCCTGGTTGTGGATGAGGTCGAACTCTCCCGCCCGCTCAAAGACATGCGCGACGTGCAGAATCTCCCACACCTTCGCGTCGATCGAGGGATCTTCCGAATAGGGTGCGGGCACGACACCAGCCAGCGTGCCCGAAGTCTCGCTGTCCAGCGTGGCGAACAATGTGACTTCGACCCCGCGCGCCACCAGTGCTTCGGTCAGCAGGCTCGTCACAAGCTCCCACGGCCCATAGGCCCGTGGTGGCGTGCGCCAGGAAATGGGCGCGAGCATGGCGATGCGCATTGCGGTTATTCCAGCTTGAGGATCAGGCCCTCGTTCGGAGCCAGCTTTACGCCCCGGCCGAGAGCGCCATCATGCGCACCAATCGTAGAAAGAAGGGGCCGGCAAGCCCAGCAATCATCCGACAATAGAAGCCGTTGTTCCGCCGTGCCCAGATTGAGTGCGACCAGCAGCCGCTCTTTGCCATGCCTGCGCTCATAAGCCAGCACGTTACCTTCGCATTCTACCGGCAGAAAATCGCCCACCTCCAGCGCAGGATGATCCCGCCGCACCTTGAGCAGCGCGCGGTAAAGGCTCAGCATCGAGCCGGGATCGCCAGACTGGCGCGCAACATTGCGAGTCTCCCAGTCATCGTTAAGCGGGAGCCACGGCGTGTCCGTCGAGAACCCCGCGTGGGCGCTCTCGTCCCACGGCATCGGCGTGCGGACCGGATCGCGGTTGAGGCCAAGCCCCGGCTCGCGCAGCTCGCGCGGATCCTGCACCAGTTCAGCCGGGATCGGCACGTCGGCCAATCCAATCTCGTCGCCATAATAAATTGTCGGCGTGCCCCGCAGCGTCAGCAACAGCATCGCCGCGACCCGCGCCTGCGCCTCGCCCAGCTTGGCCGCAACCCGCGGCCTGTCATGATTGCCGAGCACCCAGTTGGGCCACCCGCCCGGCGGCAGCGCCGCCTCATAATCCGCGATTAGCTTCGCCAGCGCGCGCGCCTCCCACGGCGCATCGATAAGCTGGAAGTTGAAAGGCAGATGCATCTCCGGCGTATCGCGGCCATAATAATGCATCAGCCGTTCGACCGGCAGGTAAATCTCCCCGATCAGCACCCGCTCGGGATAAGCATCGGCAACCGCCCGCATTTCGCCCGCAATGCCGTGAACCTCGGGTTGGTCGGTCGAATGGAGCTGAAGCACGCTGTGCATCTCTCCCATGGCGAGGGTGTAAGTCGGATTGGGCGGGTTGTCGGGGAAATCGGCATGCTTGACCATGTGCCAAAGCACATCGATCCGAAACCCGTCGACGCCGCGATCGAACCAGAAGCGCATCGCCGCATAGATCGCCTCGCGCAGGTCCGGATTGTGCCAGTTGAGATCGGGCTGCTCCTTGAGGAACGCGTGATAATAATATTGCGCGGTCGTCTCATCCCATTCCCAGGCAGAGCCGCCGAAATCGCTGATCCAGTTGTTGGGCGGGCCACCATTTGGGCCAGGATCACGCCAGAGATACCAGTCACGCTTGGGATTATTGCGCGACGACCGGCTCTCGATGAACCAGGGATGCTGGTCTGAACTATGGTTGGGGACAAGATCGAGCAGCACCTTCAGGCCGCGTCCATGCGCCGCCGCGATCAGCGCATCAAGATCGGCAAGCGTCCCAAACCGCGCATCGACGCCGCAATAATCGGCGACATCGTACCCGAAATCCTTCATCGGCGAGGGGTAGATCGGCGAAATCCAGATTGCGTCGACACCAAGATCGACGAGATGATCGAGCCGCTGTGCAATCCCGTTAAGGTCTCCAATGCCGTCGCCGTTGCTGTCCTGAAAGGACCGCGGATAGATCTGGTAGATCACCCCGCGTTGCCACCAAAGCGGCGTCACGCGAACAAGCTCTTGAGCAGATGCGTGATCCGGCAGGCAAGATCGGCCTCGCCGGACGCAACGATATAGCTGTCACCGGCATCCACCAGCCCGGTCGAAAAAACCACGGGTGTCGGCAGGTACATCTGATGCGCGATCGCGGCGGTAAGCACCGGATTTGCTTCTATCAGCGGCATCTGGTCTTCAAGCCGGAGGATAACCGTGGGATCGTCGCGATCAAGCAGCGCCCAGAAAGTGCGGTAGACGCCGACCTGCTCGCGAGGCTCGACCCCATGATAGAGCATCAGCCATCCCCCGTCTGTCAGTACTGGCTGGGTGCCGCCACCAACCTTGGCCGCCGACAGCGATCCCTTGCGCGCCCGGATGCCCGGCCGGTCGAGGGGCTTCCAATGTAACGCATCCGGCGACTGAGCGAGGTTGATCGAAGGCCCACCCGCGAACGGGCTTGCCTCCGGATAGGCGAAATATAATTCGCCCAATGGCCGGGTCAGGGCCATGAAGAGGCCGCCGATCTTGCCTTCGAACAGGATCATGTCCTTGTTCTGGTGATCGAGCACAATGCCCTTCAGATTATAATCGAGGCCATTGGTCGACATGTGAAGCGTCGTGCAATGCCGCTCGGCGCTGACCGAACAGGTGGTCATGTACCAGACGCCGTCGATATGGGTAATCCGCGCATCCTCGACGCCATATTCCTGATAGGATGTCACGGGTGTGACAGCGCGATCATAATGCACTGACTCGATCCGGCGCGCATCGGGCGACAATTCGACTGGCAGCAGCCAGGAAAGCGACGTCAGCGCCAGCATGCGATACGCGCCCTGCCTTAACGAGAATTGCCGGGGATCAGTCATATCGACTGTATCGAGCGGATGGCGATCCAGATGATAGCCTTCCGGCGTCCAGCGGATTGCCCGCACACAACCGTCCCGCACCGGATCACGCAATGCTTCGGCCACACGGACCATCATCAGCAGATTGCCGTTGGAAAGCCGCGCAAAGCCAGGATTGAACGCCCCGAGCACATAGGTCGGCTCTTCGATCGCCCCGCGCAGCGGCGATCGCGCCAGATCGACATCATCCGGCGTGAAGATCAGATAGTCGTCGGAATCCGCCATGCACCCCCTGCCCTTTGCGTCACGCCAACGCAGCTTGGGGAGTCCCGTTCCGCGCGTCTAGTGGCGATGCTCGCGGCGCAGCGCGTAACGGCCGTCGGAATAATCCTCGAAGATGCCCGGGATGGCGGGATGATCGATCGGTTCGTCACTCTCGTCCGCCTGCAGATTCTGCTGGCTGACATAGGCCACGTAGCTGCTCTCGCCATTTTCGGCGAGCAGATGGTAGAATGGCTGATCCTTGGCCGGGCGCATCCCTTCCGGGATCGCCTCATACCATTCGTCGCTATTGGCGAAAACGGGATCGATATCGAAGATCACGCCCCGGAACCCGAACAGGCGGTGGCGCACCACAGCCCCGATTCCAAAGTTGGCGTGCGAGATCGGCGGGGCAGCGATACCCAGCGGATGCTGGCTAGGGTGTCCAAAGAGATCGTCAGCGGTCATGTCGCCCAATGTAAGGCCGTTTGTCAGAGAGGCAAGCGCCGCCACATTCGGCCCATCGCAAGAGATGCTTGGCAAGCGCCAGCCCATCCGCTAGATGCCCGGCCCTGCGACCAGCCATCCCCCACGGAAGGCATTAAGCGCCCGGTTCGGAGAGGTGCCAGAGTGGTCGATTGGGACGGTCTCGAAAACCGTTGTGCCTTTACGGGTACCGTGGGTTCGAATCCCACCCTCTCCGCCACTTCGCCATAAGCCGCCGTCGACCTCCGCTTGCTGCTTTTGAGCCGCCGACGCTGCGCCGCCCAGTCCTTGAATGACGGCTTGTGGGACTCAGGCGCCGAACAGCTTCCAGAGGCGAAGCGATCAGCATCGCGCGCGATCCCGCAAGCCGTTTGGTAGGTAGCGATCGCCATTCAGGTGCCTTCAGTTTTCCTGATAAACGACACTCTTGGGCACTGTGTAATGATTAAGGGTCGCGGCGACGCCTTCTGTGCCGAAACCGCTTGATTTATGCCCGCCGATCCATTGACCGGGCTTGAAGTTCACATATTTGTTCACCCAGATCATGCCAGTCTCAAGCCCGCGGACGAGCCTGTGCGCGCGTTTGAGATCATTGGTCCAAAGGCCTCCCGCCAGACCGAAGCTGGTATCGTTCGCCTGCCTGAGCATTTCATCTTCATCGTCCCAGCTGATCACGCCCGTCACCATGCCGAAGATTTCCTCCTGCATGAACTTCATGTCATTGCGCGCGTTGGTGACAATCGTCGGCTCTATAAACAGGCCGTTCTCCAGACCGGGAACAACCGCCCGCTTGCCGCCCAATGCGAATGTGGCCCCTTCCTTCGGAATACTGTCCAGATAACCCATGATCTTGTTGAACTGAATCTCGGATGCCTGGGCACCGATAGCCACTGCAGGATCAAGCGGATTGCCCATCGGAACATTGCGCAGCTTTTCCTTGAAAAGCCCAATGAACTCACCCTCTACCTTCTTGTGCACGAACAGTCGCGAACCGGCAATGCACATCTCTCCCTTGTTATAGGCATTGGCGATCACCGCCGCCTCTGCCGCCTTGTCGAGATCCGCATCGTCGCAGATGATATGAGCAGACTTCCCGCCCAGTTCCATCGTCGTCGGAATGATGTTCACGCCCGACATCTCAATGATCTTCTGTGCGGTGGACCGGGAGCCGGTGAAAGCGACCTTGCGCACACGCGTATCGGTGATGATCGGCGGCCCCAGCGCCGGCCCATAACCGGTGACGACATTAAGCACGCCCCTGGGCAGGATATCCTGCATGTCCTTCACGAATTCCATGACCGGAAGACAGCAGATTTCTGATGGTTTCATCACGATCGTACAGCCTGCGGCCAATGCGGGAGCGATCTTAAGCGTGAACATCACCATCGGAATGTTCCAGGGAATAATCTGCGCGACCACGCCAATTGGCTCCCGGTGCGTTACCACGGTCGCGTCAGGCAGATCGAAAACCTCACCCTTCACATTGTAAGCCATGCCCGCATAGGTCTGCAGATGCGAGAGCGCAGCATGCATGTCTACGTGATAGGACTGGCTGATCGTCTTGCCATTGTTGAGCGATTCCATCACGGCATAATCGAACATCCGAGCGCGGAAGCGATCCTCGATGGCGCGAAGATATTCCTGGCGCTGATGGGGATACATGCGCGACCAGGCGGGAAAGGCGGCAAAGGCCGCGTCAACCGCGCGCTTGGCATCGACAGCGTTACCGGACTGGATATTGGCCAGCACATCCCTCGTAGCAGGATTTTTCAGCGGAATCGTTTCGCCGCTGTTTCCGTCCAACCATTCACCGCCAATGAAATGACCATAAGTCGTCGGCTTGAGAAACTGGGCAGCACTAGCTTGTGCTTTCTCAAGCGTTATTTCCATTATCCACTCCAAATCCTGAACCGCATCGTATGAGAATGCGTGGCAATGTGATTAGCATCAGCCAAATTACCTCATGAGACCGAAAAGCGCATTTCGCGATGCTCATGATGCATCGGCAAGAATAACCCACGTCGCAACGACGCGCCTTGATCAATGGACCGGATCGTTGTGCCTCATGAACCGAGGGGATGACGAAGGGATATCACTAAGGAACATTAACACCCACGAAGCTGGGAGGTCCTTGCGATCAATCTCATGCATCGCCACTCATAACCTCCCATCTCTTCAACGTGGCAATATCTAGTTTTAATCCGGAATGAGCCTCAGCACTCAGGCCAATCCAAAATTACAAGCCCAGAAGGGACGCCCGCAGTGACGACAATGCCTCAGAATGGAGATCAATTTCAGGTAATTGTTGCGGGAGGCGGCCCAATCGGCATGCTCATGGGTATCGAGCTGGCAAGTCGCGGAATTAAAACGCTGATCTGCGAAAAGCGTGAGGAAGGCGTCTATTACACGGCACGCATCAACCTTACCAATGCGCGTACAATGGAACATTTCCGGCGATTGGGGATCGCCGACAGACTCCGGGCGAACGACCCGGTGCCTACAAAATATAAGCGCGATGTAACCTTCAGCACGCGTGCCAACGGCAAGATAATCGTGAACATCGAGGGGGCATGCGAATGGAAGGAACGTCTTCCAATTACGTCCGAGGTACCGGAATGGGCACCACATCAGGCCATAGAAAAAACTCTGCACGAGCGCATCCAAGAGTTGCCCGAAGCACAGCTCGCTTTTGAATCAACCGTCACCGATTTCACGCAAGGCGCCGACGGCGTTTCGGTTACCTATGAAACGCCGGAAGGCGCCATCAGGGTTGAAGGCCAATATCTGGTCGTCTGCGATGGCGCCCGCTCCGACCTCCGCAGAAAGCTCAATTTGCCTTTGACAGGCGAGACGCTGGCGCAAAGCATGTCGTGGCACTTCAAGGCACCCCGACTGGCGGACCTGTTTGCAAAGACCAGGCTCTCCTCCTTCACCTTTTTCCTCAATGAAGACAGATACTCCGACCTCATCATGCCTCAGAGTGGCGATGACCACTGGGTCTATATGTGTTCGCCGTTGCCGGAATGGCTGGATCCAAATGACTGGAAAGCGGTCAGGAAGATGTTATTCCGCAGCATCGGCGCTGAATTCGAGATCACCGAGGCGACCGGCGGTCCATGGGCCAGCTCTTCGCGCATGGCGCCCACCTATAATCAAGGCCGGGTGCTGCTAGCCGGGGATGCCGCCCACCTGACCTCGCCTTTCGGGGGATTCGGCATGAATATGGGCGCCGGAGATACGGCCGATCTGGGTTGGAAAATCCCGGCTCTGCTCGAAGGTTGGGGCGGCCCATGGATGCTCGACAGCTACACCATCGAGAGGCAGGAGGCAGAGCGCTTCATCATCGAAGGCTCGGCGCACAATCAAAAGCTGTTGGGTAGTGAGATCCTGCCGCATATGGAGGAAGAATCCGAACGCGGCGAGGAGGTACGCAATCAGGTCGCTGAGCTCGTCCTCAAGCAGAAAACTCAAGAATTCCGTAGCTTGGGCGCGCAGCTCGGCTACCGCTATCTGAATTCGCCGCTGATCATCCGGGAGGGCAATGAGGCACCTCCGCTCAATTATGGAGAGTTCGTCCCGGTCGCGCTGCCCGGATATCGTGCGCCGCATGTGTGGCTCCATGACGACAGTTCGCTGTTCGATCATTTCGGTAGCGGTTTCTGCCTGCTGAAGCTCGCCCCCTCGGCAGAAACGGAACGGCTGGAATCCGCTGCCGCGAGATACGGCGTGCCTTTCAAAACATTCGAACTCGACAATCAGGAAGCGAGAGATCTCTACGAACGCAAGCTCGTACTCATTCGTCCCGACCAGCATATTGCATGGCGCGGCAATAAACTGCCGGAGGATTGTGAAGAGCTGATCAACATTGTCCGGGGCGCCGGGAACTGTCGTTGATACGGCCCCAACTCAAAGCTGGCGGGCTCGCATTCCCAGCGAGAAGCGCCGGACTTTACGATTATGTGAGTGCCTCAGGGTGAAAACATACACACTGCCGATTAACGGCATCGAATATGCATGCGCCGAAGCAGGCGAAGGGCCGTTGGTGCTGTTCATGCACGGCACCTTCGGAGGCAAACAGCTCCTTTATCCGCAAGTCGAATGTCTCAGTCGCTTTTGCAGATGCGTCGCTTTCGACTGGCCGGGCCATGGAGACTCGGGCTACAAAGCGGGTGGCTGGACAGTCAATGATCTCATTTCCGCCGTGCCGGCCATCATAGAAGCGCTGGGGGAGAAAAGCGCATTCCTTTGCGGAGTTTCGCAAGGTGGTGCCGTTTCCATGCGCGTGGCTATCGCTTACCCGGACAAGGTCCGTGGTCTCGTCAACATGTGTGCCGGCCCTGGGGGGCCTCCTTCGCAAGCAGCAACACCGCTAGACAATTTTGCCGCCGTGCTTGCCGAGGAACCCGACGAAACCAAGCGCCGCAAAGCCACAGAAGAATTTGTTACGCGTATATTTCATGATCCCGGCTTTGCCGCGCGTGCACCCGATCGGGCCGATATGGAGATAAAACTCATCCTGGGACACCCACGCGAAAGCGCAAAATTTTTGCCAGGCGTTCCCAAGAGCTATGTTCTGCTGACCAGCGAACAGCTTGCGTCCATTTCATGCCCTACTTTAATCATATGGGCGGAATATGAGAACAGGCCGGGCCTGGGTGCGGAACTCGCTTCCCTCATTCCGGACTGCGCGCTTGTGATCATCAAGGATGCGGGTCATCATGTAAATCTTGATCAGCCCGAGGCTACCAGCCGCGCGATAGAAGAGTTTGTGCGTAGACATATATGAAGACGATGATTGTAACAGGCGGTGGCCGAGGCATTGGCGCTGCAATATCAAGGTTGGCGGCAAAGAACGGATTTGCAGTAGCCGTCAACTATGCACGCGATGAAAACTCGGCACGGGCTGTGGTCGACGCCATAAACGCCGACGGCGGGCGAGCCATCGCCATACAAGCTGATGTTTCCCGGAGCGACGAGACTGCCGGACTGTTCACGAGGGTCGATGCGGAATTCGGATCAGTGGATGTACTGGTCAACAATGCCGGTGTTGTCGGGGGCGTCGTTCCTATCGAGAAAATGGATGCCGAATTTCTGCTCAAGGTATTTTCAACCAATGTTTTCAGTGCCTTCCTGTGCTGCCGTGAGGCGGTAGCGCGCATGTCAGAACAAGAAAGCGGAGGTATCATCATCAACATGTCCTCCGCCGCCGCACGTCACGGAGGCATGCCAGGAGAAGCCCATTATGCTTCCAGCAAAGGCGCTCTTGACAGCTTCACGCTTGCTCTCGCCAAGGAGGTCGCGGGTCGCAATATCCGTATCAATGCCCTGCGCCCCGGCCTGATCGACACCCCACTTCACGAAATCCATGGTGGTGCCAGCCTAATCTCGGCGATCGCCAAGACCATTCCACTCGGCCGTGCCGGAACGCCAGAGGAAGTAGCCGACGCAGTCCTGTGGCTCGCTACAGATTCCTCTTCCTATGTTCATGGCGCACTGATCGATATCGGTGGCGGGCGCTGAATTCCGCACGGCCCCCGCGCCATATTTGCGTGCTTCAGCGGCAAGCAGCCTGTATCCGAAAAGTGGGCGTTCACTTATAGGTGAGGCCGCCGTCGGCATGGATCATCTGACCGGTGATGAATTCCGCACTGTCGCTTGCGAGAAATACGACCAGCCCCGCCAGATCAGACGGCAGACCATCGCGCTTGATCGCCTGCACCGCGACGATTCCTTCGCGCAATGCGTCATTGCCAAGCTCGATCTGCCCCGGTGTCACGATATAGGAAGGGCTTACGCAGTTCGCGGTGATACCATATTGGCCCATCTCTGTTGCAAGACTGCGGGTCATGCCAATGACGGCCATCTTGCTCGCCCGATAGCTGATGAAGTTGGGCACCGGTGTTTCCGCGATCGCCCCCGAAACGTTGATGATACGTCCGAAACCGGCCTTCTTCATGTGGGGGATGCATGCCTTGACGGTCAGGAACTGGCTGGTGGCGTTGACCGTCATGAACCGGTTCCATATGTCCAGATCAAGTTCATCCCATGGTGTCGGATTGAGTATGCCGGCGTTGTTGATCAGCACATCGACCCGGCCATGGATGCCGATAACATCCTCGACCATCGCGTTCACCGCCGCTTCGTCGGTAAGATCGAGCCGGAACGCCCAGCATTTGCCGCCTTCTGCCTGAACCCGTTTAACGGTCTCGCCGCAATCGAGAATATCCACTGCAATCACGATTGCCCCGACCTTTGCAAAGCCGATTGCCAGCCCCTGCCCTACCCCGCGGGCGGCGCCGGTGAGAACGACAACGCGATCCTTCAGCTCTTCATACATAAACCTCAACCCTGTATCCGGGACCATTGTCATTTGTAGGTAAGGCCGCCATCGGCATGCATAGTCTGACCCGTGATGAAACGAGCGCCATCGCTTGCGAGGAAGGTAACGAGCGGTGCGAGATCAGCAGGTACGCAGTCACGTTTTATCGCCTGCTGAGAGGTGACGAGCGGCTGAATATGGGTGCTCCCCACCTCGATCTGACCGGGCGAGGTGACATAGGAGGGGCTGACCGCGTTGACGGTAATTCCGAACTCGCCCATCTCGGTCGCAAGACCACGTGTCAGGCCAATCACGGCGTTCTTAGTCGCCATATAAGCGGCATAAAAGGGCGCGGGGGTGAGCAATATGCCGCTCGCCAAGCCAATGATACGACCGAACTTGCGTGCTTTCATATGTGGTATGACGGCCTTGGCCATCAGGAAATGCGAAGTGGCGTTTATGGCTAAATATTGATTCCATGTAGCCAGATCGAGTTCCTCGAACGGCATAGCGGTCAGAATTCCGGCATTGTTGACGAGGACGTCGATGCGTCCATGTTTCGCCGCAATATCTGCAACTGCATCAGCGATTGCAGAGGGCTCTGTCAGGTCAAGCCGATAGTGTCCCCAGTTGCCACCCTTTGCGCACACCATCTCGCCTGTTTCCGCGCAATCCAGCCGGTCGATCCCGATAACGGTACAGCCTTCCTCGCCAAAAGCCGTGGCAATGCCCTGTCCGATGCCGCGCGACGCTCCGGTTAGAATGACGACACGCTCTTTTAAGTCTGGATACATATTTCTCGCCACTGCTTGCCTATGGCAGTCGGGCCGAAGAACGTCTTCGGCCCGCGCAATCGACTGTTCAGAATTTTATCGATATAGACCCGCCTATAATTCTCGGCGGATTGGTATAGTCGGCAATATAGCCAAAGCCTGCGATGGTGGGAAACTGGCTCGCCACCGCTTCATTGAGAATATTGTTTACGTAGACACGAGCCGAGAAGTTCTCGTTGCTTGACGTCCAGCTGATCGAGGCATTGAGGAAGTGATAATTGCCCTGACGCAGGATATTGTCTGCCTCGGAGTAGAAGCCGCTATTGTAGCTATCGGTCACGTTAATCGCGAAATCGCCCGCGCTGGTCGGGATGGTATATGTCGCTCCCAACACATAGGTTAGATGCGGCGAGTAGGGAATGTCCTTGCCCTTGGCATCGATCTGAAAGCCAAGATCTGGGTAACCGCCTGGAAGTAATGTTGCTGTGGGCGCCCCGGGGAAAGACAGGAACTTGGCATGCAGCCAAGTCGCGCCACCGTTAATCGTAAACTGGCTGGAGAGACGTGCCTCCATGTCGATGTCCAGACCATAGAGTTCCGCCTTGGCACCATTGGAGATAACGGCGGTCGTATCGAACTTTGGCACCTGGATATTGGCATATTTGTAATAGAAACCCGATGCGTTCACGCGCGCGACCCGGTCAAACAGCTCGCTCTTAATACCTACCTCATAGGCATCCAGCCTTTCGGGCTTGTAGGCGGCATTGGAAGGATTGCGGATATTATATCCGCCGCTCTTCACACCGCGGTTGTAGGAAACAAAGCCGGTAATGTTAGGCGCCAGATCCTGGTCCAGCGAAAGGCGCCACGTCGGCTTCTTGAAAATGCTGTGCTCGTTCGCCGGGACCACGAAGACTGGAACCAGTATATTCCCTGGAAGGACCGCAGTACGGCTGCCGGCAAAATCTGATCTCTGCCATGTATAGCGGATGCCTGCCGTAAAGCGTGTAGAGGGCGTGATACTGTAGGTCGCCTGTGCATAGGCCGCCAGTGACTCGGCCGTGACCTTAATCGGGAACAACTCGTCGGTGAACGGGAAGATGGCAGGACCGTCTGCCGGATTGCCCGTGATCTGAATGGCCAGTCCTTGCCCAAAGGCCGGATGATAATAGTTCACCTGGCTCTGAGAGGCCTTGTTATGGAAATAGAATGCGCCCACGGTCCAGATCAGCGGTCCGCTGTCGTTGGAAAGCTGAAGCTCTTGCGTGAAAGACCGCGATTTCTCAGGTACGGCCGCCTCGAACGTCGCGACCGGAATCGGCACCGGCGTGAAATAGAAGAAGGACTTCGCATCGCGGAACGCGGTGATGCTGGTCAGCTTCGCGCCGCCGAAATCGTGATCGATGGTAATCGACCCGCCACCACCCTCGTAGCGGTTCTCCGCATCGACATAGTTATTGACGTCCCATGCACGTTTGGGCTGCGCCGCCAGCAGCGCTGGCTGATCAAAAGTAAGAACGGTCGTCGTTCCGGGAAACGGCCGAAAATTGGTCGCCATCGCGCCTTTGCGGTTGGCATAATCGGCGGAGAGAACGATGGTCGTCGCGTCGCCAATATCAGCCTTGATCTTGCCGCGAATGCTGAAAGCGCGATCGGTCTTGTACGTATCGTTACCGGTGAATTTGTTTTCGCCCCAGCCTTCGCCTTGATGGGTATAGGATGCGGCCAGGCTTGCCGCGACGGAATCGCTAAGGCCACCCGTAACGAACATGTCTCCCCGCATGGTGAGATAATTGTCCAACCCAACGCGGAAGTTGCCGCTGAAATCATGTTCCGGCGCGCGGGTCGTAATCTGAAGAACCCCGCCTGTCGCGTTACGCCCGAACAATGTGCCCTGGGGACCTTTGATCAAGGCCACTTGGGAGACATCGGAGAGGTCCATGTTCACGTCGGCGCCGTAGGACAGATAGACGCCGTCAACATAGGTCGCGACAGGGCTCTCAAACCCAGCCGCTGTAAAACCACTTCCAACGCCGCGGACACGTGGCGTGACATTGCCTGCGATATTAAGCAGCTGAAGCCCCGGCAATGCCGCCGCAAGATCCTGAGTATCCTGGACACCGGCCTCCGCCAGCTTTTCAGGATTGACGGCAGAAACCGCGATCGGAACCTTCTGAAGGTTCTCGGATCGTTTCTGCGCTGTTACGACGATTTCCTGCAGAGCGTTGCCGGTATCCGCCTCTTGCGCAAGAACTTGCTGCGGCACGATGAGAGCTACCAGACAAACACCAACGGATAGATAACATTTCATTCTAAATCCCTCCCCGATCATTATCATTCGGCCGAGCGCCGCAACACCTTTCTCGGATGCTTCGAGCCGACCTGCGAAAGATGTTAATGAGCCATCAGCTCAGACAGCAGACTGTAAATATGCGATGGCAATGCACCACGGTTATCACTTGCGAAAAGCGGGGCAGCCATGTTCGGTAGCAGTTCACAGAATGTCAGCTCTCCAAGCCGACATCTCATAAATCATGTCTCCCTAAAAAATTGAATCCCCTGTTAATACATATCGCTCACAGTAAGTACTTTTTCTATATTCGAGCAATCGGTGAATACATCCATGGTACAAATAATATCAAAATAGTTTATTGCTTTTGTCGAAATAGGGAATAGTAGCAACCATCGCACGAATACGTCGGATAACATTACTTTCGACCACGGGCTTAGTAGAATCTGGCTCTCCCCATAGAATTTCGACTTCTGTACCGGGCTTGGCATGCTCGATGTCCAAAACGGCGATCGACAACATCTTATTGGCATTGGCACTGACGCCGCAATAGGTGGAGACGCCAACGGTCTTTCCATCCTTAATCACTGTGTCATACTGGAAAGTTGAATAGATGCTGAGCGGCATATCCATATATTTGGCCGGTCGGTCATCGTCAAACAGCGATGCATTGATGGCATCCGTTACATCTTGTGAATCCCAAACCAGCGTGACTTTGGTACGCTTTTGGTTGGTAAGCTTTTTGAGCAATGCAGCATGCCCGATACATCCCGCATTTTCCGTATCGATGAACTTGCCGTAACCTACTTCTACCGGATCCAAATAATATTCGGTTATATCATCGGGGTCGAAGCTACCGCCGATCGAACCAATCGTTTCGATATGGAATGGCGTTAGCCATTCACGATAACCCTTGGCTTCGCGGCTGGTGTAGATCGCCGGGCATGGCAGAGCGAGCCATCCGGATTCCAGGCAAGTCGAAGGATAGGCCAGTGCGCCGACCTTGCGCATCTTGTATTTGGCACCTGCCTTTTCGAGCGCGCCCATGATGACTTCATGGTCAGCCCAAGGGCCGAAGAGTTCGAAACCGGGAACACCCGCCATGCCATGGCGCAGGGCCTGAACGGGTTTACCAGCAATTTGGAACTCACCGATACGGAAGAACTTGATTTCAGGAAATTCTCCGTCGCAGACATCCTTCATCAGGCTAGCCGAGTGCGGCCCCTGAATCTGGTAGACATAAAGGCGCGGGTCACCTTCGCGGAACTGGACGCTGTCATCGCGGTCTGCGTTGACATCCATGCCACAGGTTTCGGCCTGATATTGAACCCAATCGCTGGCGACTGGAGAACCGGACATGCGGAACCTGCCGTCGGACGTGTAAAACAATATGCAGTCAGCGATCAGCTCGCCTTGATGATTGGCCAATATCATCTGCTTGCCACGACCTGGACCAAACTCACCAAATTTGTTGCAGCTCACATATTTTAGAAATTTGAGTACATCGGAGCCCGACAGATAAAGCGACGTCATGTGGAAGGAGAGATTGAGCAAGGCTACGTCATTCAACCAAGCGCGTTGCTCGTCCTTCCAGTTCGAATATTCCAGCGGAACCCCAGGGAATACATAGGGCCCTATGGTCGAACTACGCAGCAACTTCTTGGCGCTTCCCAAACCTTCGATTGCCCGCTCAAGGTTAGCATATGCAAATGCGGGATGGTCTATCATAAAAAGCCGGCCTCTCCGTGAAGAATACCCGCGAAACGGGGCTTGTTTGTCTAGGCACGTTAACAGCAGCGGGTTCATCAGGTAGATATGAAGCCGAAACAGCCGATGCATGAGCTGCATCACTCATCACGCGAGGTGCGGTTATGGAAACAGAACCCTGCTCAGCTCCTATTCTGGCAGCGCCCATTTATCTGATGGTTTTACCATATAGCTCGGAAAAAATCAGCTTTCGGCGGCTCGGCCAACATGTCCATAAGCGCCGGCATGGCCTCCTGCACATGCGAGCTCTCCAAATGACTGTCGACAGCGGCTTTCGACTCCCATTGCTCGACAAATACAAATAGCGTCGGGTCGTCCACGCTTTGCTGCATGTCGTAAACATAACAACCAGGCTCAGCCTGAGTCGGCACGCGTAATTGTGTCA
>CAYLIK010000010.1:0-28697 GCA_964383565.1 uncultured Sphingomonadaceae bacterium
GATCCAGCCGTAAAACACATGATCGAACCCGGCTGCGAAACGGGCGTCGGTCAGATGCGCGACATAGATCGTGCCCCAGGGGCTGATACCGTTGGCGAGCACCGGAAATATGCCCGCGGCAGCCACGAACAGGATGCGGCGCGGCCAACTCTTGAAGCAGATATGCGCGGCCAATACGCCGAACGCAGCCATGGCGATCAGGAACTTGACGCCGGAACAGGCCTCCGCGACCTCGAACCAGCCATTGGGAATGGTGATGAAGACACCTTCGATATGGGCCGGAACGCCAACCAGATCGAGCAACGTCATGCACATCCGGGCGGTCAACGTCTGCAACGGCGGAACGAGCCCCTCCCCCGCCGGCACGAGAAACAGCATGTAGCCGAGCGGAAAGGCAAGACCGCGCGATACCTCAGGTCCAAGAATAGCGATTACCGAGCCTTGAAGCATGAGGATTAGCCCGAGATGGCGAGCCAATGCCACCCCCGCCGCATCGCCCACTAGCCAGCCGAACGCTCCAGCCGCGACCAGTAGCAGCCCCGGCCACCATCCGCGCGGTGTCAACTGCACGAGTTCGGGCGAGCGCTGCCAGACCAGCCAGCCAATGATCGGCGGGATCAGCAGGCAGTGATTGAAGGTGGAGCTGGTCCACCAGATGCCAACCAATCCGACGACATCGGGCAGGAACAACAGCCCGATCGCCGCCCATGCGACGCCAAGCCACAACAGGTGCTGCCGCGCCTGTCCCTTTGCCATGGGGTGAGCGAGCGCGATCATGGCGCCAGTAATTCTCCCAGCGGGGCCAGACATTCGTCCCAGCGATAGCGCACTTCCATGCGCGCCCTGGCGCGCTGCCCGATTTTTGCAGCCCGATTTGCGTCGCCCAGCAGCGCAAGTATTTCCGCAGAAGCAGCGTCACCGTCCGCGACAATGAAATCGCTGTTCGGTTCGGCGTCGATACCTTCGGCCGCGGCGGCAGATGCGACCACCGGCCGGCTCATCGCCATCGCCTCAAGCACCTTGTTTTGGATACCGCGCGCAATCCGCAAAGGGGCCACGACAATATCCGCCGCCGCAATCCATGGCCGGACATCAGGCACGGCCCCCGTCACGATCACGCCAGGCTGTTGGGCAAGGCGCTCGACCTCGGCCGAAGGATCGCGACCGACGATCGCGAAGCGCACGTCGGCGCGCACATGGCGCAGTATCGGCAATATGGCGCTCGCGAAATCGATCACGGCGTCGACATTGGGCCGATAATTCATCTGTCCCGTGAAAACGAGTAACGGGCCGGTGCCGCGCTCGAAGCGGTCAAGCGGAATAAAATCCGCATTGGTGCGATAATATTCGAGATCGATTCCGTTCCGGATCGCCAAGATCCGGTCCGGCCCCAATCCGCTGAGCTGGCGGAACAGCTCCGCTTCGGCATCGCTCACGAAAAGTGACCTCGTTGCACGCTGGGCCACAGCTTTTTCGTATCGGCCGAGCAGGCGCGCCTCGCGGCGGTACAGCCAGCGCAACAGCGGCGGCCCCGAGCGGGCATAGGCGTCATATTTCTCGGAATCGACGTCCACGAAATCCATCAGGAAGCGAGCGCCGCTATCCTGCGGCACGAACTGCGCCATTTGTCCCGAGAATGCCACGATCGTGCCGATATCCTCCTGCTCGAGGAGTTGCGCCACCCTTCGTTTCATGCCTCGCGATGCAAACATTGCAACGGACGCTGGCCTGCCCGTGGCCAAAGCGGCAAGCACGCTGGGACCGGGAACATTGGGACGCCATTCGACGTGGCTGCTCGCGACATGGGATCGCAATTCGTCAGCTCCGGCGATTTCATGCATCTCCTCGGCGAAGGCGAGCAAATGCACCCGGGCGAGACCGGACAAGTAGCGCAAGATGTTGTAGGAGCGGATCTTGTCGCCGCGATCGGGCGGCCATGGCAATCGGTGCGCGAGAAAGAGGATATCCCGCATCAACCCAGGCCGCGCGCGATCAGCGGCCCGAGGCGGTTGGCCACCATCAGCGGCATGCGCTGCCATGCCGCGATCTTAAACCGGTATTTGGGATCGAGCGGATTGATCGAGCGGGGCGCCGATCCATTTTTGGTCCGCACCGCGTAGGGCAGCGGCTCAGGCGTGAAACCCCAGTTCTTCTTGAAAGCGAATGCTCCTGTTCCCGCCTTCGAACGCCCGAAATCGAACCGCTCGCAGCCGCGCGATCGCGCGTGGCGCATCAGGGCGAAGTACATGAGATCATTGGCGCGCAACCCTCTGGCCTCTTTTGTGCCACCGCCCCAATATGGCATAACGGCGCCGCAATGATAGAGGCTCAGAACACTGGCGACAGCGCGGCCTTGATGGTGGATCGTCAGGATGTCCGCATCATTGCCAAAGGCATCGAGCACTGCGCTGAACAATCTTCGGGGGAAGACCGGCGTGCCCAGATTGCGGACGCTTTCGGCGTAAGCTCTGTAATGCTCTTCACGATCGACCGCGTCGCGCCCAACCCGAACCGTCATGTCGAAACCGAGAGCGCGCCGTACCTCGGCTCGCTGTTTGCGGGGAATCGACGCAAGGATTGAGTCCTCATCGGCCGCGATCGGCCGGACGAAACCGGCATAGGTTTCGCGATCCAGATGCCAGTCGGAATCGTCGGGCAGCCGGCTGCCGCGCAGTTCCAGCGACGGCGCACCCTCACGTTCGGCCAAGGCCCAGCCCGCGTCAGCCAATTGGCGCGTGACGTCTTCATTTTCGGCCAGGATCCCGCCGTCCACCGCGAAAGCGGACGAAACGAACGCGCGCCCGAAAAGCCGCGACCTGACGTCATGGAGCGGAAGTACTCCTTGGATGCCGCCGGTCTTATCCGTCGCAACCAGATAATGTGTGTGATGTCCGGTCGCCTGAGTGATGGCGCGCATCCAAGCGGGACGATGGAACGGCGTGCCGCCGCCATGGACGTGAAGATAATCCTCGATGCGGCCGCTTTGCACCGGATCGTCGAGGCGCGCCTCGGTAATGGCGACGGTCATGGCAACAGCGCTGCCTGCTCAGCCGCCACCTGATCGGTCCTCACCCACTCGAAATCGTCCAGCAATTTCCGTAGCTTGCCGGCCATTTTATCCAAATTTGTGTAGTGGCGCAGCCGTGATTTGAGCGGTGCTTCGGCAACGCGTGGCTGTTCGGGATCGATCTCCCAAGGGTGGAAATAGAAGACCGCCGGTCGCTTGTCGCTGTGGTTGACCTCGCGGATCGCCCAGCGGGACAGCTGATAGGGCAGTAGCCGAAAGAAGCCGCCGCCGCCCGCCGCAAAGTTACGGCCGGCCACCTTCACGGTCGTCACCGGCAGTTCGATCAGATCGCTGTCGGCGAGGGGACGGAAGGCGAAGCGCGGCGCGTCGGGCCAGCCATAATGATCGTGCACCACCGGTGCGACGCTGGACGAATAGGCATAGCCCGCCTCCGCCAGCACCTCATGCGCCCAGGGCGTGCGCAGATCGATGGAGAAGCTGGGCGCGCGATAGCCAGTCAGCACATGCCCGGCCGCATCCTCAATCGCCGCGCGTGAGCGGCTGAGATCGTCGGCGAACTGTTGGGGCGTCATGCGAAACACGCGTAGATGATCCCAGCCATGACTGGCGACCTCATGCCCGGCGTCGGCGATGCGGCGGATCAGCGCCGGATAACGCGCCGCAACCCATCCCAGCGTGAAGAAGGTCGCGCGGACACCGGCTTCCTCGAACATCGCCAGGACAGCATCGGTATTGCGTTCGACGCGATGGAGCCGGCCGTCCCAGCTCGCCTTGTCGATCGTCGTTTCGAAAGCCCCGACCTGGAACCAATCTTCGACGTCAACCGAGAGCGCATTGCGCATCCTGCCCCCCCGCCCCGTTCAGGCGGCGTCGGTGCGCTTGGAACCGGCGGGAATGCTGGCGTCGGATTCGATCCAGCTCACGAGCAGACCGAGCACGCGGCGCAGCGCAACCTCTTGCTCGTTCAACCGCGCTTCCAGCTTGGCGATACGCTCCTCCGCAACGCTGTCGAGGGCGACAATGGCCGTCGCAATCGGCGAATTCGCCTCAGCGCGCGCATCCTCTACCACCGCAGTGACGGCTTCCCCGTCAATCGTCCGCAGATCCTCGAGCGCGCCGTTCAGCAGCACGCGGGCCATCAGCGTGTTCAGGATGCGCGGCACACCACCTGTCGCCTGGTGCAGCGCCTGGAACGCATCGGGGGTGAAGTCCGGCACCCCGGCATAACCCACCTGCTTGAGACGATGCAGGATGTAGGGGCCGACCTCCTCCTCCTCCATCGGATCGAGATGATGGGTGGCAATAACGCGCTGACGGAGCTGTTCCAAATCCGGCGACTCGCGCAGGCGATCCCGGAATTGCGGCTGGCCGAGCAGCATGATCTGCACGGCGGACCGGTTAGCTATGTGATAGTTGGACAGCATGCGCAGCTCTTCAAGCGCTGATGTGCTCAGATTCTGCGCTTCGTCGACGATGATCAGGACATGCTTGTGGAGCCGCGCCTGCTCGTGGAGCGCCCGTTCGACCCGATCGAGCAACTGCGCCTTGACGACGCCGTCGACGCTTAGCCCAAGCCCCTGCGCGACGAGGCGGAGCATGTCGTCGCCCTCAACCTGGGTGCTGACGATATTCACCGCAGTGTAGCGCGCACGATCGATGGTTTCGAGCACATGAGCGACCAGCGTCGTCTTGCCCGCGCCGATGTCGCCGGTGATGACGATGAAGCCTTCGCCCTGCGTCAAGCCATAGCCGAGATAGGCCATCGCCTTGCGGTGCGTCTGGCTTTCGAACCAGAAGCGCGGATCGGGCGTGAGCTGAAACGGGCGCTCAGTGAACCCATAATGTTCGCTATACATATGTCCTCCGCGCTGCCGCCCGTTTCCGTTCAGAACTGGAAGCGGGCGCCGATCAGCGCCTGCCCATGCGTGTTGCTCCCGAAACCCTGTATACGGCTATTGTAAACGCCGACCGAACCGAAACCGATCAATCGCTCGGTCAGGTTGCGGGTGTAAGCGACTGTGCCGCCGACATTGGTGACGTTCGGCGCGTTGTTGAGGCCGCTGCTGTACCAGTTTGCCAACACCTGGCCTGTGATCTCGGACTGCGCGGACAGCCGCCGTGTCAATTGCGCCTCGAACGAGATGCTCTCGTCCACCGCACCGTCGATATTGAAAATCTGGGAAATCTGCGGCGCGAGATATTTGTGGTTGGCGTAACCCGCGCCGATGCCGAAATTCCACGGACCGCGATCTGCCGACAGGATCGCATAGCCCCCACGGCTGCGATAATTCGCCGCGCTGATCGATTGCAGCGAGTCATCCAGGCATGCGCCCGTACCAGGAGTGGAACCAAAGATGCAGCCGCCGAAATCACCAGTCAGCGGATTGCGATTGACCACGAAGCTGGTCGGCAGCGTTGCAAGTCCCCTCATCAAGCCGCGCCCGAAACTGTCGATACCGTCATAGACGGCGACCTTAAGGGCCATATTGCGCCGCATCTGATAGTCGAGTGATCCGGTGATCGCCCGCCCACCGTAACGATGCCCACCGCGCACTTGAACTATGGTGCGCCGGTTCGGCTTCCAGATCGCACCGACATCCCAGATCAGACCATCGGTATCGTAGCCCATCAGTCGCGGCGAATTGGGATCAGTGATATAACGTCCACGCGCATTGAGAATGGGGAAGCCGTCGGCATCGCGGAGCGGCGCGCGCTGGCTGAGCCGGATCTTTTCATAACCGACGCCGCCCGTCAGCGCGAGATGCGGGCTGACCGGCACGGTGATGTCGCCGCGTACATATCGGCCCACATAACGCTGGTCGAGCTGGCTGGCATCCTCACGGGTGTAGCCGCCGGTCACGGTCCAGGCGAACGGCAGCACACCCGTCGGCATTCCGACGCTCACACTGGCGTCATGGCTGGTGGCGTCATCGTAGCGATCGAGCGGGACCTGTCCGGCGGGCAGGGTAATGTCGAAATTATCCTTAACCTTGACGTAGCCGAACCGGTAATTGGCGTTGACCGCGAGCGGACCCGCCTTGGCCGTGACATCGGGTCCGGCATAGAAGCCGTAGACCTGCGTGACGTTGTCCTGATTGCCATCGAACAACAATGGCGCCGCGCCACGGATATCGCTGCGCGCGCGCGTCGCGATCGCACCGCCTTCGAGCGCAAGCAGGTTGGGCAGGATTTCACCACGCGCGCGCGCCAGACCGCTGTGCACATGCTCGTTGGACATCGATTTGTTCCAGGGGATGCGCCGCTCATAACGATAGCTAAGCTGCGCCTCGACCCGTTTGTTCCGGATGCTGCCGTCCACGCCGGCGGCCAGGGTCGTGTAAGTCAGCACATCGCCGCCATTGTTAAAGTCGGCGTCGAGCACCTGTTGGACTTCGAGATAGGGCGTGATCCGGGCATCCGCCCAGGCCGCCGAGCCGCCGAGAAGAACTCCCAGAAGCGCAAAGCAACGTGCGATGATCCGCAGCAGCATGATCATGCTCCATATCCATAATAGGCGCCGAACCGCCGCCCGTGGGGCGCGAGCTGGACCGCGTTGAGCAGCAGGCGGACATGTTCGCAGCGATCGAGCAGGCTGAGCGCCTCGCGTAGCTCATTCTCGCCAGTCACGTCGGCACGCACTACCATCACCGTCTGCCCGACCAGTTCAGCAAGCACCGATGCCGTTGATGCAGCGAGCGCCGGGGATGAATCGAAAATCACTATTCTTGAAGGATTTGAGAGAAGCCTCTCAAACACTGTGCGCATGATCTCTGCCGCCAGCAGCTCGTTGGTTTCGTTGAGCTGTCGCCCGGCGGGCAGGACGGAAAGATTGGCGAGATCGGTGCGGATCAGGCAGGATTCGATATCGATCGCAGGATCGGACAAGGCGTCGATCAGGCCCGGCCCACCCCGCACGCCCAGCGTCGACAGAATCTCAGGCTTGGCGAAATCGGCATCGACGAGAACGACTTCGATGCTCTTTTCCCGCGCGAGCGACAGCGCGAGATTGACGGCGCAGAATGTCTTTCCCTCGTCCGGCTCGGCCGAGGCGACAAGGATCGCGCGACCGTCGCGAACAGGCTCGCTCCCCTGCCCACCCAGCGCACTCAACAGAAGCTGCCGCTTGACGATGCGGAATTCCTCCGCGAGCGCACCCGGCGGCGCGTCGGGCAGGATGAAGCCAGCCTCGGCCAGCGCGGCATGATCGACCTGGACGACCCGGCCGGACACGCGCGGTGCCACATATATTGGAATGGAAGGTTCGACCGAAGGCCCAACTGGCAGCTCGGCAGGCTCGGCAAGAGGGGTAACGTCCTGAACCTCCCGTTCGACACGCGCATTGAGCTGTTCGGCAAGCTGATAGGCTTCGGATGCTCGCTCGATCAGCGAGGGGCGTCGGGTCTGGGCGGCTGGTTTCTGCATCTCGCGCCCCTTCAGGCCATCAGTCCGCGCTGGACGAATTCGACGACCAGCAAGAGGAGATATGCTCCGCCGAGTCCACCGGCCGCACCGGCGAACCAGCGCAGGCGCTGCCTGCGAACCACGTCCTGCGCTTCGGTCAGCATCTCCGGAATCGAGCCGAGCACGGCCATGCCCGTGGCGCGCGCCAGCCGGTCAGCGGTGCTGTAGCTGGTCCGGATCTGGCCCTGCGCCCACGCGGCGCCTGCGCCGCAGACGACGCCCGCCAGCAACACCGCGAACAGAAGCACCGGGCGGTTCGGCGAAGACGGCAAGCTGGGCCGTGACGGCGGATCGATCAAGCGGACCTGCATCATGTTGCCGCGGTTGGCGACATCGGCGCGCAAGCGAACCTCCTCACGATCCTGCGCCAGCTTGTCATACTGGTTTTTCTGCACTTCGTAGTCCTGGGCGAGGCGAGCCTGCCGGGCCGCGAGGTCGGGCTCGTTGACCTGGATATTGATCAGCCTGTTGAGATTGGCCTGAAGCTCGCCCTTGCGTGCCGCGAGTGAGGAGGCCGTGGCCTGCCGTTCCGCCTGCATCGAGCGCATCGCCATATAAGCTGGATTTGGCGTTCCGACGACGCTGACGCCACCACCACCGCCACCCCCGCGCACCCGCGCCAGTTGAGCCCGGATCGCCATGACGTCCGGATGCTCTTCGGTCCAACCGCGCGCCTGCGCATCGGCAAGCTGGGCTTCCAGCTGCGCGGCGCGGGGATTGCCGACATTGGGCACGCCCGGCATGGCGATCATCGCTGGGGTCGCCGCAGCCTGGGCATTGGCGGCCGCAAGGCTGCTCTGGGCCGCGGAGAGATTGGGCTCGAGCGCATTAAGCTCAGTGCGGATCGCATCGGCGAGCTGCTCGATCGAACCGGTGCCCGGGATTCCCGCGAGATATTTCTGCTCAAAATCAATGCGCTTCGCCTCGGCGTCACGCAGTCCCTTTTCGCGGCGTAGCATTTCCTCGTCGAGGAACTTCATCGAGCGCAGGGCTTCGGCGCGATCGTCGGCGGCGTTGCCTTCGATGAACAGGTCGATCAGCTTGGCGACCACATCATGGGCCAGTTGGGCGTTCTGGGCATCGGACAGGCCGCCGACCGATGTTTCGGCTGAAATCTCGAAAAGATTGTCGGGCTGGGCCACGATCTTGATGCTCTGCGCAAGCGATCCGGCAAGACCCACGACGTCGGCTTGGCTCGTGGCCTGGCGGGCAATATCGGTCTCACGGACGACCTTGATCAGATTTTCCCGAGACACGAGCGTCTGGCGGACATGATCGATGCTGCGCTGCGTATCATTCTCGGTGAAGCCGGCCTGCACGGGCAGCAGCGATTGGGTCCGGACGAGCACGCGGGCGCGGGATTCATATTTATTCGGGATCAGTGAGACCACCAGCCAGCCGGCGATGCAGATTGCCCAGGCAATTGCCAGCGCAAACCAGCGCCGCCGCCAGATGATGTGGAGTGCTACCCGCAGTTCTTCGTAGATCAGGTTCATCCTAGAACATGCTTTCCGGGATGATGATTACGTCGCCTGGCTCAAGCTTCACGTTCGCCGAGGAGTCGCCCTTCTTGAGGAGGCGGGCGATCTTGAGCTTGTATTCGATCTGCTTGCCAGTCCCGCGATCCAGACGGACCAGACGGGCGCGGTCGCCGGCGGCATATTCGTTGAGGCCGCCCACTGCGATCATCGCATCGAGCAGGGTCATGTTGGCCCGATAAGGCAACGAAGCGGGCTTCTCGGTCGCGCCGACAATGCGGACCTGTTGCGAATAGGTGCCGGAGAAATTTTCGACGATCACCGAGACCAAAGGGTCCTTGATATATTTGGAGAGCGACGCCTTGATGTCCTCGGAAAGCTGCGCGGGCGTGCGGCCAACGGCGGGCAGATCGGAGATCAGCGGCGTGGTGATGCGCCCGTCGGGGCGGACCTGGACCTTCGCGCCAAGCTCCGGATTGCGCCACACGAAGATGGTGAGTTGATCGAGCGGGCCAATGACATATTCCTCGCCCGGCCCTTCCTGCGGGCCGACGAACGACGCGGTCGGCAGCTCGTCCGGCGTCTTCGCAGGCGCGATTGCGGCCGATACCGCCGCCAGCAGGCCAACCATGAGCCTGACGCCGCTGAGATGCTTCATCCGAACCGCCCCTTTTCCGCAAAACAACCTGTCGGATCCGCGAACACGCGCGGACCAGCACCCCGCTATTGCCGTGGGCAGGTTAAAAGTGGGTTAGGGTTATGAGACGAAACCGGGTTTCAGCTACTGTTTCCTATGGTTTAAGCTGTCCCAAAAAGGCACTGGTTATAGCCAATGGCCTTGGAATTCCTTTCAAAACGCCTATTCAGCTCCGTCTAAACAGGAATATTTCTGGTGTATTTCAGTACGATCGAGTTTACCGTTCGCATTCCGTGGTAAATCATCGAAGCGTAAGATGCTTTTCGGCTGCATAAAGTTGGGGAGCTCTTGCCTTAAAAAGCGCTGCAGTGCCTCCACATCTTCGGGACGAGCCGCCACCGCCAACAGAATCGCCTGACCGATACGGTCATCCGGAATACCCCAGGAAACTGCCTCGCGCGCCAGTCCGCTGGCGATCGCGGCTTCCTCGATTTCGGTCGGACTGACGCGGTTGCCGGCGGTCTTTATCATCTCATCTTCGCGGCCGACGAAGCGGATCAGCCCGTCGCTGCCCCGTATGACTGTGTCGCCGGACCAGACAGCTAGTCCGCCGAACCGCGCCGCCGAGGGCGCCGGCTTGAATCGGGCGGCTGTTCTTTCAGGATCACGCCAGTAGCCCTGCGCTACCAGCGGTCCGGCATGCACCAGTTCGCCTGGCTCATCATCACGCACAGCGGCGCCATCGGGCCGCAGCACGAGTATCTCAGCGAAAGGGATGGCGCTGCCGATTGAATCCGGATGCGCGTCGACCAATGCCGGGTCGAGGCTGGTCGAGCGGAATGCTTCGGTGAGACCGTACATGCTATGCAGCGCCGCGTTGGGAAACAGGGCCCTCAGGCGCCGGACCAGCGGTATCGGAAGCCGCCCTCCACTGTTGGTGATCACGCGCAGGCGAGCGGCGATCTCCGCCGGCCACACGATATCGGCGAGCTGGGTCCATAGCGGCGGCACTCCCGCGAGCACGGTCACGCCGTCCCGTTCCATCGCCTTCACCACGTCCCGCGCCGTCAGATAGTCCAGCGGCACCGCACATCCGCCGGCGGCCCAGGTCGAGAGTAGCTGGTTCTGGCCGTAATCGAAACTGAGCGGCAGGACGCACAACGTCCGATCGCTTGCTTCAAGCTTCAGATAATGGGCCACTGCGATGGCGCCGAGCCAAAGATTGGCGTGGCTCAGCACCACCCCCTTGGGCCGTCCCGTGGAGCCGGATGTGTAGAGGATGGCTGCGATTTCCGCCGGATCCGCGTCCGATGGCGGCATGACGTCATTCGGCGCGAACAGCGTTTCCTCGCCTGTGATCGCGCAACCCGTGGGAACATCGCCTTCCTCCAGCGTACCCCGCCGTTGGTCGCCGGTAATCAGCAGCGTCGTTCCGCTGTCGGCGAGAATATGAGCCACCTGAACCCGCTTGAGCAGGGGATTGATCGGCACATGGATGATCCCCGCCCGCGCGGCTGCCAGCGGCATGAGGCAAGCCACTCGAGTCTTCCCCAGCCAGGTCGCCACACGATCGCCCCGCCTGAGGCCCAGACGAGTCAGGGCGGTAGCGATACTTCCCACCGCCTGTTCCAGATCGGCATAGCTGAGCGTACCCTGCCGGTCCGCCAGCGCAGGTGCATCGGCCGATCCGAACAGGGTCAGCCGGTCGAGTTGCCGCGGCGTGTCGTCCAGGGGTTGCGCCATCACGGCTCGCCCTGCCACATCAGGGTGGATAGAGGAAGCTTGCCGGATATGGCGATCGATGTTGCTACCTTCACTGATCTCGATGCCGTCGCGGCCGATGCCGGCGGCGCGCTCGACAGGGCGCGGCAGCCTCGACTGTTCGATCGTATCGGCTGGTATCGGCTTCTCACAGCCCATTGCGCATTGCCCGGTGCGCCGCTGATCGTCCGCGCTCGCGATGGCGAAGGCGCCGCTTGGCTGTTCCTGACCCGCCAATCCGCGCGGGCGAGCGCGCTGGCAAACTGGTATTCACTTGAAACCGGACCGGTCACACATGGCGTCATCAAGCCCGAGTTGGTCACAGCGCTTGCAAGGCATCTCCGGTCTATCGAAAAGTTGGCGGCGATCACGCTTGCCCCGCTCACCGAGGAGAAGTTGGGCCTGACCGCCACAGCATTCCGTGCGGCGGGCTGGATAACATGTGCCACTCCGGTCACTACCAATTGGAGGGTTGCCTTATCCGGCACCGATTGGGGAGCCTATCTGTCCGGACGACCGCGCCGGTTACAAAATACCCTCAAACGTAAGCTCAAACACGAACTCAGTATCGAGATTTATGATAGATTCTTGCAAGATAAATGGGATATCTATGAAAAAATATACAAAGCCAGCTGGAAGCCGGAAGAGGGTTTCCCGGCATTCCTGAACGCCCTCGCCGAAACGGAAGGACAAGCTGGCAATCTCAGGCTCGGCCTTGCGTTTGACGGATTGACGCCGGTCGCGGCGCAGCTCTGGCTGGTTGAGAACGGCGAAGCGACTATTCACAAGCTCGCCCATGTCGAAGCCCGGCGCGGCTCATCGCCGGGGACCATCCTGACAGCCGCGATGTTCCGCTACGCCATCGAGCAGGATAAGGTCCACCGGATCGATTTCGGAACGGGCAACGATTCCTACAAGGCGGACTGGATGGACCAACGGCGGCCCCTCCATCAGCTCAACCTTTATAATCCCCGCACAGTGACCGGATTTTTGGGGGCCGCACGCGAAAGCTTGTCCGCCGCGCGCACAGCGTTTAGGCGAACCGCGGAATAACAAGTTGGGGGCGTATGCATGGCGAAAGGGCCATCGGTTGAAGACAAGATCCGGACGCTGATCAGCGACGTGCTGGCTATCTCTAACGAGCGGACCGCCGCCTTCAGTTCTGAAACGCCTCTGTTCGGCGAACTTCCCGAACTGGATTCAATGGCTGTCGCAAGCCTGCTGACCGAGATGGAAGATCGGCTCGGCATCTATATCGAGGATGAGGAGGTCGACGCCGACATGCTCTCTACATTCGGAACGCTGGTCACGTTTGCGGAGCGCAAGGTCAGGGGATGACTGCACTCGCCGAGACTGGCTGTTACCAAAGCCGGAGAAGCGAAGAGCATTATCTCAGATTTCTTCCTCAAAGCGACATTCAAGTCTATTTTATTGAACCATTTTTTGAGGAACGAAACTTTCTTCGGCGGACGTTATTGGAACTGGCCCGTGCACTCGCGCAGCAGGGCATTGGTAGCTTCATTCCCGACTTGCCGGGGACCGGCGAGAGCGAGCTAACCTTAAGCGACATATACTTATCCGATTGGCGCGAAGCTGTGACGGACACGACCCAATGGTTGAGCGATGCGGCAGGACAACCACCCCATATTGCAGCGCTACGCGGTGGGGCGCTTATCGACGATGCTGCCGTCGGTGCGTCCTGGTGGCGGTTCGCGCCCGCAACCGGGATTGATATCCTCCGCCCGATGCGCCGGGCCAGCCTGATGACGGGCGAAGACGCGACACTTGCCGGCTATGCGATTCCGACACAGATGCTGGCGGAGATCGAGCAAGCGAGCCCTAACGCCGTAGACGGCCCGCTGCATGAATGCAGGGCGCAGTCCGCGGGAGCCCCGCTCTGGCGCCGCGCTGAACCGGGAGAGGATCGCGATCTCGTGACAGCGCTTGCCGGGGATCTCGTCCAATGGGTCCGCTCATGCGTTCCGCGCTGACCTTCCCCTGCCGCGATGAGACCCTCGTCGGCACGCTGGATGCGACGGACGGCACGAGCGGACTTCTCATCGTCACCGGGGGCCGTCAGACCAGGGCAGGACCACATCGGATGATGGCGATGCTCGCCTCAGCGCTGGCGTCCGAAGGATTGCCGGTATTCCGTTTCGACCGACGGGGTGTGGGGGACAGCAGTGGCGCCGACCCCGGATTCCGCCACAGCGCTCCCGACATCGCCGCCGCATCCGCCGCCTTTCGGGATGCGTGTCCAAACATCCGCCGACTTTGGGGCTTAGGGCTGTGCGACGGGGCGAGCGCGATCGCACTCCACCATGCATCGGCGGGCCTGGACGGCCTGATCCTCCTCAACCCGTGGGTGATCGAGGCCGAGGCGGGTTCACTACCACCGGCGGCCATCCGAGCGCATTACCGCAAACGCCTGACGACGCTGGCGGGATGGCAAAAGCTGCTGACGCACGGCTTCAATCTCGTTGCAGCTATAAAGGGCATGCTTCGCCTATTTGAGAAATCCGATCAGACGCTTGCGGATGACGTTATGACGTCTCTCGCTGCCTTTCATGGACCGGTGCGCATCATGCTTGCCGAACGCGATGCCACCGCGCAGGCATTTCTAAGCGCGCACCTTCCAACGACGACGCATTCGATCGAGACGCTGGACAGCGCCTCTCACACTTTCGCACCGCCCGCAGATCAGGCGTGGCTCAAGGCGCGAATATTGGCCGCTCTTCGATCGGCCTAGGCCGCGACGCTGGCTTCGAAACGGGCTTCGGCCAGAAAGCGCTCGGCATCCAGCGCGGCCATGCAGCCGGTGCCCGCTGCGGTCACGGCCTGGCGATAATGTTTGTCCATGACATCGCCGCAGGCGAACACACCCGGCACTGTCGTCCGGCTCGTCCCGGGCTGGACGACGAGATAGTTGTCCGCATCGATTTCAAGCTGCCCACGGAACAGCGACGTCGCCGGCTCATGCCCGATCGCCACGAAGGCGCCGTCAAGATCGAGCTTCGACACGCCACCCGTTACGGTATCGCGCAGATCGAGACCGATCAGCCCGGCAGTGCCTTCACCCGGCACGAAGCTTTCGATGGCCTTGTTCCAGAGAATGTTAATGTTGGGATGCGCGAACAGCCGTTCCTGCAAGATTTTCTCGGCACGCAGTGTGTCGCGCCGGTGGATCAGCGTGACGTCCTGGCTATGATTGGTAAGGTAGAGCGCCTCCTCCACGGCCGTGTTGCCGCCGCCAATTACGGCGACCTTCTTGCCGCGATAGAAGAAACCATCGCAGGTCGCGCATGCGGAGACGCCCTGCCCCCTCAGCCGTGTTTCGCTTTCAAGTCCCAGCCACCGCGCCTGTGCGCCCGTCGCGATCACCAGCGTTTCACCGGTGTAGATGGTGCCGCCGTCTCCCACCAGCCGGAACGGACGGCGCGACAGATCGACTTCGGCGATCATGTCGTACACCATCTGGGCGCCGACATGCTCGGCCTGCGCCCGCATCTCGTCCATCAGCCAGGGACCTTGGATCACGTCCCGAAAGCCAGGGAAATTCTCGACATCGGTGGTGGTCATAAGCTGACCGCCCGGCTCCAGCCCCTGGATCACGATCGGCTTCATCCCGGCGCGCGCCGCATAGATGGCGGCGGTGAGCCCGGCGGGACCTGAGCCGAGGATGAGCATGGCGCTGTGCATGGTATCAGTCATGGAATGAATCAGTCTCGTTTGTGTGTCAGCGGTGACATAGGGATGATGATGGGGCTGATGCAATGTCGGCGGGCAATATTACGCCTATCCTCTAGCGGAAAGCCCAGCGCAGCGTTCGCGCAACGCCGAAGGTGCCCGCACGCACCAACGACCGCTTGATCGGCGAAGTCGTCAGGCCATGCATCTCGCGCGCCCATGGCGGCAGCAGATCGATCGCGGCATCAACGATCATGCCCTGTACCATTGCTTCCATTGCATTGTCGGGCCGCTGCGTAGTGACAATGCGGGCGACCTCGCGCGTCCGGGCGTCGCTCTGCAACTCATCACGCATCGCCTGCAAAAGCTGCTCGGCGGCCGCGCGGTTTTTGGGAACCGGATCGGCGCCAAGCGCACGAGCGATCCGTGCCATGTCCTCGAAATAACGATCCTGATCGGCGGCACTGAGGTCCGCGTTTCCATAGCGAATCCAGGAATCCAGAAACGAAACGGCCTCCGTAACATGGACCCACGCCAACAGTTTCGGATCACTGGCGGCGTAAGCGGTTCCGTCGGGAAGATGGCCGCTTACTTTAGCGTGGACAGATCGCACCCGCGCGATGGCGGCTTCGGCGTCCTCGGCCGGGCCGAAGGTTGTCATCGAGATGAAGCGAGCCGTGCGACGCAGCCGACCGAGCATGTCCTCGCGGAAATCCGAATGATCCCACACGCCGCCCAACACGGCGGGATGCAGCATCTGGAGCAACAGCGCAGCGATGCCGCCCACCATCATCGTGATCACATCGCCATGCACGCGCCAGATCACCGTTTCCGGCCCAAACAGGCTGTTTGGGCTACGGATCACGGGCTTTTCGCCCCGCGCCTGATCGTTGAACACCGCCCGCACGCGCCCAATGATCGCCTGGCGGGCGAGGCGGGTCGGCGATTGGAACGGGATCTTCGGAGAGCGCGACGCCATGACCAATCCTTTAGCCCGTCCTGCGGAGGCAATAAAAGGGCGACAAGGCAGCGTGTAGGTTTTGCGACGTTGCGCTAAGCTCCGCGTGTCGAAAATGGAGCCATTTGGAAAGTTTTGAGCATGGGTTGGGAGGAAGAGCCGCCATCGTGGCGGAAATTCATGCGCGAAGGCCCCGCCATATTCCGCCTGCTCGCGAACCAGTTACGCGGTGCGGTCCTCCACGAGTGTCTTAGCAATGGCCAGCCAGTACTTGTCCTGCCGGGTTTTTTTGCCAGCGACCTATCCACAGTCCTTCTTCGCAGGACATTGGCGGCGTGCGGCTTTTCACCGCATGGCTGGGCACTCGGCCGCAATTTGGGTGCGCGGCCGGACCTGCTCGACGAGCTCCGGAAACGGCTCGAAACGATCTTCGTGCAAGCCCGGCGGCCAGTGATCCTGCTCGGCTGGAGCCTCGGCGGCGTGTATGCAAGAGAACTTGCGACGCAACACCCCGAGGCGGTTGCCTGCGTCGTCACGCTCGGCAGTCCGTTTTCGGGCGATCGGCGTGCCAACAATGCCTGGAAACTCTACGAGTTGATCAACCGACACAGGGTCGACGAACCGCCGATCGACTTAAACGAAAAAATCAAACCACCGGCATATACCGTTGCGATATGGTCGAAATCTGATGGAATCGTTGCACCGGCCAGTGCCCGTGGGAAAACTGGCGAGACCGATGAGCAGATCGAATTGACCGCCACGCACATGGGGCTGGGAAGCGATCCATCTGCGATTCGCGCGATCGTTACATTGCTGGGGCGGTTAGCGGTCCAGAAAAACTAATGTTTGGTACCCGGCAAAGGCAGCTTCGCCGGATCAGCCAGCATCCGCCCGAGCACAACCTGCAAAGCGCCGTCCTCTGCAGCGCCGTCAAGCGGGATGACGTTGGCGAGATCGTCCGAAGGTTTGTGATAATCGCCTGCAAGAAAAGTCGCGAGCCGCGCGGCATCACTGAACGCTCCACCGAGCATGATTGCCGGGATGCTGACCTTGAGCAGTTCCCAGCCATCCTGTCGGGCGATGAAGGCATTGGCGGCGTCGCTGTCGTCGATCTTGCGGCCCTGCTTGCGGGCAGCCGTATCGATCAACGGATCGAGCGGTGTGCGCCCCCGCCCGATCACCGCGACCGGCTCGCCCGCGGGTGCGATCGCAACCGTGTCGAGATTGATCGCAGCCGCGACATGGCCGCGCGCTACCGGCAGGTTCTCGGCCAGCGTCCGCGCGCCGTAGAGTCCCATTTCCTCAGCCGTGGTGGCGACGAAATACAGGCTGCGGCGAGTTGCTTGGCTCTGTTTCAGCCGCCGTGCGATCTCGATCAGCACTGCCACGCCGCTCGCATTGTCCACTGCACCGTTGCAGATCCGGTCGGCAACACCGGGCGGGCGGCACAAGCCCAGATGATCCCAATGGGCGAGATAGAGTACGGCCTCACCGGGCCGATCCTGCCCCGCGATCCGACCGATCACATTCACTGAATCGAACGCCCGAAACTGGCTCCGCGCTACCATATCAAGTTTGAGATCGAGCGGCTTTGCCTGGAATCCCGGCTGCGCGGCCGCTTTTACAAGCGCTTCGGGATCGTCGCCGCCAGCCTTGACCAAGGTGGTCCAGGCGTCGAAGGCAAGCGCGCCTTCGAGCGGGGCATGGACGTCGTTTGCCAGCACCGTTCGTCCCCGGTTGAGCTGATCGCGGATCACGTCCCAAGGATCGGGGGCGCCGGTCAGCGCAATCACGGCAGCGGCCCCGGCTTGCGCAATTGCCCGACGCCGCACCTCCAACCCCGGCGCATCGCGCACCGCCTCTGGCCGGCCGGACAGAAGCAGGACCACCTTGCCGCGCACATCAACGCCCTTTACGTCCGCGAAACCCTGATCGGGCAGGTCGAACCCATAGCCCGCAAAAACAACTCCAGCCCGATCAAGCTTCAGTTGCGCATCGCGCGCGGTGAACTGGGTGCTGTCGGGCGGGAGATTGATCGGCCCTTTTTTCCCATGCCACGCCTGCGTTACGGAAAGCGGCATCCGTTCGACAAGCGGCACCGGCTGATACCAGCTTCCGCCCGGCCCGCCCGGCAGCAGCCCCGCCGCGCTGAATTGCCGTGCGATATAGTGCGCGGCCTTGTCGCCGCCTTCGGTTCCGGGCTTACGGCCTTCGAGCGCGTCATCGGCGAGGAAGACGATATGCGCCCTCAACGCCGCCTGATCGAGCGGCGGTTCGATCGCCGCTGGCGCCGGCGTAGCGAGCAGCAGCAGGGCAAGCCCGAACACTTCCCTCACAGGCGCGCCCGGCCCAGCAACCTGCGCGCGGTGGCGACGTGCATGCCCTCGATCATCCGCCCACGAAAGCGCTCCGCGCCTCCGGTCGCGGCCTCGATGAGCGCAATGGAATCCTCGATCTCACCGGTGCTTGGTCCGAACAAGCGGTTGCAAGGCTCAACCTGACTGGGGTGAATCAGCGTCTTGCCGTCGAAGCCGAGCATCCGCCCCGCATGGCATTCAACTTCGAAGCCTTCGACATCATCCAGCTTGTTGTAGACGCCGTCAAACGCCACGCCGCCCGCCGCGCGCACGGCCAGCAGGATAATCTGAAGCGCGGTCGCCAGCCCCTCCCGTCCCGCTTCGGGTGGCAGGCGCAGATCGGCGGCAAGATCATTGGTGCCGACGATGATCCCGACGACGCCCTGCGCGGCTGCAATCTCCCGCGCGGCGTACACACCGGCGGGCGTTTCGATCATCGCCAGCAGCGGCGTAGCGACGGCAGCTGTGATCGCCGCGGCCTCGTTCCCGGATTCGACCTTGGGCACGACCACGAGATGCGGTTTCGCTTTCGCCACCGCAGCGACATCCGCATCATAATGTGGCGAAGAGGGGCCGTTAATACGGATCGCGACCAGATCAGCCTTCCAGTCCCCACCGATCGCGGCGATGGCGGCCTCCCGAGCCGCTTCCTTGTCCTCATCGCGGACGGCATCTTCGAGATCGAGGATGACCAGATCGCAATCGAGCCCCTGCGCCTTCGCAATCGCCCGCGCGTTCGATGCCGGCAGGTAAAGCGCTGACCGGACCAGCTCCAGTCTATCGTTAATCGCGGCGTTCATACCGATTCCATTTGGTGGAAAGTGGACATAGGGGCATTATTCCGATCCTGGCCGTATGCGGCCGTTCGGGGGAGAGATATGGGCAACGTCGTCATCATCCTGGCAATTCTCGCGATCGTCTTCGTTTTCGCGGGCGTTACCGTGGTCCGTCAAGGCTATCGGTACACGATCGAGCGTTTCGGCCGCTTCACCCATGTCGCACAGCCCGGTTTCAACTTCATCATCCCTTTCTTCGATCGCGTCGGCCGCAAGATCAACGTGATGGAGCAGGTTCTCGATATCCCCGGTCAGGAGATTATCACCAAGGACAACGCCATGGTGGCGGTGGACGGCGTGGTGTTCTTCCAGGTGCTTGATGCGGCCAAGGCGGCTTATGAGGTGTCCGACCTTTATAGTGCGATCATCAACCTCGCGACCACCAACCTCCGCACCGTGATGGGCTCGCTCGATCTCGACGAGACACTGAGCAAGCGTGACGAGATCAATGCCAAGCTCTTGATCGTGGTGGATGAAGCGACCGAGAGTTGGGGGGTCAAGATCACCCGCGTCGAGCTCAAGGACATTCGCCCGCCAGCCGACATCGTCAATGCGATGACCCGACAGATGAAGGCCGAGCGTGAGAAGCGCGCGCTGATCCTCGAATCCGAAGGCCAGCGGGCCTCGGAAATCCTCAAGGCCGAGGGTCAGAAGCAATCGCAGATACTGGAGGCCGAAGGCCGCAAGGAAGCCGCGTTCCGCGACGCCGAAGCGCGCGAGCGCTCCGCTGAAGCCGAGGCCACCGCAACCCGGCTGGTGTCCGAGGCGATCGCCAACGGCAATGCGCAGGCGATCAATTATTTCGTGGCACAGAAATATGTCGAAGCGGTGAGCCTGTTCGCAACATCACCCAACAGCAAGACCATCCTTTTCCCCGTGGAGGCAACCCAGCTGATCGGCACGCTGGGCGGGATCGGCGCGCTGGCGAAGGAAGCGCTCGGCAGCGACAAGCCTGCTTCCCCTCCCCCGCCCGCGCCGCGCCGGCCCGGCCCGTTCGAGCAGGCCTGAGCCATGACCCTGTTCGGTATCGAACTGGAACCGCACTGGTGGTGGATGATCCTTGCGCTCGTCCTGGGCATCGCAGAGATCATCGTTCCCGGCGTGTTCCTGATCTGGATCGGCGCGGCGGCGGCGGTGACAGGCATCCTGGCCCTGCTGCTTCCGCTTCCGCCAGCGGCAGAGTTCGTGATCTTCGCGGTGGCGGCGATCGGGTCGGTCTATCTGGGCCGCCGCTACCTCATCAAACATCCGATTCATTCGGACGATCCGCTGCTCAAAGACCGCGCCGCGCGGCTCGTGGGGCGTCAGGTGACAGTCGCGGAAGCGATCCACGGCGGCGAAGGCAAGGTGAAGGTCGGCGACAGCATGTGGCTGGCAACCGGCCCGGACGCGCCTGTCGGAGCGCGGGTGACGATTACAGGAGCCGAGGGCGCTCGGCTAAGAGTCGAAATCGCCGACTAGCGCAGATCCGATATTGGAGGTCCGGCCTTACGGCCGGAACTTCAGGCAGCCTTCGGAGCCGACTCCAGCACCGACTGATCGACATGCTCGGCGAATTCCGAGAAGTTGTCGATGAACAGACCGACGAGCTTCTTGGCGGTCGCGTCATACGCCGCCTTGTCCGCCCAAGTTGCGCGCGGATCGAGAATCTGACTGTCGACGCCCGGCACCGCGACCGGCACCTTGAACCCGAAGTTCGGATCAGCGCGGAACTCTGCCGAGTTCAGGCTGCCGTCTAGCGCGGCATTGAGCAGTGCGCGAGTGATCTTGATCGGCATGCGACTGCCGGTGCCATATTGTCCGCCGGTCCAACCGGTGTTGACCAGCCAGCAATTGACACCGCCCTTGGCGATCCGCTCCTTAAGCAGGTTGCCGTAGACCGACGGGTGACGCGGCATAAACGGGGCGCCGAAGCAGGTCGAAAAAGTGGCCGACGGCTCGGTCACGCCGATCTCGGTGCCGGCGACACGTGCGGTGTAGCCTGAGAGGAAGTGGTACATCGCCTGATCCGGGGTCAGCTTCGCGATTGGCGGAAGCACACCATAGGCATCGGCGGTCAGGAAAATGATGTTTTTCGGGACCGGGCCGAGATTGTCCTTGCTCGCGTTTGGAATGAAATCGAGCGGATAGGAGCCACGGCTGTTTTCAGCGAGGCTGTTGTCATCAAGGTCAAGCTCACGCGTTTCCTTGTCTATCACGACATTTTCGAGCACCGTGCCGAAGCGCTTGGTGGTCGCATAAATTTCTGGTTCGGCATCGGCCGACAGGTTGATCATCTTGGCGTAGCAGCCGCCTTCGAAATTGAAGACCGCCTCGTCCGACCAGCCATGCTCGTCGTCGCCGATCAGCGTGCGGCTGGCGTCGGCCGAGAGCGTGGTCTTACCCGTGCCCGAAAGGCCGAAGAACACAGCGGTATCACCATTCGGGCCGATATTGGCCGAGCAGTGCATCGGCATCACGCCGGCGACCGGCAGCTTATAATTAAGCAGACCGAACACCGACTTCTTCATTTCGCCAGCATAGCGCGTGCCGCCGATCAGGATCAGCTTTTCGGTGAAATTGACGGCGACCACAGTTTCGCTGCGGGTGCCGTGGCGGGCCGGATCGGCGGCAAAGCTCGGCAGATCGATGATCGTGAACTCGGGAATGAAATCCGCCAGTGCGCTCAGTTCCGGACGAACCAGCAGCGTGCGGATGAACATGCTGTGCCAGGCCAATTCGGTAATGACGCGGACCTGCACGCGATGCGTAGGCTGCGAACCGCCATAGAGATCCTGTACGAACAGATCGTCCTTGGTGCCGAGATGGGCAAGGAAATCAGCCTTGAGTGCAGCAAAATGCGCGGGCGTCATGCCCTTGTTGGTCTTACCCCACCACACCGTGTTTTCAGTTTCGGCGTCGCGAACGATGAACTTGTCGTTGGCCGAGCGGCCGGTATGCTTGCCGGTCTCGACGACCAGCGGCCCATCCTTGGCCAACATGCCCTCGCCGCGCGCAATCGCGAACTCGACCAGCGGCGCTGGCTGAAGATTCCAGTGAAGCTTGGCTTTTACGCTCAAACCCTGCGCGGCTAGATCATGGCTGGATGCGGACACGATACTCTTCTCCCAAACTACGCATCTGGGGGGACCTATAAGGCCGCCGCCCGTGATTCACACTGGCGCATATCGGAGGATACATACCCCGTCAAACGCACAAGGTTAAGATGAACCCTGCGTTCGCCACATTGCTCCAGAACGGGGCATCGGCTAGGTCAGGCAGGATAACAAAAGGAGTTTCCGCCCGCCATGTCGGCCTCCATCGCGCTAGTCGATGACGATCGTAACATCCTGACCTCGGTATCGATCGCGCTGCAAGCCGAAGGCTTCATGGTACGAATCTATTCCGACAGCGAGGCCGCGCTCAAGGCTCTGGTGGAGAATCCACCCGACCTTGCCGTGCTGGACGTCAAGATGCCGCGGCTCGACGGGATGGAGCTGTTGCGCCGGTTGCGCGAGAAGCTGCCGCTGCTGCCCGCGATCTTCCTGACCTCCAAGGATGACGAGTTGGACGAAGCGCTGGGCCTTGCGATGGGCGCCGACGACTATATCACCAAGCCCTTCTCGCAACGGCTGTTGATCGCCCGGATCAAGGCCATACTCCGCCGCACCGACGCGCGGGCGGGCATCGCGCGCGACAATGACGATGCCGGCCCGCCGCGCGAGATAATTCAGCGCGGCCGCCTGACCATGGATCCCGCCCGTCACCGCGTTCAGTGGGACGGCAAGGACGTCACGCTCACCGTCACTGAATTCCTGATCCTCGAGGCGCTGGCGCAACGTCCGGGGTTCGTCAAATCGCGCGACCAGCTGATGGACACCGCCTATCAGGATGACGTCTATGTCGACGATCGCACGATCGACAGCCACATCAAGCGCCTGAGGCGGAAGTTTCGCCAGACCGATTCGTCGTTCAAGGCCATCGAGACGCTCTACGGCGTAGGATATCGTTTTGGCGAGGAATAGGCCCGACGACGATCTGGCGGTGAGCTGGTCGTCGCGCTGGTCGCTGACCGGACGCATCCTCGCGGTCAACATCTTCGCTTTGGCGCTGCTGGCTGGTGGCTTTTTCTACCTCGACAGCTTCCGCACCCGCATCCTCGACCAGCGCAGTACGATGGTGATGAACCAGACCCGGCTCACCGCCGCCGCGATCGAACTCGTGCCGCCAGATCAGATCGCATCGCTTCTGCGCCATGCCGGCGACACCACCGAGCAGCGCTTCAGACTCTATCGCCGGGACGGAACCAAACAGATTGACAGCTGGCAGTTCGGACCGCCCACCTACGAACTGCGCGATCCCGCATCAGAGGAATGGCAGCGGCACGTCGCGCGTTTCCTTGACCGGATGATCGACAGTGTCGTGAACGCCGAACGCTATCCGATTTTCGTCGAACCCGACGACGACCGTCTCCAGACCTGGCCGGAGGCGGTGCAGGCGATGCGCCGCCAGCACGTGACCTATGTGGTGCGCCGTGCCCCCGATCGAACGCCCATGATATCGGCTGCCATGCCGCTCGCCGGCCGTGGCGGTGTGCTGTTGACCACTCTCAACGCCCGTGATGTGGTCCGCAATGTGCGTGCCGAGCGCTTCCGCCTCGGGGTCGTTCTGGCGGCGGCGATCACCCTTTCAGTCCTGCTTTCACTTTTCCTGGCCCGCACGATCGTTCGGCCGCTCCGCCGGTTGGCACGCGCGGCGCAGCGGGTGCGGCAGGGGCGCGCCCGAGAGGTGCAGGTCCCCCGCCTGCCCTCGCGACGCGACGAGATCGGCCGGCTGGCACGCGCCGTCTCCGACATGAGCCTTGCGCTCCGGCAGAGGATCGATGCGACCGAAGCCTTTGCCGCCGATGTTGCTCATGAGCTCAAGAACCCGCTCGCCTCACTTCGGTCGGCCGTGGATACGCTGGCAGTGGTCCAGCAGCCGGAACTTCAGCAGAAGCTGATCGATGTCGTCCGCGACGATGTGGTCCGGCTTGACCGTCTGATTACCGATATCTCCGACGCCTCGCGTCTCGACGCAGAGCTTTCGCGTGTCAATTTCGAGCCGATAGATGTCGGTGTCATGCTCCAGAATCTGGTGAAGGTGCGCGAGGAGCGCGGGCGCAACATGGGCATCCGCATGGCCTTCGCCCGTCCCCGGCTGGGCACGGCGATCGTGATGGGCGAAACCTCACGGCTCACACGGGCGATCGAGAACCTGATCGACAATGCGGTATCCTTTTCGCCCCAGGGTGGGTTGGTGGAGATCGGCGCCACGCGGGTCGACGACGAGGTGCTGATCCGCATTGAGGATGAAGGACCCGGGGTGCCGCCCGAGGCACGGGAGGAAATCTTCAACCGTTTCCATAGCCTCCGGCCAGACAATGACGCGTTCGGCAAGCATAGCGGGCTGGGACTCGCCATCGCACGGACGATTATCGACGGCCATGGCGGGCGCATCATCGTGCAGGACAAGGAAGATGGTGGCCAGGGCGCCTGCTTCCTGATCCGTATGCCGTTCAAGGCGCCCGAGTGATGCTTGGAGATCCTGGCCACGAAACCATACACGCGAGTTGCGTCGCCATCCACGGCCATGCCGTACTCATCTGCGGCGCTTCGGGCGCGGGCAAATCCGATCTCACGCTCCGGTTACTCGATCGCGGCGCTGCGCTGATCAGCGACGACTATACGCTTTTGCAATGTATGGGTGATCAGCTGATAGCTAGTGCACCCGCCAATATCGCTGGAAAAATCGAGGTACGCGGAATTGGAATCGTCGATTGGCCTTGCATTCCTGAGGCGCCGGTCGTGCTCGGGCTGACGCTGAACTCCTCTCCCGATCGCATGCCGCCAGAAATCTTGCCGAACCGCTCCATTCTGGGAACCGATGTACCCTTTCTGGCGCTTGACGGATTGCACGCTTCGGCACCAATCAAGGTGGAACTGGCAGTGCGGGGCATCGTTGACGCACTGCACAAAATGCGAGAGGGCAGCTGACTGATGTCTGCGATCCGGCCCCGTCAATTACTCATCGTCACCGGCATGTCCGGCGCCGGGAAATCCACCGCGTTGCGCACGCTTGAAGACCTCGGCTGGGAGGTGGTGGACAATCTGCCGCTTCGGTTGCTCGAACGGCTATTGGCGGTGCCGGCGAGCGAAAGCGGCGAAGGCCGAGATCGTCCACTCGCCATCGGCATGGACAGCCGGACCCGCGATTTCGAGCCTTCCAAGATTGCCCGCTATATTGAACGGCTGCGCGGTCAGGACAGCACCGACTCCGGCCTGTTGTTCCTCGACTGCAAGGGCATCGAACTTGCGCGCCGATTCTCTGAAACGCGCCGCCGCCATCCACTGGCGCAGGACCGGCCAATGGCTGACGGCATCGCCCGCGAACGCGAGCTGCTCGGGCCGCTGCGGCAAGCGGCCACTCACCTGATCGACACCACCGACATCAACGCCAATGAGCTTCAGCACGAGATCCGCTCGCGCTTCAGCGCGCTGGACGATGCGCCGGTGCTCACCTTGACATCATTCGGCTTCGCACGCGGGTTGCCGCGCAACGCCGATCTCGTCTTCGACATGCGCTTCCTGCGCAATCCACACTGGGTGCCAGCACTCAAGCCACTCACCGGGCTCGACGACTCGGTCGGCGCTTACATCGCGGACGATCCAGCTTACGCCGAAGCGGTGGATCGGATCGACGGCCTACTGCAGCTATTATTACCCCGCTATGCCAGCGAAGGAAAATCCTATGTAACGGTCGCGTTCGGCTGTACAGGCGGCCAGCATCGATCTGTTCATATATGTGAGCGTATAGCGACTCGGATGCGATCGGCGGGATTTTCCCCAACCGTCGCGCACCGTGATCTGGGGCAGGCAAGTGATAAGGAACTGCCGGAGAGGGAGCCCGAAGAGGCGGTGGAATGATCCGGGGGCATTTGAGGTCTAGATGATTGGTCTGGTTCTGGTGACGCACGGCAAACTGGCGTCCGAATTCGTAACGGCGATGGAACATGTCGTCGGTCCGCAAAAGGCGATCGCAGCGATCTGCATCGGCCCGGAGGATGACATGGAGGCGCGCCGCGCCGACATCGCCACCGCCGTGAAGGCTGTCGACGACGGCTCGGGCGTGATCATCCTCACCGATCTGTTCGGCGGCACGCCATCCAACCTCGCCATCTCGCTGATGGAGCCCGGCCGAGTCGAGGTTATCGCGGGAATCAACCTGCCGATGCTGATCCGCCTTGAAGGCGCGCGCAAAATGATGAAGGTTGGCCAAGCCGTCGCCGCCGCACGCGAGGCGGGTCGCAAATATATTTCGGTTGCGAGCGAAGTTCTGGGGGAAGCAGCTGCGTGAATGCCATTGAGCGCACGGTCCTGATCACCAACAAGCGTGGTCTGCACGCACGCGCGAGCGCCAAATTCGTGACGCTTGCCAGCTCCCAGGCCGCGAACGTCGAAGTTTCGAAAGACGGATCGAGCGTTGCCGGCACCTCGATCATGGGCCTGATGATGCTTGGCGCCGCGATGGGCGACAGCGTCACGATCAGCGCGACCGGCGAAGGCGCGCATGATGCGGTGACGAAGCTGGTCGAGCTGGTCGAGGCCAAGTTCGGCGAGGACTGACCCGCCGTTAGGAACTGATTTTTGGCCCGCATCATCACCGGATTTTCCAATCCGCTCGTCAAACAGATCAAATCCTTGCGCGACAAGAAGCACCGCCGTGCGGAGGGGCTTTTCCTCGCCGAGGGCCTGCGCATCCTGACCGAAGCTTCGGAGGCTGGGCGGCTGCCGAAGATGGTCATTTCCACTGCCGAAGCCGCGCAGCACCCGCTCGCCGCGAGTTTGATCGCTGCAGTCGAAGAGAATGGTGGCGAAGCGATCGAGACCAGCCGCGACATCCTTTCCAAGCTCTCGGGTAAAGATAATCCACAAACAGTGCTGGGCGTGTTCGAGGAATTCGATACCAGCCTCTCCGTGATCGACCGCTCCTCGTCGAACATCTGGCTGGTGGCACAGGCGCTGCGCGATCCCGGTAATCTCGGAACCATGCTGCGGACGGGCGACGCAGTCGGCGCGGGCGGGCTGATCCTGATCGACGATTGCGTGGATCCCTTCTCCGTCGAAGCAGTCCGCGCCTCCATGGGGGCGCTGTTCACCCAGCGCATAGCCCGGACCCGATGGGAGGATTTCCTTGGCTGGCTCCGCGCCGGGCCGGGCCAACTGGTTGGGACCAGCCTCAACACCGACAAGGATTATCAGGCGGTGTCCTATGCGGTGCCGACCTTCATCCTGGCCGGCAACGAAGCGCAGGGATTGCCACCGGAGTATGAGGTGGAGTGCGACGTCCTGGTCAAGATGCCGATGCTGGGCAAGGCCGACAGCCTCAACGTCGCGGTGGCGACGGCCGTCATGGCCTATGAAGTGCTCAATCAGCGGCGGCAAAGCGCGGTTTGAGAGTGTTGTTCGCGCTGTCCTTTCCGAACAGGCACCAGTCCTAAAGTAACGAAAGTCGCACTGATTCGTGCACGCGTACGCGCGCGAGGGGTTTCCAACGGAAAAATCGACGGGACGAAGGCCGCGTGTTTGCGACCAAGCGCGGCCGGGAATGTGCGTGTCGAGCATCGACCAAGCGAAGCAAATGAATTCCTACATTTAAAGCTGTTTTTGAGGACCTGCAGGCCTCAGAAAGTTGGCGATAAAATATCAGGCCGGCTGCAGTCAGGTTAAACCGAACTGTCAGCCAGCCTTGTAGTTTTCACTGCCTGCAACCCACTGTCGCGCACTTTCAAGGCGGCAGCCGATCGGCAGTCAGCGTCCGGCAAGATAGGCGGCCTGCTGCACGCCGGCAGCGGTGAGCACCCGCGTACGAAGCGTTGCGACTTCGGCCTGCTTGGACTGTATGCAGTGCCGGATTACTTTCCGCGCCTCTGGGTAGACCATCATGTCTTCAGAGCAGACCCTCTCAATTGCCTTGTTCAGCCGGCGATCAAGGCGCTCAATCCCTTGGACCGTTTGCAGATCAAGGTCGCCATAAGCGACGGGAACGGCACGGGTGAGTTCCCCTGACTGGGCCTGCGCCGCACCGGAAAGGCCGGCCGACAGTATCAGGGCGGAAATGAGGATGGGCTTCAACATGGCATGTCCTTTCAGCGTGTTCGATGACGCTGATCTGGCGCAGCCGAGGCGTTAATACCAACAAATCGCTGGACCGAATTCATAAGTCTGCCTTATGTATGGAATATGCATCGCATCCCGCCGCTTGCAGCTGTCCGCGTGTTCGAAGCCGCGTCGCGCCATGGCAATTTCAGCCGGGCTGCTGATGAGCTGGCGATGACGCAGGCCGCGGTGAGTTATCAGGTCAAGCTGCTCGAAGAGCGGCTCGGTGGCACATTGTTCGTGCGCAAGGGGCGCGGCATGGCGCTGACCGAGCTTGGCCGGCGGAGCTTGCTCACCAAACTGGCCGACACGCAAGAA
>CAYLIK010000010.1:28707-38029 GCA_964383565.1 uncultured Sphingomonadaceae bacterium
CGCCGCAAGTGACCGACGCTTTCTCGACGCTCAACCGTGCCTTTGCGGTGGCCCGATCGGATAATGACGCGGTGCTGAGCATCACCGCGCCGCAGACTTTTGCGACCAACTGGCTGGCCGGCAAACTGGGCACGTTCCAGATCGACCATCCCGATGTTGCGGTACGGCTCAATGTTGACGATGCGACGGTCGATCTGCCGGTGAGCGAATTCGATGTGGGGATTCGGGGGATGCGGACGGCCGACCCGTCGCTGATCTGCCATTTCCTGATGCGGATGCCGGTGTCGCCTATGGCGAGCCCGGCCTTCCTCGAACGTCATCCGCTGCAAAAGCCGGCCGATCTGGCCAATGTGGCTCGCCTTTCGCCGCAAGAGGAATGGTGGGAGCTTTGGCTCGACGCTGCGACCGCCGGCGAAGCGCGAATCTCATCAAGCAGCGGGTTGCGCTTTGAATCGCAGGTGCTCGACGGCAATGCCGCAATGGCGGGGCACGGGGTCGCGATCCTGAACGTGATGATGTTTCAGGCGCAGATCGAGGCGGGGCTGCTGGTGCGGCCTTTCGATCATGTCGCCTATCATGGCAGCGGCTTCTGGCTCGTCTATCCCGAGCACAAGCGCAATCTCGCCAAGGTCCGCGCGTTTCGGGACTGGCTGCTCGAAGCCGTGAAGCAGACGGCGGGCGATGATCCGTTCGGGGTGCTAGAACCGCTCTGATCAGCGGCGCGCCTTCGTCCAGAGATGACGGGCAAGAAGCAGCGGAGGCATGCGGATCCAGTGCGAGCGTATGTAGAAGACTAGCCGCGTGAGCTTTCGAGTGGTTCTGCCCCAGCCGTCGCGGGCCAGAAGACGGCGGCGGTAAAGGTGGTCGGCCAACGAGAGAGATTCTTTCTGGATAAGCGGTGTGCCGTAGAGCGCGCTCGACAGACGTAGCGCGCGCGCGACGGCCTTTTCCATATCGTGTCGTTTAGCGTGGTCAGTCAGCTTCGGCCAGAAATCGGGTTCGATCCCGAATTCCCGGATCAACCGATCGATATCCCAGAGATTGCGCAGCCCGCCGGCCAGATCGCCGTCGGCGAAAAGATGGGCGGCGGCATGGATAATCACGTCGGGAGCGGAAAGCATGCGCAGGCCATTCGGCAGCGCGACGCTCTCGGCGATCAGGGCAGCTGCGTCAGGCTTCGGCCTTGCGGTAGGCGGCAGGATGGTGTGGTGAACGTCGATCATGCGATCGCGATCGCGGTGGATCAGCGGCGGAAGCTCGTGCATCCACGTCTTGTAATAATGGCTGTCATAGGGGTCGTCCTTGACCCATTCCCAGCCCGCCGCGAGCAGCGCGGTTTCCACAGCGGCGAGGCTGTCGCGCGGCACGAGAATGTCGAGATCGCCGATGAAGCGCCCCTTCCCCGCCCCCAGCCCAGCCGCGACGAAGGCAGTACCCTTGAGCAGGATAACGGGGATGCCGAGTGGCTCCAGCGCACGGCGGGCCATCTCGGCTTCCCAGAGCGCCTGCACCCTGCCCTGCTCTGCGGCGCGGACGGCATCGGCAAGGATCGCGGCGGCGGCGGATGGCTTGGGTTGACCCTCAAGACGAAGCGCGAGGCTCGCGATGAGCTGTTCGGCGCGTGCCGCCGCGAGCAGCGCCGTCCATTCGCTGGAGTCGAGGCGGGCCACGCTTTCGGGCGCGCGTAGGGCATCGACGAGCAGACGCGCGGCGGCGTTCATCTCGCCAGCTCGTCCCACAGGCGTTCGGCGAGGGCGATTCCGGCGGGTCCGTCGGGATAATCGATGGCGCGCGCGGGGGTGTCGATGATCAGGCGGGTCAGCGCCGTGAAGCCCGCCTCGCCCAGCGCGACATAGTTGGTGGAGGCCTGGGTCAGGCGGACGAATATCTCCGCGCCGCCAATGGGGCGCACTTGTTCTGCAAAGCCGAAGCGCGGGAACAGGATTAGGGCGGGTCTCGCCGGTTCGTCCATGCGGACGATGGCGTCGGCGCGCGGACTCAGATGGCGGATGGTCCCCTTCGGGGTGCCGTCGAGAACCGGCCCCCAGCGCGCGGAATCGGCTTCGGCGAACTGAGCAACGGCAGCATTTTTGAGGCTGATCGCGCGGGGAAACGCGTGAGCGAGGCCAGTCGCTGGATCGATCAGGGCAAACTCGTCCCCCATCAGCCGCCAGCCGCGCTCACCGAGCAGCGCCGCGAGCGTCGACTTTCCGGCGCCCGATTCACCCGTGAGGATCAGTGCCTGGCCGTCACGTTCGACGGTCGCGGCATGGAGCAACAGGAAGCGGCGCTGGCCAAGCGCCATCTGCAAGTTCATCCCCATTTCAGCCGCGAGCAGGCCATGGCGAAGCGCCAGCGGGGCAGCCTCGGGCAGCATATAGTCCCCATCGATCGCCACCGATGGTCTCAGCCAGCGGCGCAAGGGCCGATCCGGTTCGAGCCGCACCGTGAAATCGGCGATGTCATCCCGTGGACGAGGGTAATCGCGATAAAGGCGGCTCAGCGCCTTTATCGGCTGAGGCCAGGTCGAGCCGACACGAAAGCCGACCGGCCCGACACGAACTGTGAAACTGTGTCTCATGCTGCCTGGATCAGACCAAGTTCGGCCAGCTCGGCTAGACGGGCAGCGATGACGGCCTCGGCGTCTCCCTCACTATCAAGGCCAAGGTCGCGAGAGAGCCGACGCAGGATTTCTGACGGGTCGGCATCGCCTTGTGCGAGCGCGGCGAGGATGTCTGGAGCCGGCTCGGCGAGCATGTGAGTCTGGCCGGAAGGCCGGTGGTAGACGAGCATGAAGCCATCCAGAGTAACGGACGGAGCGAAATCGGATGGATCGGGCGCTACATAGATCGGCATAAACGAGGATTACATCTGATCGTCGCCGCAGCGGAGGCTGAGGCCCAGGACTGCCGCGGTTAGCAATGTCATCTCATTCACAGGAGACATGGATCCCAGCCTTCGCTGGGATGACGATGTAGGCGAACGGAAAAGATCGCCGTGTCAGCCCCTCAGATTCTGGAGCGAGGCGAAACAAGTGAAGCCGCTGGTGCCGCGTTGCAGCTTCCGGATGTAATTAGTGTAGGCCTTGCTGGCGTCATAGGACGAGCCGGAATAGGGTCGTCCGCCGCTAATCGCGGATTTGACTTCTTCACCCTTGATGGCGCGGAGCGGCGGCGCAAAGGCGCCGGGCGTATTGGGGCTGACGAGCGACCCATCGGCCGCGATCCACTGTCCCTGACGGGCCGGATCGGGCACCGGAATCTCGCAGTTCATCACCGACGCGGCGGTGGCCGCAAGCGCCGGACGAATGGTGACGACCGCAGAAGCCGAGATCGCGCCAAGCATCAGCACGCGGCGCCGCGTCGGCACCCCGCTCTGTTCGCCCGTGACCGGTTCCCCCTGCTCGTCCATGAGGATCTCCTGTACCCCGAGCCGGCTGCATAAAGCCAACCGTTAAAAAAAGCGAGCAGTAGCCGAAGCTGTCCCGGCACGGTACAGGGCGCGCCCATGGAGCGGCGGAACATCTATCGGATCATGCCGGCGCTGGTGGGTGCCCTCGGAGCGGGCGGCGCGACTTATGCCCTGGGCGCGTCCTGGCTTGCGCTATTGCCCTCGCTGTTTGTCGGCGGTCTGGCAGCCTGGCTGCTGACCGACGACAGGACCTCCCAGTTATCCACCAGCGCCGAAGCCGACGATCAGTTCGAATCGGGACGGACCCTGCTGAGCGAGGTGATGCAGGTATTCAACGATCCATTGCTGCTGGTCGAGCGTCAGCAGGTTACGATTGCCAATGAAGCCGCGCTCGCGCTGCTTGGCTCGCATATTGTGGGCGAGGATGTCCGGCTCGCGATCCGCCATCCCGCCGCCGCCGAGCGGTTGACCAGACGCAAGGCCAGCGGCAGCGATCCGGCGATCCAGCTCGTCGGCATCGGCGAGGCGGACCGGCATTGGGAGCTGAGGGCACATGATCTGCGTGAACAACGCCGGCTGGTGCATCTCGCAGACCGCACAAGCCAATATGTCGCCGAGAAGATGCGCGTCGATTTCGTCGCCAACGCCAGCCACGAATTGCGCACGCCATTGGCGACGCTGATCGGTTTTATCGAAACCCTTGAGGACGGCAAGGCAGCCGAAGACAAGCCAACGCGCGAACGCTTCCTTGGCATCATGTCCGGCGAGGCCCGGCGGATGCAGCGGCTGATCGACGATCTGATCTCCCTGTCGCGAATCGAGGCCGACAAGTTCAGCTCCCCAGATCGCCCCGTGCAGCTGGCTCCTCTCATCACCGAGGTGGCGCGCGCCGCCAGCGCCGGCGTCGAGAATGAAGGCAAGAACCGTGTGATGGTCGCGCCCGTTGCGGAAGATTTGCGGGTGCTCGGCGATGTTGCGCAGCTTTCACAACTGCTCCACAATCTGATCGGCAACGCCCTCAAATATGGGAAGCCCGAAACGCCGGTGCGGGTGACTGCGGAAAAGACGATCGAGGGCATGGTGCTGATCACCGTCGCCGACGAAGGCGAAGGAATTCCCGCAGAGCATCTGCCGCGCCTGACCGAGCGATTCTATCGGGTCGAAGCGAGTCGCAGTCGCGCGATGGGCGGCACGGGGCTTGGCCTCGCCATCGTAAAACATATTGTCGAACGACACCGGGGCCGGCTGGACATCCGCAGTCAAATCGGTATCGGAACAAGGGTTTCCGTGCTGTTTCCTTCCGCACCGAACGGCCTGTCATAAAACTGTCATCCTACTGTCACATGCGTGACAGGGAAGACTCGCCATGGGAGTCCGGAGCGGAGCCGGCCTGAGCCCGGCGGGAGACATCTGACATGAAAAAAGCGTTCGGATTGATGAGTGTCGCGGCACTGGCGCTGGCGGCTTGCCAGCAGGGCGGCGGCAGCAGTGGTGGCGGATCGTCGGGCGGGCGTGATCAGATCCGGATGGTCGGATCCTCCACCGTCTATCCTTTCGCGACGGCGGTCGCCGAACAGTTCCAGCGCAAGAACCCGACCTTCAAGGCGCCGATCGTCGAATCGACCGGCACCGGCGGCGGCATGAAGCTGTTCTGCGCCGGCGTCGGCACGCAGCACCCGGACATCGCCAACGCATCGCGGCGGATCAAGGGATCCGAGGTCGAACTGTGCCAGAAGAATGGCGTCAAGGACATCATCGAGGTCCAGATCGGACTCGACGGCATTGCGATCGCCGAGAGCAAGGAAGGCCCATCGATGAAACTGACGCCGGCCGAGGTCTACAAGGCGCTGGCCAAGAAGCCGTTCGGCAAGGACCAGACCGCGCAAACATGGAAGGACGTCAATCCTGCTCTGCCCGCCGTCAAGATCTCGGTCTACGGCCCGCCGCCGACCAGCGGCACGCGCGACGCCTTTGCCGAGCTGATCCTCGAAAAGGGCTGCAACAGCGACCCCGCCATGAAGGCGCTCAAGGACTCGAACGAAGACGAGTGGAAGACGACTTGCACCAGCATCCGTGAGGACGGCGCGTTCGTCGAGGCAGGCGAGAACGACAATCTGATCGTTCAGAAGCTGATCGCCAACCCCGACTCAGTCGGTGTCTTTGGCTACAGCTTCCTGGAGGAAAATCTCGACAAGGTGCGCGGCATCGCGCTCGACAATGTCGAGCCGACCTACGACTCGATCGCCGACTTCTCCTATCCCGGTTCGCGGCCGCTCTACATGTATGTGAAAGCGGCGCACGCCAATGTCGTTCCCGGCATCAAGGAGTTCCTCGCCGAGCTTAGCGGCGCCTGGAACAAGGGCGGCTATCTCGCCCGCCGCGGCCTGATCGCGGCGCCGGATGACGTCCGCGCCAAGAATGTCGAGATCGCGCAGAAACTGACCCCCATGGACCCGGCGAGTGTAAAATAATGAGCACTTCTGCCCTCTTCATCCTGCTGTTGGGCTTCGGCGTCATCGCGTTCTTTACCGGACGCGCACGCGCCCAGATGATGAAGCCGGTCGCGGCAATACGCCCGCACAGCCGGCCAAATTATCATGGCTGGTATGTCGCGCTGTGGGCGATCATTCCTGCGGTGATCTTCCTCGCGATCTGGGCGGTCATTTCGCCCGGACTGGTCACGCAGGCCCTGCTGTCCGATCCGCTCGCCTCACAGCTTCCGCCCCCCGGCATGGAACGCGACGCCATATTCGCCGAGATGTACGGTCTTGCCAACGGCACGGTCGAGGCCGCGTTCAATCCGATCGCTGATCAGCTGCTGTCGGTCTTCAAGGCGGCGGACGGTTTCTATGCCATGATCGGCGCCGTCGTGACGGTACTGCTTGCCTTTGCCGGCGGCGGCTTCGCGTTCACGCGACTGAACGGCGACTTCCGCGCCAGGACCAGGGTGGAGCGGATCGTGATGCTCACGCTGCTCGGCGCCTCTCTGATCGCGATCCTGACCACATTCGGTATCGTCGCCTCATTGCTCTTCGAATCGATGCGCTTCTTCGGAATGGTATCGCCGGTCGAGTTTCTCACCGGCCTGACCTGGAGTCCGCAGACCGCTATCCGCGCCGACCAGGTCGGATCGTCCGGCTCGTTTGGCGCAGTGCCGCTCTTCTGGGGAACGATCTTCATCGGCGCGATCATCGCCATGATCGTTGCCATCCCGTTGGGCTTGATGAGCGCGATTTACCTGACCCAGTATGCGAATGCTACGGTGCGCCGCTGGATGAAGCCGCTGCTTGAGATGCTCGCCGGCGTGCCGACGGTCGTCTACGGTTACTTCGCGGCGCTGACGATTGCCCCCGCGCTCCGCGACTTCGCGGTGATGATCGGCATCAGCGGCGCCTCCTCCGAATCGGCGTTGGCCGCTGGCGTGGTGATGGGTGTGATGATCATCCCGTTCGTCTCCTCGATGGCGGACGACTCGCTGACCGCCGTGCCGCAAGCGATGCGCGACGGTTCACTGGCGATGGGCGCAACAACCTCCGAGACTATCCGCAAGGTGCTTGTGCCGGCGGCATTGCCCGGCGTCGTCGGCGGCGTCCTGCTGGCCGTCAGCCGCGCGATCGGCGAGACCATGATCGTGGTGATGGCCGCCGGCCTTGCCGCGAACATGACTGCCAATCCTTTCTCAAGCGTGACCACGGTTACCACCCAGATCGTCCAGCTGCTGACGGGCGACCAGGAATTCGAAAGCGCCAAGACGCTCGCCGCCTTCGCGCTAGGACTGGTGCTGTTCCTGATCACGCTAATGCTCAACGTCATCGCGCTCCGCGTGGTGAAGAAATATCGGGAAGCTTATGAGTGAGGCACTCGCAATGACCGGGACTGCCGAATTGGCCGCAACGCCAGAACAACGGCGCTTCACCGACTGGAACGGCAAGGTGATGCAGAGACGCATCGCCAAACGCTACGCAGCGGAACGTCGCTTTCGAATAGTGGGACTCTCCGCGATCCTTCTGTCAGCGTCATTCCTCGCCTTCCTGCTGATTTCGATGCTGGTGCAGGGCCTGCCGGGATTCACCCAGACCGAAATAAAGCTGCCGATCGACTTCAAATCATCCACGCTGATGATCGATCCAGCGTTGCTGAAGGGCCAGGATGCCGACGCGGCGCTGGCCAGCGCGGACTTCGAAGGAGCCACTTCGGCGGCGGCAGACGCGGCGTTTGGCGAGGATGGCGCACGCCTTCTCTCCGACGGCGCCTGGCTCAAGGTTCAGTCGGCAGTGCGGGAGAACCCCGACATCCTGAACGGCAAGGCCGACATCTGGGTGCCAGCCTCGGTGAACATCGATCTCGCCGCCAAGGGTAAAGGCGCGGCGGAAGGTGAAAAGCAGCTCGCCAAGCTCAAGCAGAGTGATGCCATCAAGACAGGGCTCAACACGGGCTTTCTGACCGGTGCTGACGCTACTGATCCGACATTGGTCGGCATCTGGGGGGCGCTCAAGGGATCTCTGATCACGATGGCGATCACGATCCTGCTGGCCTTCCCAATCGGCGTGTTCTCTGCGGTCTATCTGGAAGAGTATGCGCCCCGGAACCGCTGGACCGACCTGATCGAGGTTTCAATCAACAACCTCGCGGCGGTGCCCTCGATCATCTTCGGTCTGCTGGGTCTCGCGGTCTTCCTCAACTTCATGCACCTTCCGCGCTCGGCGCCGATCGTCGGCGGCCTGACGCTGGCGCTGATGACCATGCCCGTGATCGTGATCGCCGGCCGCAACGCGATCAAGTCAGTGCCGCCCTCGATCCGCGACGCAGCGCTCGGCATCGGTGCAAGCCGGGTCCAGGTGGTGTTTCATCATGTCCTGCCGCTCGCCCTGCCCGGCATCCTGACCGGCACGATCATCGGCATGGCGCGTGCGCTCGGCGAAACCGCGCCGCTCCTGATGATCGGCATGCGCGCCTTCATCTCCTCGGCGCCGACCGGCATCACGGCGCCGGCAACAGTGCTGCCGGTGCAGGTGTTCCTCTGGTCCGACGAGGTCAGCAAGGGCTTCGTCGAGAAGACCTCGGCGGCGATCATCGTCCTGCTGGTCTTCCTGCTCGCGATGAACGGGCTGGCCATCTACCTCCGCAACAAATTTGAAACCCGCTGGTGAGATCCATGAGCACGCAAACACTCGAAAATATCGCGAATAGCCAGGAGACCGTCAGCGACGGCACGCTCAAGATGAGCGCGCGCGACGTGAACGTGTTCTATGGCCAGAAACAGGCCATCAACAAGGTCTCGATCGACGTCACGCAGGAAAATGTCACTGCCTTCATCGGCCCGTCGGGCTGCGGCAAATCGACCTTTCTGCGCACGCTCAACCGGATGAACGACACCGTCGCCGGATGCCGTGTGGAAGGGGAGCTCAAGCTCGACGGCGAGGACATTTATTCGCCTTCGATGGACGTGGTGCAGCTCCGAGCCCGGGTCGGCATGGTGTTTCAGAAGCCCAATCCCTTCCCCAAGTCGATCTACGACAACATCGCCTATGGGCCGCGTATCCACGGTCTGGCCGCCGGCAAGGCCGACATGGACCAGATCGTCGAAAAATCGCTCAAGCGCGCCGGTCTCTGGGATGAAGTAAAGGATCGTCTCCAGGATAGCGGCACCGCGCTTTCGGGCGGCCAACAGCAGCGTCTCTGTATCGCCCGCGCCATCGCGGTCGATCCCGAGGTGATCCTGATGGACGAGCCCTGCTCGGCGCTCGATCCGATCGCGACCGCGAAGATCGAAGAGCTGATCCATGAACTGCGCGGACGCTTCGCGATCGTGATCGTGACGCACAACATGCAGCAGGCGGCCCGCGTTTCGCAGCGCACCGCCTTCTTCCACCTCGGAACGCTCGTCGAATATGGCGACACGTCCGAGATA
>CAYLIK010000011.1:0-37074 GCA_964383565.1 uncultured Sphingomonadaceae bacterium
CTCGCGATCACGCCGCGTGCGACTTCGGACAGCTATGTCGCTCTGCTGGCGCTTGTCCGGTCGGGCGGGTTTGCGACGATTATGCCGGATAGCTATGCGGCGATGCTGGAAGGCTTGCGGTGGGCGTGCGCGATGCCTCTCGAAGGCGCGCATTCGACGAGCCGGATAGGATTGATCGTCGCGGATCGCATCCCGATGAACCCCCTGGCGGCCGCCGCGCTTGCCGCCGCACGGACTGTCGCCAAAACAGGAATTTGATAGATTTTATCTATCAAACATGGGACCAATCAATTTGACCTGCTCCATGCTTTGTCGCAGCAAAATATGGGAGGAGTGCATGGTGGTGGAAGCTGCGGACATCGAGGCGTCGGTTGACAGGCTGGTGAGCGTCATGGCGGGTGAGCGCGGCATATTGTTGCCCCTGCTTCATGCGCTTCAGGACGAGTTCGGCCATATCCCCGCGCATGCCGTGCCAGTCATCGCTCAAGCGCTTAATCTCAGCCGGGCCGAGGTGCATGGCGTGCTGAGCTTCTATCATGATTTCCGCGACCGTCCGGCAGCACGCCATGTCGTCAAGCTATGTCGGGCCGAAAGCTGCCAGGCGCGCGGCGGGGCTGCGATCGAGGCGGCGCTGGCCGAGCGGCTGGGCGTTAGGATGGGCGGCGAGAGCGTCGACGGAAAGGTGGCGCTGGAGCCGATCTATTGCCTCGGCCTGTGCGCGATCGGACCCAATGCTCTGGTTGACGATCGTCCGATGGCGCGGATCGATGCTGCGGCGGTCGACCGGATCGCAGCGGAGATGATGGCATGACGCGCGTCTTCATCAGCCGGGACATGGCCTCGGTCGCGCTCGGCGCTGACGCGGTAGCGGATGCGTTTGTCAAAGCGGGCTGCGAGGTCATCCGCACGGGCAGCCGTGGGTTGTTCTCGATCGAGCCGCTTGTCGAAGTTGACACCAATGACGGACGGATCGGCTATGGACCGGTCGCTCCGGGCGATGTGACTGCCGTGCTGGATGGATCTCATGCCAATCGGCTTGGTGACATCCTTGCCTTGCCGTTCTTCGCCAAGCAGCAGCGTTTCACTTTCGCGCGTTGCGGGATCATCGATCCGTTGAGCCTTGGCGATTACGCTGCGCATGGCGGCTGGAAAGGGCTGGAGGCGGCGCGTGCCGGCACGCCGCAAGCGGCTGTTGATGCGGTCAAGGCATCCGGGCTGCGCGGGCGTGGCGGGGCTGGCTTCCCGACTGGCATCAAATGGCAGACCGTGCTGGACGCGAAGGCCGACGAGAAATTCATCGTCTGCAATGCCGACGAGGGTGACAGCGGCACGTTCGCCGATCGCATGCTGATGGAGGGTGATCCCTATTGCCTGATCGAGGGCATGGCGATTGCGGGCCACGCAGTCGGCGCGCTGCACGGCTACATCTACATTCGCTCCGAATATCCCTTCGCTATCGCCACGATGCGCGCCGCGATCGAGCGTTCCGCGCATCTGATTGCGCCTTTCTCGCTGGAAGTGCGGGTGGGGGCGGGCGCTTATGTGTGCGGTGAAGAGACAGCGCTGCTCGATTCCATCGAGGGCAAGCGCGGGCAGGTCCGCGCCAAGCCGCCGCTTCCAGCGATTGCCGGCCTGTTCGGCAAGCCCACCGTCATCAACAATGTGCTGAGCCTCGCCGCCGCGCCGTTCATTCTGGCCGAGGGACCGGAGCGCTATGCCGAGGTCGGCTTCGGCCGCTCGCGCGGGACGATGCCGGTTCAACTGGCCGGCAATGTGAAGAATGGCGGCCTCTTCGAGATTGGCTTCGGCATCACGCTGGGTGAGCTGATTGAGGAGATTGGCGGCGGCGCCGCGAGTGGTCGCCCGGTTCGCGCGGTGCAGGTGGGCGGCCCGCTCGGCGCTTATTTCCCGCCGTCGATGTTTCACCTGCCCTTCGATTATGAGGCGTTTGCCGCGGCTGGCGGGCTGATCGGACATGCGGGGATCACTGTCTTCGACGACAGTGTCGACATGGCGCACATGGCGCGCTTCGCAATGGAATTCTGCGCGGTCGAGAGCTGCGGCAAGTGCACGCCGTGTCGGATTGGATCGACGCGCGGGGTCGAGCTGATCGATCGGATCATGACGAAGGCGCCGCGCAAGGCCGGTGTGCTGGAAACCCAGCCGCAGATGCGTAACGCGCGCCGCGCCGAACGATCGCAAGATCAGGAGATCGGGTTGTTGCGCGAACTTTGCGACACGATGAAATATGGATCGCTGTGCGCTTTGGGCGGTTTTACCCCATACCCTGTGCTGAGCGCGCTCGACTATTTCCCCGAGGATTTCGGCGGCGAGCCTGCGCTCGCTGACGCTGCGGAGTAACGATCATGGCATGGATTGGCGAGATCGATCTCGGCACCAAACCCGCCCCCTTGCTGAGCGGCAAGATGGTGTCGATCACCATAGATGGTGAGGCGATCGAGGTGCCCGAAGGCACGTCAATCATGCGCGCTGCGGCGCTGATGGGGACGACCATCCCGAAGCTGTGCGCGACCGACAATCTGGAAGCATTCGGCTCCTGCCGCCTGTGCCTCGTCGAGATCGAGGGGCGGGCGGGTTATCCCGCTTCCTGCACCACGCCGGTCATGCCGGGCATGGTGGTTTCCACCCAGACCGACCGGCTCCAGCAACTCCGCAAAGGGGTGATGGAGCTATACATCTCCGATCACCCGCTCGATTGCCTGACCTGCTCGGCCAACAATGACTGCGAATTGCAGGACATGGCCGGCGCGGTCGGCCTGCGCGATGTGCGCTATGGCTATGAGGGCGAGCATCATCTCGATGCCTGCAAGGATGCGTCCAACCCCTACTTCACCTTCGATCCGGCAAAGTGCATCGTCTGCTCGCGCTGCGTGCGGGCGTGCGACGAGGTGCAGGGGACGCTTGCGCTGACCGTCGACGGGCGCGGCTTTGAATCGCACATCTCGGCCAGCCAGGATGACGGCTTCCTCAAATCCGAATGCGTGTCGTGCGGCGCGTGCGTGCAGGCGTGCCCAACCTCGGCGCTGATCGAGAAGGAAGTCGAGAAGGTCGGCACGCCCGACAAGGCGGTCGTCACCACCTGCGCCTATTGCGGCGTGGGCTGCACCTTCCGCGCCGAGATGCGCGGCGAACAATTGGTCCGCATGGTGCCCTGGAAGGACGGCAAGGCCAATCGCGGGCATAGCTGCGTCAAGGGCCGCTTCGCCTGGGGCTATGCGAACCATAAAGAACGCATCCTCAACCCGATGATCCGCGCGTCGATCGACCAGCCTTGGCGCGAGGTGAGCTGGGAAGAGGCGATTGCCCACACGGCTGCCGAATTCCGCCGTATCCAGGACAAGTATGGCACGCGCAGTGTCGGCGGGATCACGTCGAGCCGCTGCACCAATGAGGAGACCTACCTCGTCCAGAAGCTGATCCGGCAGGGCTTCGGCAACAATAATGTCGATACCTGCGCGCGGGTTTGCCATTCGCCGACCGGCTATGGTTTGAAGACGACCTTCGGCACCTCGGCTGGCACGCAGGATTTCGACAGCGTGATGGAAGCTGACGTGATGCTCGTCATCGGCGCCAATCCGACCGACGGCCATCCCGTGTTTGCCAGCCGGATGAAGCAACGACTGCGGCAGGGCGCGAAGCTGATCGTCATCGATCCGCGCCGGATCGATCTGGTGCGCTCACCGCATATCGAGGCGTCCTATCACCTGCCGCTCAAACCCGGCACCAACGTCGCTGTGCTGACCGCGATTGCGCATGTGATCGTCACCGAGGGGCTTGCCGACGAAGATTATGTCCGGTCGCGCTGCGATTGGGACGAGTTCTCGGAATGGGCGGCGTTCGTTTCGCAGCCTGAGCGTTCGCCGGAAGCGACCGAGGCGCTCACCAATGTGCCTGCGGCGGATCTCCGGGCCGCCGCGCGGCTCTACGCGACTGGCGGCAAATCAGCGATCTATTATGGTCTCGGCGTCACCGAGCATAGTCAGGGTTCGTCCACCGTAATTGCCATCGCTAATCTTGCGATGGCGACCGGCAATGTCGGCATAGAAGGCGCGGGGGTGAATCCGCTGCGTGGACAGAACAATGTGCAGGGCGCCTGCGACATGGGCAGCTTCCCGCACGAATTCTCCGGCTATCGCCATGTGTCGGACGATGCGGCGCGCAAACTGTTCGAGGATGCGTGGGGCGTCTCGCTTGACGCCGAGCCGGGGCTGCGTATCCCCAACATGCTCGATGCCGCCACCGAGGGCACGTTCAAGGGCCTGTTCGTGCAGGGCGAGGATATCCTTCAGTCCGATCCCAATACGCGTCATGTCGCTGCCGGGCTGGAAGCGATGGAATGCGTCGTGGTGCAGGATCTGTTCCTCAACGAGACCGCGAACTACGCCCATGTCTTCCTGCCGGGTTCGACCTTTCTTGAGAAGGACGGCACCTTCACCAATGCCGAGCGCCGCATCCAGCGCGTCCGGCAGGTTATGCGGCCGAAGAATGGTTATGCGGATTGGGAGATCGTCCAGCTGGTCGCGCAGGCGATGGGGCTGGGCTGGGCCTATGCGCATCCGTCCGAGATTATGGACGAGATTGCCCGCCTGACGCCGACCTTCGCCCGCGTCAGTTATGCCGCGCTGGAGGAGCATGGCTCGGTACAATGGCCCGCCACCGACGCCGCGCCGATCGGCACGCCCGTGATGCACATCGATGGCTTCGTGCGTGGCAAGGGGCATTTCGTCGTGACCGACTATGTGCCGACCGACGAGAAGACGGGGCCGCGCTACCCCCTGCTTCTGACCACCGGCCGTATCCTCAGCCATTACAATGTCGGCGCGCAGACCCGGCGGACCGACAATGTCGCCTGGCACCCTGAGGACCGGCTGGAAATCCATCCGGTCGATGCCGAAAATCGCGGTATATCCGATGGTAATTGGGTGGCGCTGCGCAGCCGGGCCGGCGAGACGGCGCTGCGCGCGCTCATTACCGAGCGGGTTGCGCCGGGGGTGGTCTACACGACCTTCCACCATCCCGACACGCAGGCCAATGTTATCACCACCGATTATTCCGACTGGGCGACCAACTGCCCTGAGTATAAAGTGACCGCCGTGCAGGTGACACCATCCAACGGCCCATCGGACTGGCAGGAAAATTATCGCGCGCATGCCGAGCGTTCGCGCCGGATCGAGGCGGTTGCCGCCGAATGATGACGCCGCAGGAACGGCTGGTCTATATGGCCAACCAGATCGCCCGCAATTTCGCGGCGCAGGGTGAGGAGGCGGCGGTGCTTGCCACGGCCGATCACATCGCCGCTTTCTGGGATCCGAGGATGAAGGCCGGGATCTTTGCTGATGGTGCGGGGCTGGAGCCGATTGCGGATCGCGCCATCGCCCTCCTGCGGACGCGCGGCGCTCCGCCGCCCCAGACCGCTGCGACTGCCGTTCAGGGCGGCAGCGATGCCGGCTGACGAGACGTCGGCGGCAGCAGCGACAGGCACATTTTCTTTCCAGCGGATCGCCGCCGACGGGACGGTGACGCCAATCGAACGTGAGGTTGCGGTCGAGCAGCCGGTCGCCTTGGAGTTCAACGGCATCGGCTACGCGGTTCTGATGGCGACTCCGGCCGATCTGGAGGATCTGATCTACGGCTTCGCGCTCACCGAACGGCTGATCGATGGGGTGGACGACCTGATGGGCGTCGATCGCTTCGAACGGCCGGACGGGACGCTTCTGCGCGCCACGCTGAGCGAGCGATGTGCCGCACGTGTGTTTGATAGGGTGCGCCATCGGGTGTCCGAATCCTCGTGCGGCCTGTGCGGTATCGAAAATCTGGAGCAGGCTCTGCGGCCTCTGCCCCGCCTCGATCCGACCGATCCGCCGGAAGACCAAGCCGTGTTCCGGGCATTGGCCGCACTTGGTGAGCAGCAACCGCTTAATCGCGCAACAGGGGCGATCCACGCTGCCGCCGCCTGCACGCGCGACGGCGCAATCCGGCTGGTGCGCGAGGATGTCGGGCGGCACAATGCGTTCGACAAGCTGCTCGGCGCGATGCTGCGCGAGGGTCTTGAATGGGAGGGCGGCTTCGCGCTGCTCAGCTCCCGCTGTTCCTATGAGCTTGTCGAGAAAGCCGTGCTGTCGCGCTGCCCGACGCTCGTCACGATTTCAGCACCGACGGCACTCGCGATTGAACGTGCCAAGAGCGCTGGTCTTCGCCTAGTCGTGCTTGCCCGGCCGGATGCGATGCTCAGTCCGGGGTGAACTCAGCCGCGGTGCAGATGGCGGAAACGGCGTGACTTGAATTTCCAGTCGCCGCCGATCTTCACGAGTTCATCGTCATATTGGCCGTGGTCGCGGCGGGTCTGGCCGGTGGCGGGATCGTCATAGACTTCGGAGGTGTAGGAACGCATCCGGGCCGTGTTGCCGTCGATCTCGATCGTTCCGGGCGTGACGAGAAAGACGACGCCAGGAAAATGGCTCATCGCCGTCGTCCACATCTCGACGATTTTGGCGCGGCCTTCGACGGTTTCCATCTCCGGCAAGGTCCATGAGCCGTCTTCCGTCCAGGTCGCGCCCCAGACTTTGGCATCGCGCTGGTTTACCGCATCGCCATAGGTTTCGAGCAGTTCCCGGATGGCGACGCGATCTTCAAGAGGACCGGTATATGTCATGATGCGTCTCCAGATAATTCAGCCGAGGCCGGCGAGCAGGGCGAGAGCCTCGCCCCGGAGCTCCTCCTTGCTGACCGCGAGTACGGTCAGCACGAAGCTTCGCTGCCGGGTGGCCGGCAATTGGTCGTCAGTCACGCGGCCAGCGCCCCAATCCTTGATGCTCGCCCATTCGAGATTGGCGAAGCTGGTCTCGATCGTCTGTCGATCGATGCCGGTGATCAGCAGTCCGTCGCGCTCCGCCGTCCAGAGCCAGTGGGAGAGAACTTGGAGCGGCATGCCCCGGATCGTCGTATAGAGCGGCTGTACCAGCGAGCGCGAGAAATAGAGCTCCGCGAGCGCCAGCGCATAGCTGCGATTCTCGATCACCACTGCGGTCGTGTCGGCGATCGCGCGGCAAAAGCCGGCAAGATTCGCGCCGCCCGCCGGGAGGTTGAGCCTGATGCCGGCGTGGAATTCCTGCAGCGCGTGGGCGATCACGCCTTCCTTGTCGCCGAACACATTGTAGATCGTGGTGACGGACACACCCGCGCGCCGGCCGAGGTCACGCAGCGTAAAGCCGTCCAGCCCGACCTCGCCGATCAGCTTCTTGGCTTCATCGAGGATGCGCTGGCGGCGGTCCGCGATCGACTGGCTCGCATAGCGGCGTGTCGTCGCGACAGCAGCGTCCGGCCTCTGATCTTCGGCATCGAAGGAAAAATCCGCCCGCAGTTTTGCCCCCATGTTACCCGGCACGGTGTGCCGCCGTGACATCATAGGGATCGTCGGCGATGCGGACCAGCTTGCGTCCGCTCGACCCGCCGTTGAACTGTGACAGTGCGGCTTGCGGTACGGAGTCGAAGCCCTCCGCGATATCGAGTGCCTCCTTGATGCGACCGTCCGCCAGCCATGTCGCGAGCCGTTCCCGGCCCGCCGCCCAACGGGCGACATGATCGAAATAGAAGAAGCCGGCCATCGTCGCCCCCTTCATCGCCAGCATCAGATGATTGGTGACGGGTGTCGGGCCAGCATAGTGCGCGGTTGCACCGCAGACGACGACGCGCGCGCCATGGGCGAGATTGGCCAGCGCCGCGTCCAGCATCGGCCCGCCGACATTGTCGAAAAACACGTCGACACCTTGCGGCGCGGCGGCGGCGACGAGCGTCGTTAGATCGCCGGAGAGAGCGTCTATGACATCATCGAAGCCCAGGCTGCGCACCATTTCGCATTTTGCTGGACCGCGGGCGATTCCAATCGCGCGGGCTCCCGCGAGACGGGCGATCTGGCCGGCAATCGAACCGATCGCCCCCGATGCGCCGGAAACGAGAACCGTGTCGCCGGGGCGGGGCTTACCGATCTCGGTCATGCCCAGCCAAGCACACAGGCCGGTCATGCCGAGCGTCGCCAGACCGCTCGCCAGCGATACCCCTTCGGGTACGTGCTGGAGGGGGACGCCGAGATGATCGGTGCCGTCGCACACGATATAATCCTGCCAGTCGAGGAAGCCGGTGACGCCGTCTCCCTCTTTCCAGTCGGGATGATTGGAGGCGATGACGCGTCCGGCGATGCCGCCCTTCATCGCGCCGCCTTCGGGGATAGCGTCGAACTTGCCGGGCAGCCCGCGCACCCAAGCATGGTTCATCGGATCGGGCGAGAACCACATCGCCCGGATCAGCACTTCGCCGGGGCCGGGTTCGGGGACAGCGCTCTCGGCGCGTCCGAACACGTCCGCTGAAAGCGCGAGGCCGCCGTCATGGGTGAGGCCACCGCTTTGCGGCGAGCGTGCCACCACCCATTGCCGATTGACGGGCGCGTTCATGGCAGGGTGTGCATCCCGCCTTCCAGCATGAACGTGCCGCCGGTCATGTAGTCCGATCCGGGGCTGGCGAGGAACAGCGCCAATGGCACGGCGTCGCGCTCCGGGTCGCCGAGGCGGCGCATGGGGATCTTTTCCTTCAGCGCCTCGACGAAATCGGGACGGGCGGTCTTCCACGCATCGAAGGCGCGGGTTTCGAGCGCCGGGTTGATGATGTTGACCGTGATCCCGTGCTGGCCCCATTCGCGCGCGGCGGTGCGGCTGAGTGCGCGGATCGCTTCCTTGGCTGCGTTATAGCAGGTGTTGCCTTCGAACCCGATCTGGCCGGAGCTTGAGGCGAAGTTGATGATCTTCCCGTATTTCTGGGCTTTCATATAGGGGAAGGCCACCTTCATGAAACGCAGCGAGGCGGTCGGCCCGGTGCGGATCGTATATTCCCACTCATTCTCGTCAGTGTTCTCGCACGCGACGAACACGGTCGATGGCTGCGGGCTGGCTTCGGTGCCGAAGCCCTGCGCATTGTTGACGAGGATGTGGACTGTGCCGAAGGCATCGACCGCTGTGCGGACGGCGCCTTCGATATCAGCGAGCTTGCCCACGTCGCACGGTGCGCCGACCGCCTCACCGCCAGCATCGCGGATTTCCTTCACGACATCTTCCACCGTGGAGGGCGTGCGCGATGCGACGACGACCTTTGCCCCCTCGCGCGCATAACCGACCGCGATGGCGCGCCCGATGCCACGTCCGGCGCCGGTTACGATCGCCACTTTGTCTTTCAGGATATGGCTTTCCATTTTCATCCCCTCGTAAGTCAGGACAGAAGAGCGCCAAACAACGCCCGAGGGCCAGCTGGAATTTGTAATAGGTTCCAGTTTTGACAAGGCGGCGTAGATAATCTGGAAAACGTGCCAGATTTGGGAGTCGGTGCCTTGGATAACTTTGACTCCGTTGAAAATGTGATCGAGTGGGAAAAGGCGCGCCCGGGTCCGCCGGCGGGCTTTCCCGCACTGCCGGAAATCCCGGGCGGACGGTACATCCGCCAGGATTTCTACGATCTCGAGCGCGAGCATGTGTGGAAGCGCAGCTGGCTGTGCGCGGGCACCGAAGAGGGTCTGCGTGAGCCTGGCGAATATCGCCTGTTCGAAAAGCTTGGCGTCCCGATCCTGCTGGTGCGCGGCAAGGACGGGCAGTTGCGCGGTTTCTATAACACCTGCCGCCATCGCGGCGCACCAGTCGTAAGGGAGTCCGAGGGTCGCACCACGTTGCTCCGCTGCCAATATCATAGCTGGTCCTATGGCCTCGACGGCCGCTTGATCGGAGTACCCGACGAGCGCGATTTTCAGGGTCTCGACAAGACCAAACGCGGCCTGTTGGAGGTGCGCTGCGAGACCTGGTCAGGGCTGGTGTTCGTCAATCAGGACCTGAATGCGGAGCCGCTGCTCGATTTCCTCGGGCCGGTCACTGACGAACTGGCCTGCGTCGGCATCGACCGGCTGCGCGTGGTCCACGAGCAAAGCTACATCATCGACTGCAATTGGAAAGCGGCGGCGGACGCGTTCCTCGAAGTCTATCACATCAACACGATCCACCCGACCAATGCCGGCATCATGCTCGACAGCAAGGCGGCAGCGATGGGTCTGATGCCGCGCGGCCATTCGCGTATGGCGACGCGCAAGAACCTTAATCAAGGCATCAACTTCGTCGAGTTCGAGGGCGCGCCGGACATTTCGAGCATGCCCGACTTCTTCCGGCGCAATAATGTCGCTTATTCGGTCTTTCCGAACTTCATCTCGCCGGTGGAGCCGACCGGATTTCCGATCCTGATCTTCTGGCCACGTGGGCTGCGGCAGACCGAGATGCAGGCCCTTTATATTGCACCCGATTGGGGCGAGGGCGAACGCCCGGCCTTCTGGGATCGCTTCCTGCCGATCTTCGACGCGGTGTTGCAGGAAGACATGATGAACCTCGCGCCGATCCAGGCCTCGCTCGATTCCGGGGCCTTCACCGGCATGATGATCAATTATCAGGAACGCCGCATTTACTGGCTGCACGAGGAGATCGACCGTCGGATCGGCGCGGAAAATGTGCCGCCGGAGCTCGCCGTGCAGCAAATCCTGAGCGAATTTGTAGAGCAGCCGCACGCACAAGCGGCAGAGTGACCGGGCCGATCGCGGCCAACGCATAACGACACGCTGGCAAAGTCCGGCAAACCGAAGGGGAGGATAGCATGAAGCATCCAGCATTATCGCATTATGTGATCGGAGGATTGGTTCTGGCCGCGATGAGCGGCCCGGCATGGGCGCAGGAGGCCGCGCCAGTCGACGCACAGGCGAGCGAAGCGCCCGGCATGGACATCATCGTCACGGCCCGGCGGCGCAACGAAAGCCTGCAATCGACGCCAGTGGCGATCACCGCGATCTCGCCCGCGCAGCTTGAGGCCAAGGGCACGGTGACGCTCGCCGATCTGCAGGGCACGGCGCCGAACACGCTGATCACGGCGCAGCCGACGGGGGCGACCACCGCCAACATCTCGATCCGCGGCATCGCGTTCGCTGACGTTGAGAAGAGCTTCGATCCGTCCGTCGGCGTCAATGTCGACGGCGTCTATATTGGCACCTCGACCGGCCAGTTGCTTGATTTCTTCGACATCGATTCGATCGAAATCCTGCGCGGCCCGCAAGGCACGCTGTTCGGGCGCAACACGATCGGCGGCGTCATCAATATCCGCCGCACCCGTCCAACGGGCGAGTTCGGCGGCAAGTTTGAGGCGCAGGCCGGATCTTACGGCGCGATCGGGCTGCGCGGCATCCTCAACGCGCCGATCATCCCCGACGTGCTGGCCGTCAAACTGTTCGAGATGCACCAGGAAACCGACGGCTATTACAAGGACAGCGTCACCGGGCGGCATCTGGGCAAGAGCAACAGCGAGAATTTTGGCGCCGCCTTCTTGCTGACGCCGGCTCCGGGCTTCGACGCGCTGCTGACGCTTGAGCAGCAGGAGCAGAAATTCCAGCCCTATTTCGGGTCGCTGACCCAGACTGGCGACGTCTTCTGCGCTTTCCTGCCGGTCGGCGCGTGCGGCGGAAACAAGACCGACGATATCTACACAACCTATCCGGGCGTCGAGCCGACCGGGAGCTATCGCGCCCGCGCCGCGACGCTGGAGATGAATCTCGATCTCGGTGCGGTGAAGCTGGCCTCGGTCACGTCCTACCGAAAGAGCAAGGACCGCGTGTTCTACGACATCGGCACCAGCGGCCTTTATGTTGCCGACCGCCCGCAGAAATATCACCAGTTCAGCCAGGAACTGCGCGCGAGCGGCAAGGTGGGCGACAGCTTCGATTATGTCGCGGGCCTCTATTATTTCGACAGCTATTACCAGCTTCTGCAGGACACGTTCGTGTTCGGCAGCCAGGTCAGCACTCAGGACACACGCGGCAAGTCCAACTCGAAAGCCGCGTTCATCGACATGAACTGGGCCTTCGCGCCCGGTTTCCGCCTGTCGGGCGGCGGGCGCTACACTCATGATAAAAAGGCCTATCGGAACCCGCTGATTTACACGGGCTCTGCGAAGGAATCTTGGAGCAAGTTCACGCCAAAGGTCACCCTTGATTATCGGCCGACCGACGAGTTCATGGTCTATGGTACATGGTCGCGGGGCTATCGCGCAGGCGGCTTCAACGGGCGCGGGCAGACCATCTTCTCCGCCCAGACGCCCTATGATCCCGAGACGGTCGACAGCTATGAGCTGGGTCTGAAGACCGAGTTTCTTGACCGCAAGCTCGCGATCAACGTCGCCGGTTTCTATACCGATTACAAGGACATCCAGCAAAGTGCGACGATCACGCTGGCGGGTGGCCAAGGCAATGAGACGATCGTCTCGAACGCCGCTGGCGCGAAGATCAAGGGTCTCGAACTCGATGTGACGGCGCGGCCAACCACCGGCTTCACCTTGCGCGGGGCGGTCGGCTACACGGACGCCAAGTTCAAGGGATTTATCGTCGACCAGCCCGTGACCTATGCCGACGGCTCGATTTCATCACGGACTTTCGACTTTTCGAACGTCAACATGATCTTCGCGCCGAAATGGACCGCATCGGTCAACGCAACCTATGAGGTTCCGGTCGGCGACAGCACGCTTGCCTTCAACGTCGGCTACCGCTTCATTGCGCCTTACGATCAGCAGATCGCGCCGGATCCCGCGCTCTACCCATCGCTGCTTGCGACCCAGGGTTCGACCGCTGCCGTAATCGTCCCGCGCAATGACCCGCTGATCCGTTCGGACCGGCAGAATCTTGTTGATGCCAGCGTCTCGGTGATGATCCCCATGAACGATGGCGACAGCAAGATGCGTCTGACCGGGTTCGTCCGCAACCTGCTCGACGATCGTGGACCGAGCTTCGCCTTCCAGGTCGCGGCCTTCCCGTCGCTCTGGCACTATGGCGTGCCACGGGAGCCTCGGGTGTTCGGCGTCCAGGCCGGGTTCGAGTTCTAGGACGGATCGGCATTCAGGTGATGCTGGCCTACAAATGGCGATTTCTCGAGCTTCCGGTGCTCACGTACATTGAGTACGCTGCGTTCCGGGTCACGAAAAATCACCATTTTCGACTCAGCCTGACCTTAATGTCGATCCGTCCTAATCAAAGTCCGTTGGAGGGACCTGCATGACAATCAATCGCCGCCTGTTTCAGCAAGCCTATTTCGTGAGCAGCATCGACGATGCCGCGCGGAAATGGGTAGAGGCGTTCGGTGCAGGTCCCTTCTACATGGTTCGCAATCACAAGACCGAGGAATTCTCTTACCGGGGCAAGGATATCGAGGCGGACGTATCCTACGCTTTCGGCTATCTCGGCGACATGATGATCCAGTTCATCGAGCAACATGACGACCAGCCGTCAATCTATCGTGACATGTATGAAAATGGTGAAGAAGGCTTCCATCATATCGCCTATCTGGTTTCAGATTTCGATGCAGAACGGCAGCGCTGGCTCGACATGGGCTATGAACTGGCGACCGAGCTTTACGCAGACGAGGTGAACGCGGCCTATTTCGACACGCGATCGCTGAACGGGGGATTCACCGAAATCCATGGCGATCCACCGCATATCATGGGGCTGTTCGCCGTATGGAAGCGTGCGCACGACGCTGGAGAATGGAAGAACAGTCCCACGATCGATATCAACGATATCAAAATGTATCAGCGCGCCGCGCTCCTGCCGCACATCGCGTGATCGCTGCAAGTCTCGCTTGAGCAATCAACAAGGGTCCTCCACCACTGGCTGATGTAAGCATGGCGGTGAATGGAGGACGGGATGGCCGAACGGCCGAGATTGCTGATCACACGGCGCTGGCCGGCTGCCGTGGAGGCGGCGCTTAGGATCCGCTATGACCTGACGGTCGATCTGGACGATCGGCCGCTTGCGTCGGCGCAATTGCGCGAAGCCATGGCGCAGTTCGATGTGCTCTGCCCGACTGTTTCCGACAAGATAGATTCCTTCATCCTTTCTACGCCCGGCGCACGCGTGAAGCTGATCGCCAATTATGGCGCGGGCGTCGATCATATCGATCTGGCCGCCGCCCGCACTGCGGGCTTGCCGGTGAGCAATACGCCGGACGTCCTGACCGAGGCGACCGCCGAACTGGCGATCCTCTTGATGATGATGACAAGCCGGCGCGCGAGCGAAGGGGAGCGCGAGTTGCGGGGAGGGCGCTGGTCGGGCTGGCGGCCGACGCATTTGCTGGGGCAAAGCCTGGCGGGCAAGACGCTCGGGCTTGTCGGCTTCGGCCGGATCGGTCAGGCGACTGCGGCGCGGGCCGTCAAGGCGCTGGATATGAAGATCCTCTATCATAGCCGAAGGCAGGCCGCTCCCGAGATCGAAGCGGAAACGGGCGCGCGCTATATGTCCTCGCTTGATGCGCTGGCGGGCGAGGCGGATGTGCTTTCCCTTCACTGCCATGGCGGGCCGGAGACTCATCATCTCGTCAATGGCGCGCTTCTTCGCCGGATGAAGCCGACCGCGATCCTCATCAACACCGCGCGCGGCAGCGTGGTCGATGAAACCGCGCTTGCGCAAGCGCTGGCCGCCGGAACGATCTGGGCGGCGGGGCTGGACGTGTTCGAGCGCGAGCCGAAGGTAGCCGAAGCGCTTCTGGGCCTGCCCAATGCCGTGCTGCTTCCGCATCTCGGCAGCGCAGTCGATGATACACGCGTTGCGATGGGCATGCGTGTCGTGGCCAATGTCGATCGCTTCTTCGCGGGAGAGGAGTTGCTCGACCGTGTCGCATGAGCTGGCCGCATCGACGATCGACCTGATCGAGCCGCATGTGCGTTCATGGGCGGCGGCGGCCGGGGGTCCGCTTGTGATCGGCGTTTGCGGCGCGCAAGGCTCGGGCAAATCCACTGTCAGCGCTGGTCTCGCCGAGCGGCTGCGCGCGACGGGGCTCTCCGTTGCATTGCTGTCTATCGACGACATCTATCTGAGCCGTGAGGAGCGGGAGGCACTGGCGGCCGTGCATCCGTTGCTGCGCACACGCGGTGTGCCGGGCACCCATGATGTTGCGCTTGGCCTGCGCAGTATCGAGGCTTGCGAACGCGCGGGCGTTAGCTTGCTCCCGCGTTTCAGCAAGCGGAACGATACGCGAGAGCCGGAGAGTGCGTGGGCGCGCATCGAGGGGCCGGTCGATATCCTGCTGTTCGAAGGGTGGTGCGTCGGCGCGGTCCCGCAAGCGGCGGCGGCGCTCGCTGAGCCGGTCAATGCGCTCGAGCGGATTGAGGATCCGGATGGCCGCTGGCGGCGCTATGTGAACGATCATTTGGGCGGCGAATATCAGCGCCTGTTCGATCGTATCGACCGGCTGATCCTGCTTGCCGCACCAGGCTTCGATTGCGTTGCGGGTTGGCGCAAGGAGCAGGAGCACAAGCTGCGCACGTCGCTCCGCTCCGAAGATCTGGGTGAAACATTGGATGACGCGGGGATCGATCGGTTCATCCAGCATTATCAAAGAATTACGCAGCACATATTGGCTGAGATGCCCGAACGTGCCGACCTGACGATCCGCCTCGACGAAGAGCGGCGGCCCATCATTCGAGAGGATGTGCAATGATTGGTGACAATGTTCCATTACGCGGATTGCGCGTGCTCGAAATCGGGCATTTCGTGGCGGCGCCCTTCGCAACCCGGTTGCTTGCGGACCTTGGCGCTGACGTCATCAAGATCGAGCCGTTGACCGGCGATCCCGTGCGGCAATGGGGTGAGCAGATCGACGGCAATTCGCTCTGGTGGTCGGTCCATGGCCGCAACAAGCGGAGCGTGGCCTGCGACCTCAAAAATCCTCGCACCAAGGACCTCATCCTCAGGCTGGTCCGCGAATGCGATGCGGTGGTCGAGAATTTCCGGCCCGGTCAGCTCGTCAAGCTGGGCCTTGGTCCGGACGTGCTGCGCAAGGAGCGGCCTGACCTGATCGTCGCGCATATCTCCGGATACGGCCAGAGCGGCCCCTATCGCGACCGCGCCGCGTTCGGCGTCATCGGCGAGGCGATCGGCGGCTTGCGTTACCTGACCGATCAGCCGCCGGGCGTCAGCGATCTGCCCCCGGTGCGGGTAGGGGTCAGCATCGGGGATTCGCTTGCGGGCATCTATGCCGCGTTCGGCCTAGTGGCTGCGCTCTGGCAGCGCGATCGGTCTGGCGGCGACGGCTTGGCGCGCAACATCGATGTGGCGCTCACCGAGAGCGTGCTGAGCCTGATGGAGGGCATGCTCCCCGAATATGGCAAGCTTGGCAAGGTGCGTCAGCCTTCCGGCGGCGGCATCGCCACGGCTGCGCCGACCAATGCCTATCCCAGCGTTGACGGCGCTTTCGTGCTGATCGCGGCCAATAGCGAGCCGCTCTTCGCGAAGCTGATGACGCTGATCGGGCGGCCAGACCTGATCGGTGTTCCGCGGTTCGCTGGCAACCAGCAACGCGTTGAAAACACGCTGGAGCTGGATGAACTTATCCGTGGATGGTCACGTCAGCATGATGCCGACACTCTGATCAGGCTACTGGCCGAAACAGATATTCCAAGCTCGCGGGTCTATACCGCCGCCGACATTGCCGCGGACCCGCAATATCGCGAGCGGGGCATGGTGCGCGACGTGCACGACGATCAGTTCGACGGGCCAATCCTCCATCCCGGCGTGGTGCCGCGCTTCGGTGACGAACCGTCCGCTATCCGGTGGGCCGGGCCGACTATCGGCGCCCACACCGAAGACGTGCTGCACGGTCTGCTCGGTATGAGCCTTGAGGATATCTCGGAGCTGCGCGCGCAAGGAGCGATATCATGATCCCGGACGTCACCCTGATCGAAGTCGGGCCGCGCGACGGCTTTCAGCCGATCGGGCCGCTGATCCCGACGAACACCAAGATCGACTATATCCGACGCCTGTATGATGCCGGCATCCGCCGCGTCGAGGCGACGGCCTTTGTAAGCGATCGCGCCGTGCCGCAACTCGCGGATGCGGCCGAGGTGCTGGCGGGAGCGAAGGCATTGCCCGGACTGGATGTGCAGGTCCTGGTCCCGAACCAGCGCTATTGCGAGAAGGCGCTTGAGGCAGGGGCGGAGAATGTCGCGTTCGTCCTGTCGGTCAGCGAAAAGCACAATATGAACAATGTGCGCCGAACGCCGCAGGATTCGGTGGAGGAATATCGCCGTCTCGTCGAAGCCCTGCCTGCCGGAATCGCGCTACGCCTGAATCTGGCAACCTCGTTCGATTGTCCATTCGACGGCGTGGTGGCGCCCGACGATGTGATCGCGCTGCTTGACCAGCTCGTCCCGATCCGGCCCGATGCCGAGATCGCGCTGTGCGATACGACCGGGCGGACGACCCCGCGCGACGTGTGTGATCTGTTCACCCGCGCCATCGCGCGCTTTCCGGATGGTCCAAGCTGGGTGTTCCACGGTCATGATACTTATGGGCTGGGCGTCGCCAACGTGCTTGCCGCTCATTCGGCTGGGGTACGAGCGTTCGACTCGTCCTTCGCGGGGCTTGGCGGATGCCCGTTCGCGCCCGGCGCGACCGGCAATGTCGCGACCGAAGATGTCGTGTGGACGTTCGACAAGATGGGTGTTTCGACCGGCATCGATCTGGACCGGCTGCTCGACGTGGCCGAGGACGGCGCAACCATTCCCGGCGCCTTGTCGGGCGGGCGTGTCCGCATTGCGCTTCACAGCCAGCGGTGCGCGCAGGACCTCGTGGCTTGAGCAAGCCGCGCACGCTTTACGAGAAGATATGGGACAGCCATGTCGTCTCCGCGCTCGATGGCGAGGAACGGCTGCTCTATGTCGACCGCCATCTGGTTTATGAAGTGACGAGCCCGCAGGCGTTTGAGGGATTGCGTGCCGCCGGGCGCAAGGTTCGCCGGTCCGACCTGACGCTTGCCGTCGCCGATCACAATGTTCCGACGCAGGGGCGGGCCGGTGGGATCGCATCGATCGAGGATCCTGACAGCCGGTTGCAGGTGATGACACTTGAGCGCAATGCCGCCGAGTTCGGCATTCGCTATGTTCCGCTGACCAGCCGGCGGCAGGGCATCGTTCATGTGGTTGGCCCCGAGCTGGGGCTGACGCTGCCAGGCAGTGTGATCGTATGCGGGGACAGCCACACCTCGACCCACGGAGCATTCGGCGCGCTGGCCTTCGGGATCGGCACGTCGGAGGTCGAGCATGTGCTGGCGACCCAGTCGCTTGTCCAGAAACAGTCGCGGAACATGCTTGTCCGCCTGAATGGAACGCTTGGGGCGGGGGTCACCGCCAAGGATGTGATCCTGCACATCATCGGCACGATCGGAACGGGCGGGGGAACCGGCCACGTCATCGAATATGCCGGCGAGGTGATCGACGCGCTGGACATGGCGGCGCGCATGACGATCTGCAACATGACGGTGGAAGCGGGCGCGCGGGCCGGGCTGATCGCGCCGGATGAGACGACCTTCGCCTATCTGGCCGACAAGCCGCTCGCCCCCAAAGGTGCGGAGTTTGATGCCGCCAAGGCCTACTGGACCAGCCTGCCGAGTGATCCGGGGGCACATTATGACCGGATAGTCGAGATTGACGGTACGGCGATCGAACCCATGGTGACTTGGGGCACGACACCCGAAGCAGTGACGACCATCGGCGGCGTTGTGCCCGACCCGGCCGAGGAGCCGGATCAGCTTCGCCGGAAACAGATCGAACGCATGCTCGACTATATGGGGCTGACGGCGGGCACCGCGCTGGCGGGGTTGCCCATCGACGTCGTGTTCATCGGATCATGCACCAACAGCCGGATCGAGGATCTGCGCGCCGCCGCCACGATCGTGCGGGGACGGGCGGTAGCCGACGGGGTGCGGGCGCTCGTCGTGCCCGGATCGGGTGATGTGAAGGCTCAGGCCGAGGCGGAAGGTCTCGATCGCATCTTTCTGGATGCTGGCTTTGAATGGCGTGATGCTGGCTGTTCGATGTGTCTTGGCCTTAATCCGGACAGGCTGAAACCGGGGCAGCGCAGTGCGTCCACATCAAACCGCAACTTCGAGGGGAGACAGGGCGTCGGCGGTCGTACCCATCTCGTATCGCCGGCGATGGCCGCCGCCGCTGCCGTGAGTGGCTGCCTTACGGATGTCAGAAGCCTCGCGCGATGAAGCCGTTCATCTCCATCACCGAAATCGCGGCGCCTGTGGAGATTACCGATGTCGATACCGACATGCTGTTTCCATCGGCATTCCTGAAAACGGTGTCGCGGGATGGGCTGTCGAACGCGCTGTTCTACAACATCCGCGCGGGTGATCCGGATTTTCCGTTGAACAACGCGCCTTGGGATCGGGCCGGCATCCTGATCGCGCTCGACAATTTCGGATGCGGCTCCAGTCGGGAGCATGCGCCTTGGGCGCTCTTGGACTTCGGCATCAGCTGCATTATCGCGCCGAGCTTTGCCGATATCTTCCGGGGCAATTGTTTCAAGAACGGCATCCTGCCCATAGAGCTTGGCCGGAGCGATGTGGCAATGCTGCTCGCCGAAGCGAAAGATCCTGCGACGGCGACCCTCACCATAGACCTGGAAAGCGATACGATCACCAGATCGGGAGGCGAGCAGATTGGTTTTTCGGTCGATCCGCAGCGGCGACGGCGATTGCTGAAGGGGGTGGACGACATCAGCCTGTCGCTGACCTATGCCGACGATATAGATCACCATGAACGCCGTTCCGCCGAGGCGCAGCCTTGGTTGAAACCGATCCCCGCCGAGCTTCCCTGAAGCGCTAAGGCTCCAGAAGATGCGCGACCAGCAGCTTGGCGGCGGCGGAGAGCTTGTCGGCGCTGCGCATGCACAGCATCAGGGGTCGCCGCGCCCAGCTTTCGTCGAGCGGACGCGTGCCGATCCCATCGCCATGGGCCGCAAGCGCCGGGACGATGGCAATGCCCAGCCCCGCGCCCACCAGCCTGCACACGCTCTCGAAGCTGCTGGTATGAGCGCATTCGTTGAGGTGGTGGCCAAGCACCTCCATATGCTGGCGGTACAGGGACAGGAGGGCGCTGTCCTTTTGTAAGCCAACGAAGGGTTCGCCGACGATATCGGCGAAGCGGACCTTCTCCTGATCCATCAGCCGGTGACGCAATGGCAGCACGACGACGAGTTCGTCTTCATGCCAGTTGATCAACTGCAGGTTGTCGATCGGCAGGGTGCCCGAGACCATGCCAAGATCCGCCATGCCGATCGATACGGCATGGGCGACCTCGACGCTGGTCTGCTCGCTCACCTGAACATGGATTTCGGGATAGAGCCGCCGGAAGCTTGCGAGCTTTTCCGGCAGCGGCCCTGCCGTCGCCGACATATGCGTGTCGAGGCGAATAACCCCGCGCTTGCCGACGCGCGTGGCTTCCAGATCGAGAGCGATCACTTCCAGCAGATCGAAGAGATCGCGCAACTGCGTGACGAGCTGATCCCCGGCGGGGGTGAGGCTGACGCCGCGATCATGCCGGGCGAAGAGGGCAACTCCGACGCGCGCCTCCAGATCCGTAACTCGCCGGCTGACCGCGGACAGGGACAGGTTGGCGCGGGTTGCGGCCGCAGCGAAGCTTTGTTCTTCGGCGGCCGCCATCAAAATCTGCAGGGTCACAAGGTCGAGGCCGAGCGATTGCCAGCGCATGCGGGCGCTCTGGATGCGATGCGGATCAGACGTAGCCACTACTTTCCCACCTATCATCCAAATGCAGGCAGTTACAGCGGGACGGCGTTCCAAAAAGCGGAGTATCGCCCACGCTATTGCGAATCCTTATCAACTGAGCCTATAGCGAGTTGACACAACTGGCGCTCGCGAACGACACGGTGGCGGACGAAGTGCAACTGAGTGGTGAAATGCCTTCCATAGTGCGATTGAGCGGAGCCTGATGTCTTCTACTGCGCGCAAGTGGATAAGGATCGGCTTCGCCGGGCCGGGTGCGGTTATCGTCGCGCTGGTGGTCATGGCGGGCATGACGCTGTGGTTGCCGGGGGGCGCAGCGGGCATCGACAATCTGGTGCTTCCGCTGGTCCTGGTGCCGTTGATCTGGGCAGTGCTCTTTTTTCATGCCTGTCTCGATGCGCGTTTGGGGCGGGTGGCGATCGTCGCGGTTGGGTTGTTCGTGCTGCATGCAGGACTCGTTGCCCACAAGTTGGCGGACCGCCCCGCCGTCGAAAGTGAGAAGCGGACATGATCCATCTGCCCAAGGAAGAGACCAAGCTGATGGTCGCGGTCCATGGCTGGTCGGGCATCCTGTTGGGCCTCGTGCTTTATGCCGTGGTGATCACCGGGATGGCGGCGGTATTCGCTGAGGAGATCGGTATCTGGTCGGCGGGCCATGTCGAGACGCAATCGGCCTTCGAGCGACCGATCGATCACGCGGTTCGGGACCTCGCGGCCCGCACGCCCGCGAAATTCCACGAGGATGTCGACCTTTTCGAAATCGGCGATCACAATCTCGGCGTCTTCTTCCACCATCACGAAACCGCACCGAATGGCGAGCTGGTCAGCCGGGGCGTCTATTATCAGCTCGATCGCGAAGGCCGCATCGCAAGCGAACAGCATGGCACCGGTGAGGAGGTGTTCGGCCCGCGCAACGATGACGCGCTGAGCAGCTTCCTGGTCGACACCCATGTGCGGCTCCATGTGCCGGACCCGTGGGGCTTGCTGCTGACCGGCATACTAGGGCTCGCGATGCTCGTGGCCGCCATTTCGGGGCTGCTGATTCACCGGCATCTGTTCAAGGATATCTTCACGCTGCGCCGCAAGGCCAGCCCGGTGCTCGCCGATCGCGACCGTCACAGCGTCGCCGGGACGTGGAGCCTGCCGTTCGCTTTCGTCCTCGCCTTCACCGGCAGCTTCTTCTCCTTCTTCGGCACCGTGGGCGTTCCGATCGTGGCGATGGCGGCGTTTGGCGGGGATCAGCAGGCGCTAAGCGATGCCGTATTCGGCAATCCCGGCAAGCCCAATCCGCAGCCGCATCCGATCGGCAATCTCGATCGCATCGCCGCCGACATGATCAAGCGCACCGGGGAAGCCCCGACATTCGTGACCATCGAACATTTCGGACGCGCGGATGCGATCGTCACGAGCTTCCACCCGCCACGCCCCGGCGACATCGAACCAAGCACGCTGGTCTATAATGGCGCGACCGGGGCGTTCGATCGCCAGAAGCCGTCGATCGGCACGCAGCCATCCGCCGGCGGCACGCTCGTGGCGATCATGGCGCCGCTGCACTTCGGCAATTTCGGCGGCATCTTCTCGAAAGCGGTCTGGTTCGGGCTGGGGTTCGCGATGTGCTACGTCACGTTCACCGGCCTGCGGTTGTGGCTCGTGCGCCGCCGCGAACAGCGATCGCTCGACTGGCTTGAGCGCACGGTGACGGTTATCGGTCTTGGCTTGCCGGTCGCCTTGCTGGGCTCGGCTGTCGGGTTTCTGGTGACGATGCCTTTGGGCAGCGCTGTTTTCTGGACGCCGACGGCATTTCTGATCGTCTCCGCGGCGGCAATTTTGGCCGGCATCTTTCTGCGCACGCATGATCTGCTGGAGCGCATGTTGCAGCTTGCGATCGCTTTGCTGCTGATCGCCTTGCCGATGATCCGGCTTGCGACCGGCGGGCCAGGCTGGCCGGCGACGCTGGAGACCGGGCAGCTTGCCATCATGGCCGTCGATCTGGCGATGCTGGTCGGCGGCGGCTGGACGCTGTGGGCGATCATGAAGCGGCGCGGCGAACATGCCGCGATCGTCAGGCCAGTCTTGCAGCCGGCCGAATGACGTACCTGCTGGTCGCGGCCATCACCTTCTCGATCGCGATCATCGCCCTGCTATGGCGGGGCGATCCCAAGCGCCGCCGTATCGCGGGCCTTGGGGATTCGGGTCAGGACCAGATCAAGCGGCGGCTGATGTTCGCCGCATTGCTGGCGCCGGGCGTGTTGCTTGCCGCTAGCGGCGGCAGCGCCGCATTCCTGATCTGGTTCGGAAGTTGCGCCGTCGGGGGTTGGCTGATCACCGTATCGGCCGCCCGGACATAGTGCGGGACGAGCAGGAATTGGTGGTCCCGGAGAGACTCGAACTCCCGACGCCCACATTAGGAATGTGGCGCTCTATCCTGCTGAGCTACGGGACCACGGACCCCCTCTAGCTTCGGCTAGTCGAGGCGGCAATGTGTCAATTGTCCGCGCCGGGCGGGCGCACCGGGAAGGGAAGCGGCGCGACTGGCACGCCATCCTCAACAAGGCTGCGCGCCTGTTCCGGCGTGGTCTGGCCATGGATTGCGCGATGCTCGGTTTCACCCAGATGCATTGACCGCGCCTCGTCGGCAAACTTGTCGCCCACCCAGTCGGATTTCTTGAGGATCTCGGTCTGCGCTTCGGCGAGCGCGCGGAGCATCTCTTTCACTTGCTCGGGGGCCGGGCCGGACTCGTCGCTGGCCATCGGCACCGCCTTGCCCTTGGCGGGCACCGGTACGCTCTGCTGCTGATTGCCCTTGCGGCCAATGCGCGGCGCCATCACGGCCTTGTCGACCTCGCCGGAGTTGCACATCGGGCAGCTCACCAGCCCGCGCGCACGCTGCGATTCATAGTCCTCGGTCGATCCGAACCAGGCTTCGAAGACATGGCCGTTGGCGCAGCCGAGATCGAACACGATCATGCCGGGATCTCCACCGGGCCGATTGGTCTGCGATGATCGATCACGGGAATGCGGGCGCGGATGTCGGCTGTCCGTTCCATGTCGATCTCGGCGTAACCGAGCCCCAATCTATCCCCCATGTCGAGCTTGATCTCTCCCCACGGATCGATGACCAGCGAGTGGCCGTAGGTGGCGCGGCCATCCTCATGCTGCCCCGATTGCGCCGTCGCGATCACCCAGCATCCCGCTTCGATCGCGCGGGCGCGCAGCAGGACATGCCAGTGCGCCTCGCCGGTCGGCACGGTGAAGGCGGCGGGCATGGCGAGCATCGTCGCACCGGCATTGCTCAGCGCGCGGTAGAGATCGGGGAAGCGCAGATCGTAGCAGATCGACAGTCCGAGCCGGCCCCATGGCGTGTCGACGGCAACGGCTTGCTGCCCCGGCGCGTAAACCGCGGATTCCCGCCAGCTCTCGCCGGTCGGCAGATCGATGTCGAACAGGTGGATCTTGTCGTAGCGTGCCCGGATCGCGCCGCTCGCGTCGATCGCGAAGCCGCGATTGACGTAACGGCCGTCGCCGCCCTCATCGCCCTTCAATGCAAGTGAGCCGAGATGCACCCAGAGGCCCGCCTTGGCGGCCGCCTCGCGCACGGCCGCGAGCACGCGATCCTCATCCTCGGACACGATGTTTGTCGCGGCGCGCTTGCGGTCGCGGTCGAGGACGCCGCTCATCTCGGCCGTGAACAGCATGTCTGCGCCTTCGCTCGCAGCTTCCGCGACGGCGGAAGCAAGAGCGGTAGCGCTGGCAGCCGGATCGACGCCGGTTCGACTTTGAAGGAGGGCGGCGCGCATCAGGGGTTGAGCAATGCGTCCAGCTTGCCCGCGCGATCAAGCGCGGCGAGATCGTCCGACCCACCGACCAGCCGATCGTCGATGAAGATTTGCGGCACGGTCATCGCGCCCGGCGCACGCTCCAGCATTTCGGCGCGCTTCGGCCCGCCAAGGCTGATGTCATATTCCTGGAATGCGGCACCCTTGGATTCGAGCAGCGACTTTGCGCGCGCGCAGTAGCCGCAAAACATCTTGGTATATATCTCGACCTTCGCCATGCGATCCTTATCCCGCACCAATATTTACCCAGTTGTTATCGCGAGGCCCCGTTGTCAACGCCACGCACCACGCGAGCCCAGCAGCACACCCGAACATTCGCCGCCCCAGCCCGTTTGAGCGCCAACGCGCAGGCATTGGTGGTGGCTCCGGTCGTGTAGACATCGTCGACCAATATAATCGTGCGCCCCTTGACCCGGTGAGCATGGTGCGGCGCGATGCGGAACGCGCCGCGAACAGTCTTCCTGCGGTCCTTGGCGCCCATGCCGCGCAGGATGGGCGTCGCCTTTGTCCGCAGCAGCAGATCAGGGGTGAAGGCGTGACCAGTCTCGCGGGCCAGCGCCCGTCCGATCAGCGCGGCCTGATTATAGCCCCGCCGCCAGAGCCGCCAGCGATGCAGCGGCACGGGCGCCAGCAGGACATCTTCCTCCTCGATCAGCCTGCGCATTTGGCGGGCGAGCGTCACGGCGATCCCTGGCCGCATCCCATATTTGAGCTTGAGCGCGAGCGCCCGGGCGATATCCCCATAAGCCACCGCCGCGCGCATGCCGTCGATCGCGGGCGGATCGGCGAGGCAGGCGCCGCATTGTGCATCCGGCCCCGGATCGAGTTCAAAGGGCTCGCCGCAGGATCGGCAGGCCGCGCCGCTCAGGAAATCGAGCTTCTGCCAGCATTCAACGCAGAACAGATGATCCGCCATGGTGACGACGCCGCAGGCCGGGCAGCGCGGCGGCAGCGCGAGATCGACCGCCCGCCGCGCCGGCCATGTGACGATTGTGAAGAGGTCGCGCCCCGCGATCTGCATGGCCGCTTGTCCACCGCCACGCGGCACGGCACAAGCCCCGCATGACAGTGCCCGAAATCTTCGATCCGGAGCTGCGCCGCCTGCGCCGGGATCGCGTTGCGTCCGACTTCGCGGACCATGCCTTTCTGATCGATCATATCGCTGAGGGCATACTTGATCGGCTCGACGGCGTGACGCGCGATTTCAAGCGTGCGCTCGACCTCGGCTGCCATGACGGACGGCTCGGCAATGCGTTGAAGGCGCGCGGGATGGAGGTTGTCTCGGTCGATGCGGGGCAGCGCTTTGCGACGATGTGTGGCGGAGTACAGTGCGATGAGGATCGTCTGCCGTTTGCCGAGGCGAGCTTCGATCTGGTCGTCTCGGCGGGCGTGCTGGATCAGGTCAACGATCTGCCCGGTGCGCTGACGCTGATCCGGCGCGTGCTGAAGCCCGACGGCCTGTTTCTCGCCGGCCTGATGGGAGCGGGGAGCTTGCCGCTGCTCCGAAAGGCCGTAATGGCGGCGGATATGGCGATGGGAGGCGCTGTCGCCTCGCGGATGCATCCGATGATCGATGTCCGTGCCGCCGGGGATTTGCTCGCCCGCGCCGGCTTCACCCTGACCGTGGCGGATGGGGAGCGGCTGGCAGTGCGCTATTCGACCCCGTTGCGCCTGTTCGCCGACCTGCGCGGCATGGCGATGACCAATATGCTCAAGGAACGGCAGGCGCCGGCGTTCGGCCGCGAGCGGCTGGCGGCGCTACTCGGTGCGCTGGCAGAGCAAGCCGATGTGGACGGAAAGCTTCCCGAGAGTTTCGAACTGATCTTCATGACCGGATGGTCGCCGAGCCCGGATCAGCCCAAGCCGGCCCGGCGCGGGAGCGGCATGCAGTCGCTGACCTCGGCCCTGCCGCCGCGCCGGCCGGACCCGGAATGAACCCTTTCGGCTGATCATCCGTTCGGGCCACGTATGGTTCGAAGGAAAAAACGGTTGAAATCACGTAGCTTTCTGCTCGGCGCGCTCGCGCTCTCCGCCTGTCAGATCAATGTCGAGGATGGCGACGACACCGCCAACGCCCAGATGACTGCGAAGGCATCCAGTTCCAAGCCAGTGCCTGTCGTGCCGCCGCTAAGCTTTGCGGACGTGGCGGAACCCGGGCCCGCACCAATCGATCCGGGACCAATCCTGCATGCACAGGTTGCGCTCGACCGCGCGGGCTTTTCGTCCGGCGTAAACGATGGGAAGGACGGCAAGAATTTCCAGACGGCGCTGCGCGGTTTTCAGGAGGCGCAGGGACTGAAGGTAACGGGCAACCCGGATGCAGCGACGCTCGGCGCGCTCGACAAAATGTTGGGTGGCCCGTCGACCCGGCTGGTCCGCATTTCGCCAGCCTTTGCCCAGGGGCCTTTTACGCCCGATTTGCCGAAGGAACCGGGCGATCAGGCCAAGCTGCCGGCGCTCAACTATCGCGATCTGATGGAGGCGCTCGCTGAGCGCTTCCATACCAAGCCCGAGACGCTGGCGGCGCTCAATCCGCAGGGGAAGCTTGGGGCCAATCAGGTGATCCGCGTTCCCAATGTGCCCGATATCGATGTCGCGAGTCTTGGGCCTGACACGCGCGGCTGGAACGGCACGCTCGAGCGGCTGGCTGTTGCACCCGCGCAGCCGGAGGCGGCCCGTGTCGTGGTCGACAAATCGGACGGCGTGCTGCGTGCGTTCGATGCCCAAGACAAGCTTATCGCCCAGTTTCCGGCGACGATGGGCAGCAAGCATGATCCGCTTCCGATCGGCACCTGGAAGATTCAGGGCGTCAGCCGCAATCCCGACTTCCATTATAATCCAGACCTGTTCTGGGACGCCGACGCTGGCGAAAAGGCCGCGCTGCTCAAGGCGGGGCCAAACGGTCCCGTCGGGGTTGTGTGGATCGACATCTCCAAGCCGCATTACGGCATTCATGGCACCAGCGAGCCAGGCACGATCGGTCGTGCGGAAAGCCATGGCTGCATCCGCCTGACCAACTGGGATGCCGCCCGTCTCGCGCAGATGGTGAAGCCGGGCGTGCCTGCGATCTTCCAGGAATAGCAGATGGGGCGGCGTGGCCTGTTGTGGCTTGCCGGTTTTGTCGCCGCCCTTGCGCTGTTCGTGCACAGTTGCGTCCGGTTCGTGCCTGCTAGTGAAAAGCAGGCGGAAATCGATCCGGCGCCCGAGGGCGGGGCCTTGAAGCTGCCCGTGGCGCAAGTCAGTCAGGAGGATCTGGTCGACACTTTCGCCCAGTCGCGCTCTGAAGGGCGGAGTCACGATGCGATCGACATCCTCGCCCCGCGCGGCACGACGGTGTTAGCCGCAGCACCGGGCCGAATCGAGAAGCTTTTCGAAAGCGAACGCGGTGGCAAGACCCTCTATGTCCGCTCGCCGGACCGGCGCTGGGTCTATTATTACGCCCATCTCGATGCCTATCGGCCCGGTCTGGCGGAAGGGCAGGCGGTTCGGGCGGGCGAGACGATCGGCACGGTTGGCTCAACCGGCAATGCCGATCCCGCCGGCCCGCATCTCCATTTCGCGGTGAACCTGATGCGTGCCAGCGAACGCTGGTATCAGGGCAAGCCCGTCAACCCATATCCACTGCTGGTCGGACGGCCGGTCAGACCAGCGGGTAGCGGGCGATGATGCTGTAGATTGCCCCTTCGCTGCCTAGGCTGCTCTCGTAGAGGCAGAATTCGGTGAGGGTGGCGGAAACGGGCGGCACCGCGGCGCTCTCCATGAAGCGCCCGGTATCCCTGACGTTCCGGCCGAAGCGGGCGATAGTGAAATGTGGGAGATAAGCGCGGGTTTCGGGCGACACCCCGACCCGCTGCAGCGTGCGATCGATCTTGTTGTGGAGCAGCTTGACCGGCTCGATCGGATTGACGCCTACCCAGAGGGCATCAGTCTTTCCCTTGCGATCGAATTGGCCCACGCCATCGAGCGCCAGCGCGAATGCGGGATGATGCACCGATCCCAGTGCCGCCGCAATATCCTCCGCCTGATGGCGGTCGACCTCGCCGATGAAACGCAGCGTCAGATGGAGCTGATCGGCGGTCTGCCAGCGCGCATGGAGAATCCCGCCCATCATGGTTAAGAGCGCGTCACGCATCGCCGGCGGGGGCTTTAATGCGACGAACAGACGGTTCATGGTCGGGTTTCCGCGGCTACGATGTTAAAAAACTGTCCGGTTTTGCTTGAAACCTATCGTCAACCGAACGATATTACACGGGTTGGGTGTGCGAATTTTTCTCGCGCCCGCTGATGGAGATTTTACGATGGCGAATTGGTCTGACCCCCGGTCGAACGCTGCGATGCGCGCGACGTCGGTCGGCACGGGCGCGGTTGCCTATGATGCTGGCCTGCGCTCCTACATGCTTTCGGTTTATAATTACATGGCCTCGGGTGTGCTGCTCACGGGCATCGTTGCGCTGCTGTTTGCGAACAGCTCGGCCGCGCCGGCGATCCTGTTTGGTCCGGGCATCCTGAAATATCTGATCATGTTCTCGCCGCTGGCGTTCGTGATGGTGCTGAGCTTCGGCATCAACCGGCTGTCGACTGGCGCGGCGCAGGCGATCTTCTGGGCCTTTGCAGGCGTGATGGGCCTGTCGATGGCCTCGATCTTCTTCGTCTACACGGGCACCTCGATCGCGCAGACCTTCTTCGCGACGGCGGCGGCGTTCGCGGGCCTCAGCCTCTACGGCTACACCACGAAGCGGGATCTGTCGGCGTTCGGCACGTTCCTGGTGATGGGCGTGGTCGGCTTGCTGGTTGCGATGGTGATCAACATCTTCCTGCAGTCCAGCGCGCTGAGCCTCGTAATCAGCTTCGTCGGCGTGCTGATCTTCGCTGGCCTGACCGCCTATGACACGCAGCGGATCAAGAGCATGTACTTCCATGTCGCGGGCACGGACATGATGGGCAAGACGGTGATTATGGGCGCGCTGTCGCTCTATCTCGACTTCATCAACATGTTCACCTTCCTGCTCCAGTTCATGGGCGATCGCCGCTAAGCGATCTGCAGGATCTGAAATCGGAGGCCCGGCGGAGCGATCCGCCGGGCCTTTTTGTTTGCCTTCCACATCATGCTGGAAGCAGGCTAGGCCTGATGAACTGAGTGTTTTTGAAATGCGGAGCGACCCAGTTGCGGTCTTTATCCAGCGCTGCGTAATGCTCAAAGCTGCCTTCGACGGAAGGCGCCTGTCGTCGGTCGACGACTGCCCCGATTGGGATAGTATCCGGGATGACCGACGCTCTCAAAAGCCGCTCGCGAGAAAACCAGGAATGCTTCCTCTACTCGCGGCTTACAGGTCATGCGCCTTCCACTTTACAGGGATGCGCAGATAGGTGACGCCATTTGCTTCAGCCTCGCCAAAGTGGCCGGCGCGGATATTGACCTGGATCGAAGGCAGCAGCAGCTTCGGAACCGACAGGCCCGCATCGCGATCCTCGCGCATCGTGACGAAATCGTCCTCGCTTACGCCATCATGGACATGCACGCTTGAGCGGCGCTGCTCTCCAACGGTTGTCTCCCAGCGATAATCGTCGCGTCCCGGCGCCTTATAATCGTGGCACATGAATAAGCGTGTTTCATTCGGCAATGTCAGCAGGCGTCGTATCGAGCGGTACAGGGTGCGGGCATCGCCACCGGGAAAATCGGCGCGCGCAGTACCATAATCAGGCATGAACAGTGTGTCCCCGACAAAGGCGGCATCGCCGATCCGATACGCGACATCTGCCGGAGTGTGACCGGGGACGTGAAGCACCTCCACCTCCAACTCACCAATCGCGAAGTGATCGCCATCATTGAACAGGCGATCGAAGTCAGAACCATCAGCTTTCAGGTCACCCATCGCAAATACGGGACGGAATATGCGCTGCACGTCGCAGATATGCGCGCCAATACCGATCCATGCGCCGGTATGTGCCTTGATGAAAGGGGCCGCCGACAAGTGGTCGGCATGCGCATGCGTCTCCAGCACCATGGCGATCCGCCAGTCTCCCTCGCGCGCAAAGGTGAGGATCCGCTCCGCCGAGCGCGTGTCGGCGACGCCGCTGGCGAGGTCAAAGTCCAGCACGGGATCGATGACGGCGGCGGTTCGCGTTGTGGGGTCGCCGACCAGGTAGCTGATGGTGTTGGTCGGCTCGTCGAAAAAAGCCTCAACGACGGGTTGTGTCATGATCGTCCTCCATGATGCCTTGACTATATATTAGAATATGCTACATAAGCAATAGCTAATGGAGTGACAATGATGTTGAAGCCGCCGATGGATTTGGCGACGTTTGCAAAGAAGGCTGGGGCTGTCGCCGAGACATTGAAGGCGATCGGCAATGCGCGACGGCTCATGCTGCTGTGCAAGATGGTCGAACATGGCGAAATGACGGTCAGCGACTTGGCGCGCGATGTCGGTCTGTCGCAGTCGGCCTGTTCGCAGCATCTGGCCAAGATGCGGGACGAAGGCCTCGTCACCTTCCGCCGCGAGAGCCAGACGCTCTGGTACGCCATTGCCGATCCTCGCGTCGAAACGCTGCTCGCCACGCTCTACCAGCTATACTGCAAGGATTGATACGATGACACTGCCGACCCTTTCCCCTGCCGATGCTAAAGCCGCGATGGATGCAGGCGCGCGACTGGTCGATATTCGCGGTGCCGACGAACATGCGCGCGAACGTATCCCCGGCGCGCTCAACCTGCCACTCGAACGGATCGGCGAGCTGCAGAGTGACGGTCGGTCGATCCTATTCCATTGCAAATCGGGGATGCGGACCGCCGCGAATGTAACGCAGCTCGCCAAGGCGGCAGGCGCTGCCCCTGCTTTTATCCTAGGTGGCGGGATCGATGCGTGGCGAGGCGCTGGTGAATTGACCATCACAGATCGCTCGCAGCCTTTGGAAATTATGCGGCAGGTGCAAATCACCGCAGGCGCGCTGGTGCTTACCGGTGTATTGCTCGGACTGCTTGTCTCCCCCAGCTTCTTCGGACTGTCGGGGTTTGTTGGCGCGGGGCTGATGTTCGCGGGGATAACAGGTTGGTGCGGAATGGCGAACGTGCTCCGTGCCATGCCGTGGAACCGTCGCGCGGTCGGCTGAGGTGATTACGGACACCGCAATCATCCTTGCTACGCTCGCCTCGGGCGGGTTGATCGGCCTTATCCTCGGTTTGATCGGTGGGGGTGGATCGATTCTCGCCGTACCGCTGCTGATCTATGTGGTCGGCGTCGGATCACCACATGCGGCGATCGGCACTGCTGCTGTCGCGGTGACGATCAACGCGCTCGCCAGCCTGATTGGCCATGCCCGTGCCGGGCGGGTCAAGTGGCGCTGCGCGGCGGCGTTCGCAGTGTCCGGCATGATTGGCGCGGCGCTGGGGGCCGAACTTGGCAAGGCGTTCGACGGCAAGCGGCTGCTGGTCCTGTTCGGCTTGCTAATGATTGGTGTAGGACTATCGATGTTGCGCAAGCGGCGCGCGGCGGAGGCTCCAAATGTTCGCCTGACTCGCGACAGCGCGGCGACGCTGCTACCCCGGCTTGTCCCGATCGGGCTGGGCGTCGGCCTGGCCGCTGGCTTCTTCGGCATTGGTGGCGGTTTCCTGATAGTGCCGGGGTTGATCCTCGCCACCGCTATGCCACTGCCATATGCAATCGGCACTTCGCTCGTGGTCGTCAGCGCGCTTGGCATGACGACCGCTACCTCCTATGCGGCCTCGGGCCTTGTCGATTGGACGGTTACGGCCCTGCTGGTCGCGGGCGGCGTGGGCGGAACGGTTGCGGGTAATGCGATCGGTCGTAAGCTAGGCAGTCGCAAAGGACTGCTGGAGCGGGGCTTTGCGGGAGTGGTGATCACCGTAGGAATATATATCATAGCATCGACTTGGAGATGACAAAATTGCATTGTCAGGCTTGGTCTTTGAAATGAGAGCCCGCCCTTGGCCGGGTCAACCCCGGATGACGGAAGGGGGCGACAGCCTCAATTCAAAGCAGACAGCCAACAGTTGATGGTCAGGCCTCGTTCGCACGCTTGTAGGCGGGGCGATCCGTCGCCCGCGCGACGTAGGACTGGATGATCGCGCTCTCCTTGAGCCGTGGTGCGCCGAACATCGTGCCCCAGCCGAGGGACGCCGCGACATAGATGTCGGCAGCCGAAAAGCGGTCGCCGAGGATGAACGGGCCGGGGGTCAGTGCGCGTTCGAAGGCGTCGATCACTTCGTCATAATCGCCCCAGCCGGCCATCTGCTTCGATACCGGCTCACCCTTGTTCATCATGCGGTCGGTCATCGCCGGTTCGAAACAGCTTCCGCAGAAGAACAGCCAGCGCAGCATCGTGCCGTGCTCGGGTGATCCGGCGGGTGGGGAGAGCTTGGCGTCGGGATAGGCCGCGGCCAGCCAGGCGATGATAGCGCCGTTTTCGGTCAGCACGGTGCCGTCACTGAGGACGAGCGTCGGGATCTTGCCCATCGGGTTGATCTTGAGGAAGTCGGGCTTGCGCGTGTCGCCATCCTCGAAGCTCATCGGCACGATCTTGTAGTCCGCGCCCGCCTCCTCCAGCGCCCAGCGGGTGACGGCGGCGCGGCTCTGCGGATTATAGTAGAAGGTGATTTGCCCGGTCATGCCCATCTCCTTTGGTAGCTGTGTCGTCCTGATTGAAAGCTGATGTGCTCCTGCGAAGGCAGGAGCCCCATCCGGCGCTTGAGCTGGGCTCCTGCCTTCGCAGGAGCACGGTTTTAGTATCTCTAGCTCAACGTCTCCTTGAGGAACGCGATCGAGCGGGTCCATGCCAGTTCCGCTGCCTCCTTGTTGTAGCGCGCCGCCGACGTGTCGTTGTGGAAGGCGTGCTCGGCGCCGGGATAGTCGTAACGCGTGACATTCACATGCGCGGCCTTGAGGGCTTCGGCCCAGGGGCCAGCCTGTCCATTCACGCGCTCGTCATTGCCGGCATAGTGCAGCAGCATGGCGGCTTTCACGGCGGCGGCTTCGGTTGGCGGCGGGGCGATGCCGTAGAAGGCGACGCCGGCAGAGAGCGCGCTGCCTGCCGCAACCGCGATCCGGTTGACCATCGCGCCGCCCCAGCAGAAGCCGATCGCGCCAGCCTTGCCATTGGTCCGCTTGTCCTCGCGCAGCCAGTCGATCGCGGCGACGCCGTCCTTGACCGAGGTGGGGATGTCGAGCCCGCCGATCTGCTCGCGTGCCTGATCCTCGTTGGCGGGGGTCCCGCCGGATGCGGACAGGAAATCGATCGCGAGGCCCGCGAAGCCCGCCACCGCCAGCCGCCGCGTGACATCCTCGATATAGGCGTTGAGCCCCCGGTTTTCATGGATCACCAGCACGGCGGGTCGCCGTTTGGCGGGGCCTGAAGGCTCGACGAAATAGCCTTTGAGCTTGTTGCCGCCGGCGCCGGGAACGACGATCCAGTTTGCCTTCACCCGCTTGTCCTCGGGCTCGATCAGCGCGGCGGCCGCCGGGTCGGCGGCGATGGTGAGGGCCAGTGCCTGCGCGGCTGTGGCACTGCCAGCGAGTTTGGTCAGATCCGCGAAAAAGCGGCGGCGGTCGAGATGCCGGTGGGTGAAATCGTCGTACAGCTTGATGGCTTGCGCCTTGAGGTCGTTCATGGATGATCCACTCCTTGAAGGTCAGCGATCATTCTTGCCCCAAGGCACGCTAGGCGAAGCCCATGACAGCCGCAAGCGCGCCGCTCAGCATTCCACGACATTCACCGCCAGGCCGCCCAGGCTCGTTTCCTTATATTTGGAGCGCATATCCTCGCCGGTCTGGCGCATCGTCTCGATCACGGCGTCGAGGCTGACGATGTGGGTGCCGTCGCCGTTGAGCGAGAGATAAGCCGCGTTGATCGCTTTGATCGCGCCCATGGTGTTACGCTCGATGCAGGGGATCTGAACGAGGCCGCCGATCGGATCGCAGGTGAGGCCGAGATTATGCTCCATGCCGATTTCGGCGGCATTCTCGATCTGCCGGCTGTTGCCGCCAAGCGCCGCCGCCAGCCCCGCCGCCGCCATTGAGCAGGCGACGCCGACCTCGCCCTGACACCCCATCTCGGCGGCAGAGATCGAGGCGCGCTTCTTGTAAAGGAAGCCGATGGCGGCCGCCGTCAGCAAGAATGTCCGGGCCCCTTCGGGCGAGGCGTTGGACGCGAACACCTCATAATATTTGAGCACGGCGGGGAGGACACCAGCGGCGCCATTGGTCGGTGCGGTCACTACTCGCCCACCGGCGGCATTCTCCTCATTGACCGCGAGCGCCCAGAGGCTGACCCAGTCGAACACGGTCGAGGGATCGTTACGCGGCCCGCGCGCGAGCAGCCGCTGGTGCAGATCTTTCGCACGGCGGCGGACCTTTAGTCCGCCGGGCAGTTCTCCCTCGCCGGTGCAGCCGCGATCGATGCAGGCGAACATGGCCTGCTTGAGCCGGTCGAGAAAGGCCGTGGTTTCCGTGTCGTCCCGCCAGCTTCGCTCATTCTCTGCGACGATCGCAGCGATCGAAAGGCCGGTGCGGGCACTGGTCTCCAGCAGTTCGACCCCCGAGGAGAAGGGGTGGGCCATCTCGACATTGGAGATGGACAGTGCGTCGCCTTCCCGCAGGATCGTCCCGCCGCCAATTGAATAATATACCTCCTCGAAATCGGGCCGATCGGCATAATGCGCTGCGAAGCGCATCGCGTTGGGATGGCCGGGGAGGAACTTGCGCTTGAACAGCAGATCCTTGGCCACGCGAAATGGTATCCCAATTTGCCCAAGGAGCCTGATTTCCTTGTTTGCGCGGATTGATTCCAGCAAGTCTGGCAGTGCGGCGGGATCGATAGTCTCAGGGGTGCAGCCGGACAGGCCGGCGAGGACCGCCACGTCGGTGCCGTGTCCCAGGCCGGTGAGCGCCAGCGATCCGAAGAGCTGACAGCACAGGCCAGTCACCTGCTCGGGATCAGGGATATGCTCCGCGAAACGCAGCGCGGCGCGCATTGGCCCCACGGTGTGCGAGCTGGACGGCCCGATGCCGATCGTGAACAGTTCGGCAATGCTGATCGGCCGTGACGCCGCGAGCTGGACGGACAATAGAGACGCTCCCTCTTTGGCCGAAATTGGCCGGTCGCGCCCCGTCTGTCCCTTGCGCCTGAGATCGCTATCCCTTCGGCGGACGCGGCGAGCGCGTCACTCTCCAGACTGTCGTTCCGATCTGGTCCTTTTGCCTGAGAGTTTCCGGGGCGGTTGCTCCTTCGGCGCCGGACTCGAAGTCCGGTCTCTCCCAGATCGGATCGCCTACGTAGAAGGCGGCGCGGCAACAGGCAAGGTCAGGTGGCGAGCTTCCGTGTCCAGGCGATCGCGTCGCCCGCAATCGAGCCGTGACCGGGGATCGTCCATTGTCGTTGGGGATACCGGGCGGCGAGGCGGGCGACCGTTGGGCCATAGGCGGCGGGGTTGCCGTCGGCGGTGTTGCCGAGATCCTTCGCGGTGGTGGATTTGATGAGGCAGCCGCCGAACAAGGTGCGGGATGGCGCGTGCCAGACGGTGATATTGTCGAGCGTATGGGCGGCACCGGGGAAATAGAGTTCGACGGGGCCGAGCGATTGGGCTTCCTTTTCCAGCCCCTTCACCGGCTGGGGAGCCGGGTCGCCATAAACCTGCGCCAGGCCCACACTGAGCGGGTTGCCGAAGACCGGAACGCCCGCAGCGGTGAAAGCTGCGATGCCGCCCGTCCGGTCGCTGTGATAATGGGTGGCGACGCCACGAGCGACCTTGCCGGTCAGGCTGGCGGCGGTATCGAGGATCAGCTTGCCCTGTTCGGCATTCCAGCCCGGATCGACGACAGTAGCGCCGTCGTGGCCCGCAACGATCATACCGTTTGCGGGATACCAGCCGAGTTTGGCCAATTTGGAAGTAAAGCAGGTGAGCCACAGGCCGTCGGCGAGCTTGCCCACCCAGACGGTCGCGGAGAGCCGCTTCATGTCCGGGATGGGCAGTTCGAGCGCCTGTGGCGCGCCTTCGTCAGACGCCGCCCTGGCCGCGATCAGCGGGAAGGCGGCGAGACCGGCGATCAGCGACCGCCGGTCGAGCCTCAAGCCTTGACCTTCGACTTGGTCCCGCCCTTCTTGGGCCGCTTCGGTGCGGCGGGCGTGATCTCGAACGCGAGCGCATTGTCCTTGAGATGGACCTTGACCTCGCCGCCATGGACCAGCTTGCCGAACAGAAGCTCCTCGGCCAGCGGCTGCTTGACCTTCTCCTGAATGAGGCGGCCCATCGGGCGCGCGCCATAGAGCTTGTCGTAGCCGCGCACGGTGAGCCATTCGCGTGCGTCGTCGTCGAGGCTGATATGGACCTCGCGATCCGCAAGTTGCAGTTCGAGCTGGAGGATGAACTTCTCCACCACCCGCGAGACGACCTCGGGCGGCAAGTAGCCGAACGGCACCACCGCATCGAGACGGTTGCGGAATTCAGGCGTGAACATCTTCCGGATTGCCTCTTCCTGAACATCCTCGCGGCTGCTGGCCCCGAAGCCGATCGATTCACGCGCCATGTCGGACGCGCCGGCATTGGTCGTCATGATGAGGATGAC
>CAYLIK010000012.1:0-34446 GCA_964383565.1 uncultured Sphingomonadaceae bacterium
GATCTCCCGCCATATGCGCTCGGCCGCCAACACAAGCCCATGCAATCCGCCCCAGATCAGGAAAGTCCACTTCGCACCATGCCAGATGCCGCCAAGCAGCATGGTGATCATCAAATTCCGGCAGATGAAGACGAGCCCGCCGCGATTGCCCCCCAGCCCAATATAGAGATAGTCGCGCAGCCAGCTCGACAGGCTGATATGCCAGCGCCGCCAGAAATCCTGGAGCGATGCCGCGCGGTATGGCTGATCGAAATTGCGGGGGAAGCGATAGCCGAGCAGCGCCGCCAGCCCGATCGCCATGTCGCTATAGGCCGAGAAATCGCAATAGATCTGCACCGCATAGCCATAGGCGGCGAACAGCAGGTCGGCGCTGCCATAGGCGGACGGATCGAAGAAGACCGGATCGACCACTGAGGTCGAAAGCTCGGAAGCGATGACCGCCTTCTTGAACAGTCCCCAGATGATGAGCAATAGCGCCATCGCCACCATGCCGCGATCCAGCTTCGGGATTTTCCGGAACTGCGGCACGAGATGTGAAGCCCGCACGATCGGCCCTGCCACCAGATGCGGGAAGAAGGACATGAGCAGGGTGATGTCGAGCAACGAAGCCGCGCGCGTCCGCCCGCGATATACGTCGATCATGTAGGACATGCCCTGGAAGGTGAAGAAGGACACTCCCACAGGCAGTATGACCTGAAGCAGCGGCAGATCGCGTGCGAAGCCGGCCTCGGTCAGCAGCGGCGCGATCTCGCCCAGGAAGAAATCGAAATATTTGAAGAAGCCAAGGATCGCGAGATTGGCGACGACGCCAACGGCGACGAGCGCCTTCCCGCGCCGGTTCGGCGCCTCTTCGTCATCTTCCTGGACCTTGCTGGCCTCGATCAGATAGCCGAGGCCCCAGTTGATGATGGCCGAACCGATCAGCAGCGCCACGAAGCGCCAATCCCAGGCGCCGTAGAAAATCCAGCTCGCGACCAGCAGCAGGATCTTGCGCCATTCGTTGCTGCGCGCGCCGATAGTCCATGTAACCGCGTAGACGGCCAGAAAGAACAGGCCGAACGTCAGCGTCGGAAAGAGCATCTAGCGGTCGGCGGAACTGGCAGCGGCCGAAAGGTCGGCCTGCAGCATCCGCGCGATTTCCCATCCACCTGTCTTGTTATAGTGCACGAAATCCCCCCGCATCAGCGGCGGCGAGGCGAAGACCAGCCTTGCCGCCGAACAAGCGCCCCCCATGCGCGCCTGCCAATCCCAGAAAGCGATATTGAGCTCGGCCGCAACCCGCCGCTGCACGTCGCGCACCACCGCGAGCCCCGGCGGCACGAACAGAGGACGCCGCGCGGGATCGACCTCGGGCTGGACGGGCGACTGGGTACCCGGCCCCGTCGCCTCCGACGCCCGGAGTGAAGCGATGACGTCATCGATCGTCTGGAGGCGACTGTTGCAATCGACAGCACCGCCCGGGGCATTGTTCATGAGCGCGACATTGCGGGTATTCGCGTCCGGCGCGCCAATCAGAAGGATGGGGACATTGCGCACAAGCCTGCGAATGCGCTGGATCTGGCTTCGGAGCACGATTTCATATTCGCCGGCCTCGACGCGGGGTGCAAAACCCTCATTGGTGCCGAAGGCGATCACGACCAGATCCGGCTTGTAGCTCCGCAGTTCCTCGGAGATCACTGAATCGTCAGCGCGCGTCTGATGGACAAACTGCGAACCCGAAACGCCGACATTCGAGACGACCACCCCACCCTTGTCGCGGAAGCTGCCCCAGGAGGTGATCGTCACCGGTCCGCCGCGCGCGGTGATCTGGACGCTGAGCTGCGGCTGCGGCGCTTCGATCGTGCGGCATTCGGAGCGGGTGGTGTAGGAGGAGAGATTGAACTCCTGACTGGTCAGGCCAAGCTGGATCGAAACCGATCCCCCGCCCGGCTGCGTCAGCGCGCATATTGTGAAACGATTGAAGGCTTCGGCGGGATCAGCGGTCAGGCCCAGCGTCGCCCCTTCCTGAGCCGTCGAGATGCTGAACCCCGAAAGCCCGATCGCCGGGCGCGGCGGGATGGAGGCGCTCCCGAAGATCGACTTCACCGTCCATCCCGGCGACATCGACGCAGTCACGCCGTAAGTGACATAGCCCGCGTAAGGCCGGCCGGCGGCGGAGACGCCCCTGCCCCCGCTGCCATATTGCGCCTGAAGCAGATCGCGCCATCCCCCTGTGATCGCGTCGCCAGCCGTGTGGCTGTCGCCGATCTGCAGAATATGGACCGGCTTGCGGCCCTCGGTGTGATCGTTGGCGTGGGCCAGCTTGTCGAAATAGGGCTCAAGCGTGTTGGCTTGGCACAATGGCGCGGTGCAGGGCGACGAGGCCGCGGCCGCCAGCAATGCAAGCATCGCGACCGGCATCAGGCGGCCGGCTCAGATGTGACGGCGGTGGATGTGGAAACCGACGCCGCAACGGGCAGAATCAAACCCTCGCGCACGGCATAGGCCCGCGCCTCCTCGATATAATGCCTGATCCGATCGGCCAATCCGCCGGTGAGCCGTTGATAGCCGCGCATAGACATGTGGATCCCATCATTAGCTCGGATCAGCCGGGGCGTTTCGCTGCCGGGATCAGGCAAATAAGCCGCGTAGGCGCCGACGGCGTCGACCGACATCGGCCTGGTATCGATGAACGGGACGTCGATCCGCTTCATGCGTTCGGCAAAGAAGGCATTCATTCCGGAAATATCCGCATCGAAGCTCGGTTTCTTCATGACGGGCAGGCCGACCCAGTAAACGATCGCCCCTTGCTTGCGTAGCAGGGCGACATAGCGATCGATGCGAGCGCCGATCTCCTCCTTCCAGGCTGGGCTGAGCAGCGCCGCGAACTTGCCCTGATGCATCACGCCCTGCGTATCGTTGGCGCCGAAGGAGATCACCGCGATGTCGACCGGCTGACCCGCCAGCTGTTCGCTGACATGATCTTCGAGATTGAGGCTGGCGTAACGTGTGAAGCCAGTCGATTGCTGGCTGAACTTGATGACCTCGAACTGATCGCGTGCCGGCAGCTGGTGGTACAGCGCCGCCCAGACGCCATCCCCGAAACTGTCCCCAAATACGCCAATCTTGATCTTGCCGCCCTTGGCGACGGTCTCGACGAGGCGCGGCTGGAACGGCATCGCGCATTCGATCGACGCGCGTTCCGCGACGATCGGCGCGGGCTGCGAATTGGTTGGTTTGACCGCAACTTGCGCCGCAGAAGTCTCCGTCTTTCCGGCAATCTGCTCCCGGATATCGCCGGCGAAGGCGTAACCCATCGCAGTGCCGACCGCGACGCCCAGAAATAGAACCACCGTTCGATCGGCCAGCTGCCGAAAAATGCTCATCCAGCCTCGCTCCGCTGCGCGGGAAACGCCTTACCGTCATCGCCGCCAAAGTGTCGAGCGGCGTTTGCGGCGGGGCGAAAATCCTGTGGGATATCGTGCGTTCAGAAGCTGATGACGACGCTCACCGTATCCGAATAGGACCCCGCCGGGGGCGTGACCTGGCTGTCATTCACCTTGGCGACATAGCTTTGCAGCTGATTGGGCGTGGTGCCGCCGGTGCCGAGCGTGGCGCTGTTCTGGGGGTTGGTGTCGTCCCAGATCGTGGCGCCGTCCGGGCGATAGAGATTATATTGAAGGGTGTGGCCCGCACCGTCGCTCATCGAGCGCCAAGGCCGCGCGCTGCCGCTGTTGCCGGCCGAGAAGCTGACCTTGTAGATGCTGTCTTTGGTGCAGTCGACCAGCACAGCCTGAGAGACCGACTGGAACTGGCTGACGAGAGCCGCGCTGCCGAAGCTGACATTCGGCGCGCTGATCCGGCAATCCTGACTCACGATCAGCTTGACGTTGACCGTCACGGTGCGCGTGCCGGTCTCGTAAAATATGCACAGCTGCCCGATCTGGATGCCGTTGCAGATATAATAGTCCCACTGGATCGTCAGCGTATCGGTATAGGTCCCGGCCGCGACATTCGGTGTGCCCGTTATCTTTCCATGGAGCGGTGCGCTGAAGCTGTTGTTGCTGAACAGCCCCAGCAGCGACACCAGCGCGGCGTTCATATAATCGATGGTGCCGCCCTGAGTGAAAACATAGGTTCCTCCCGGATCGGCCGACACCTGATAAGGGACAAGATCGCTGCCGCCTGTGCTGAGCTTGAAGCCATTGGCGCTCGTCATCGTCGCGCGTGCATAGCCGCTCCCGAGCACGCTCAATAGCGACCCGGTGCAGGACAGGCCGGCCAATCCGGATACATTGGCGATGCTGCCCGACCGGACATCGTAGGACGAGCCCGACGTGAAGGTGAGCGATTGCGACGAGGATGTGCAGGCCGCATTCGCAGCCGTGCAAAAGCCGAACGCGAACAGGGCCATGAAGGCAAGGCGGGCCAGGATCAGAGGCACGGCACTGGCCCGATCCGCGCGAGCGACGACATTTCCGGCGGAACGGAGACTTTGGCTACGCAACCTGATCCGATCGCGCGTGTGACGGTCAGGTGATTTTCCGCATCGATATCCTCCAGATAGACGATGCCGTCCCATCCGGTTTGCGTATCGTCATGTCCCGACCGCGCGACGCGCGCGCCGGGCGCAAGGCGTGATCCCGTTGCATCGACGAGCGTAACCGTCGCACTGCGCATGCGGTGGAGCGGCATGCGGACGAAAGCGCCGCCGCCCTGCCTGAGCGCGATGTTCTGTTCGACCGCTGTCACCCGATAATCCGTCGACAAGGACAGCGTGTCGATCGCGAAACGGCTCTTCTGGTAAGACGCGACGTTGGGCACAAACAGATGGCCGCGCCTGTCGGTCACACCCACTGGCTGGTTTTCGTAGGAGACCGGCACCTTCGCAACGCCGCCTGTCGTGACCACGGCGAAACTGTCGCTGATCTGCCGCGTCGCGAACAGATCGCCGCCCATCATCACCAGCGATCCGGAAACGCTTCCCCAGCTCGATGTCGCACCACGGGCGAATGCTGTGCCAGCCTGCAACTCCATGGTCTTGCCGCGCCACGTGGACGTGCCTTGGCCATAGGCTTTTCCGCGATCGTTCATCGCGAGACCGGCATCGATCCCGAGCCCGCCTTCGCTCGGCGTCGCGCGGCTATAGTCGATCTGCCCGACCGTTCCCCGGCCCCGATCATGACTGACGCCGCCGCTGATCGCGTTTCGTCCGAATGGGACGATCACGCGCAACTGCGCGCTGCCGCTTCGCCTCCGAAGATCATAATCCGCCGACAAGAAGATATGCGAACTTCGGCCGATCCGGCGGGAATAGGATGTCGAAAGCAGGCGCGTGGTCTGTCCCGAGAGGGATGTGCCGCTGAAATAGGCCACGCCCACATTTCCCTGGCCCGCGATATTACCGGTCGCGACGACGCGGGTGCTGCGGCGAACCCCGTCAAGCTGCCGGATGTCGAAGTTGGCGAGGTCTCGAAAATTCCGGCTCCGCTCCTCATGGTCGAGGGCAATGCTGAAGCGTCGAGAGGTGTAACTGTAGCCGGCGTTCCATTGGATGCCCGTCATCGCGCCGGTCCGGTTGGCCGAAACTGAAAAATGGACAGTGCCGACCCGCCAGGGCGACACCACCACGCCACCGCCGATCAGGCCATGCCCTGATGTCGCTTCGCCATGCGCCTCGACAGTGAAGCGGGAGGTGACGCCATGGCGGAGCGAAAGGCTTGCGACGGGCTCATGATAGCCAAAGCTTTTCAATCCATAGTCGCGGCGCAGGAAGCCCCCTTCGGCGGCGATATCCAGCAGGCCGGGCTTCAGCAGCTCCGAAGAGACATAGAACGGGATAGTGGTCGCGATCTGCCTGCCAACCGCGTCGGTAGTGACGATCGTCGCCTGCCCCGCCCCGTTCACGATCGGAACGTCATCAAGCACGAAGCGGCCGGGCGCGACATCAGCGCTCTGCTTGTGATAGCCGTCGACGAACAGATCGACGGCGGAAGGCACCGCCGTCTTGCCCGCGAAGCTCGGGAGCGGCACCGTCACCAGATCGGGCCGCGTGCGGAAATCGCGCGCGATCTGAATCCCGCCAAGCCGTACAGAGGTGCTCCACGGCAGCGATCGGGTGATAAGATCGCCGACGGTGTAAGTGAGCGCCCGACCATCGTCGACATGGCGGAAGCGGGTATCGAGCCGCAGATAACCCTGCCTCCGAACGCCTGATCCGCCGATCCGGACGATGCCGTCGGTGGACAGGGTGCCGAGAGGGCCGAACAGCCGTTGCTCGGTCCAGAGCGACCCGACGGTCTTGCCGTTCGCACGCTGCGCATAGGCGTCATAATTGAGCATGGCGCCATAATCGGCGATTGCCACTACCCAGTCGCGCTTCTCCCCGGCGACAGGACTCAAGGGAAGAAGATCGGGCGAGGCATCGAGGCTGAGCGTCTGATGGGCGGCGTCGTAGCGTGCGCTTACGCCGTTCAAATGCGCAACGTCAGCCACGCCCTGATTGTCGAGACTCAGCCCTGCCTCGCGGAGCAGAGCGCTGTCCACGAACATCCGATCGCCCCGCAGCCTCATCGGTACGATCGATCCAGAGGATTTGCCGTTCACGATCAATTCCACGAACAGCGATATTTCATCAGCCGGGGCCGACGCCACGAGCGGCGGCAACGCGGCGGACGCCGCTTGCCCGCAAGCAGACCAAAGCCCGATCAGGGCGATGAAGAAATGGCGCCGCATGGAATGGGCCGATCCGCCCCGCCACGTCAGGCGTTCGGCGACAATTGCTGGTCGGCGCCATTCACATTCACGAGAAAGGCGCCGGCGAGCGGTGCGTCCGAAGGCAGCGGCCAGCGCATGGTTGCGCCGGGCAGCACATAGCCGACAAGGCCGGTCGTCACGTCGAAATGCTGCACACCATTGACTAGCCGCAGATTGACCAGCCTGGCGTGCTTCGCACCGATATTGCGGATTTCGACGAAACGCCTGCCGTCGACAATGGTGACGCGGGCGCTGAGGTTCGATGCGAATTCAGCGGCGGGCTGCTCGCCATAAGTGAACAGCGGAATTGAGTAGCGCATCTGGATGGAAAGATGCGCGCTCGGCTCCTTGTCGGGCTTTTCCGCCGGGGGCGGGGGAAGCTGGTCGATCAGCAGCCGATAGCTGCGCTCACCCTTCTGGGCCGATCCGGCGCGGCGAATGATGCGAACGAGCTGGCGCTTGCCGGGGGCGACCGTGGCGATCGGAGGGCTGGACACGACTTCATCCTGATCGTCATAGCGATCCGATCCCGCCGCCTGGGTCCAGCCGAAAGCACGGACCTGAAGCGTGACGGGAACATCGCCACGATTTTCCAGCCAAAGCGCCGAAGCCTGCTGATCGGCCGCGATCGTCGGGTTCACCGGCCACAGTACTACGGTTGCGCCATGCGCGGCAAAGCCAGACGACGCAGCGCCCAGGAACGCGAGCAGGCGCAGCGCGATACGGCGCTGGAAGCGGCTCACCATGTCACCGTCACTCGCACGGTGTCGGAATAGGCGCCGCCCCGCATTGGGGCGGCAAGCGTCGCCTTGGCCCTGACAGGCAGTTGCAGGTGCGACGTGCCGACCGGGAAGGACAGCCCCATCGTCTGGGTCGTCCATGGCGTCGTGCCGCCATTGGCGAAAAGCTGGTAAGCAATCAGGCTGCTGCCGACCGTAGAATGGGCGAGCTGACGAACGCCGGCTACGGCATGATCGCCCGTATCCGCCGAAACGCTGACTGACGTGCCGGGCGTGCAATCAAGCTGGATACCGGTTGCGACGCCGTTCAGCAGATCAGCCTCGACCGTTCCGCTCGCGAGGCCGCCGACAGTACCCAGATTGATGTCGCCCCAGCGCCCGCCGGCATTGGTTGCGATCGAGCAGCCGGTGGCGATAACCGCCGAGACGGTGAAGTTTTTCTGCGTTTCCGCATTTGCCGCCGTGCTGGATGCCAGCACGAAAAGACCGGCAAATATAAAGCCGGCGCGCAAGAAGTCCGTCCCGGGCATTACCAGCTCAGCGTCACTTGCACCGTATCGGTGTAGGATCCGCCCGGAAGCACGGCGCCGCCGCTGTTGACGCGCGCATAGATCGGCACCGAGAACGGAGTAGTGGTCGCCGTGCCGAGGCTCAGTTGCTGGCCGATGGTGATTTCGTTGGTGCGCCCCGAATCGCTGTAGAGCCGATAGGCGACCTGATTGCTGCCCGAAGCGAGATGACGGACGCTGCTTCCGTCATTAGCACCCGCTCCGATCGTCATCGACGGCGTGAGACCAAGCGAGCAGAGAACCGCGATGCCAGCCCCGCCGCCCGTCGCCACCATGGTCGCGTCGACATTGCCGAAGATACCCGGCTGATCCGCGAAAGCGATCGCGCCAAGCTGCCCAAGCGCGCCGGAAGTCGTGGACCCGCCGTTGACCGCGCAAGCGTCCGAGACGTTGAGCGATACCCCGATCGTGCCGTTGGACGATCCCGCCATGGCGGAGCTGGACAAAATGGCCGCAGCAAAGCCCGCAACGAGCAGCCCAGCCTTATTGAGTAGAACGCGCTTCATCACCGTCATCCGTCTATATGAGGCATCTTTTCTATCCTGACACCGCAAATTTTTAGTTAAAATCAAACGTCGACTTTGAAGATGTCCACCTAAACATAGTAATAGGTTCATAATACGTACTACTACGTACCGTGATGTGGTCAGCATTGCTTGAGTATAGTTCTCGTCAGAATGGATTTTATCGCTTGCTGTCGACTCAGATCAACTAACGGATTCATGGCAATCCATAGATCGAGCGCCGCGAGTTCGTGAGATTCAAGCAACACATCAATGCGCTGCTCTGCTCCATCATTATTGCAATGACCATATTCCGATCGAGCGGGATCGGCGAGTTCAGTAGCTGATGACGACATCCGATCTCCGATTTGCTGGTTCGCGTACATTGTCTTCGGTTCTGAGCGCGGGATCGCGCTCGCCCCGTCCGGATATCTGAAGATGCCCCGGCGCCACGCCCAACCCGGCGAGCGCCTGCGCAACGGCATCGGCGCGCGCAAGGCTCAGGACGTCGTTATGGCGTTGAGAACCCGCACTATCTGTGTGACCGACAATGTCGATCCGGGTTGCGCCATCATGCACTTTGACGAAATCGCGCAGCAGCGCCGCTGCGGCTGGCGTAAGCTCCGCGCTCCCAAATTCGAAGCCAATCGACAAGCGCTCTCGTCGAACCGGAGCAGGTTCGATGCCGCGAGAATTTGCATATCCGGCCCGCTGGACAAGACTGTCGCTGCAATCGTTCGAATTCCATGCCGTCGAAGCGACGCGCATTTCGCGATCGAACTGGAGCTGGAACTGGCAAGACCGATAGCCCGGCCCAACATCGTCATGAAAATTGAGAATATAATCCCATGTCCGCACGCCGAAGAACCCCTCGCTGAAGTGGGGCGCCCCAAGCAGAGAGCGGACCTGACGCTTCGTCATACCTGGCTTGATGAGGCGAACATCGGCCGGCCCCACGAACAATCCTTCCTTCATCCAGGCCTTCAGTGGACTTGGAAACAGCGGCGGCGCGGCGGCAATCGCCATGTCCGACAGACAGGCAAGCATCAGCGCCAGCCCGGCAAGCCCGGCTCGGCGCCGAAGGCTGAGATCAGAAGGCAAAACCAACGCCCGCATTGGCACCTCCCTCACGGCGCGTATTCATCGATCCCGCGATACGCACCACAACCCGGCCATTGTCGGACGCCTTCGAAAATCCGATCGCGAACGCACGTTCCCCCTGCCAGGTGCTGACGCCCACGCCGAGCATGCCAGTGCCAGCGGTCCATCGGCTGGGGAATGCCGGCGACCGCCAGTGCTGAAGCCGTTCCACCGGCGGCATCGCGTCTGGTTCTGGCAAGATCGAAATCGAGCTGGCCAAGTCGCGCGTCGGTATAGGCATTGGCGGTCGCAAGCGTGTCGCCCATTGCCGACTGCAACTGGCCGAGGTTGACGGCGTCGGTGGCCGATGTTCCAGCCGCAACATTGGTGATCTGGCGCGCCATAGACGCGCTGCCGACGGAAACGCTGTCGGCCCGGTCGGCAATCGAGCCGTTGCCGATCGCGACGCTGTTGGATGCCAACGCCTGCGCGCCCATCCCGGCCGCCATGCTCCCAGCGCCGGACGCCACCGCGTCTCCGCCCGCTGCAAGGCTATCCGCGCCGGTGGCGGAAGGCTTTAAGCGGCTCGCGCTGTTATTGACTTGCAAATAGCCGTCGGTGCCGTTCTGCAGATTGTGAATATCGGTCGTGTTCAGCGCGACCTGCTGGTTGGTCGCGTGGAGCTGCGCCCCGTTCACGGCGTCGGTGGATGTGGCGGACACGTCCCCCGCGCGCATGTTCGTGATGGTCGTGCCTTGCGACCCCGCCAGGGTGATCCTGTCCTTCTGGCTGCCGGGCGCACCGTCATAGGTGACGGCGCGATCACTGACGGCCGCGACCGTGTCGATACGCTGGTTGACGTTGCTGATGCTGGTGCTCAGCCCGTCAAGCGCGTCACCGACATTGTTATAGGTGGCCGTGCTGGTCACGCCGCTGCCGTCAACGCTCGACAACTGATAGGTGGGAGCATTGATGCTGCCGTCGCTGTTGGCGGTCGCGCCGCCACCAAGATGGGTAGCCGTGTCAGCGGCAAGCGTCTGCAGATGCTGATCGACATCGGCGACCGCCTGGTTGGTCGCATGCAATTGCGCGCCATTGACTGCGTCGGTCGAGCTTGCGGACACCGTGCCCGCGGCGACATTTGTGACGAGCGTGCCGCTAGCGCCGCCCAGCGTTGCGACATTCTTGGTCGAATCATCATATTGGACGGCATTGCTCGCGCCTTGCGCGACCGCGTTGAGCTGCGCGACATTGACGGCATCATTATTGTTCACGCCAGCGGCGACGCCAGTGATCCGCTGATCGACCCCTGAGCGCCGCGCATTATAAGCGCCCGCCACCTGATCATAGAGCAGCGCATCGTCGCGCAACGCGTCCACATCGAGGGCGAGCGCATCGAGCTGACCGACGTTGACGGCGTCCGTGGCGCTCACGCCGTCAGCGACATTCGAGATCCGTGTACCGGCGCTTCCGTCCAGCACGATATTCGCGTGGGTGCCGTCCTGATATTTAACGGCCAAATCGTCCAGAGCGGAAAGATCGTAGGACAGGTTGGTGATGTCCGTTATGTTGTTCGTCACCTTGTCATCAACGACCGTGAGCTGGGCGACATTCACCGCATCATCGAGGCTCGCGCCCGCGGCAACGCCGGAAAGCCTGCGCGTGCCGATATTGACTTCCGCAGACGCCGTGCCCCCGACGAGGTAAGCCGCGGTTCCCAGCGTAGACCCGTCAGCCACGGAATTGGCGCCCAGCGCGACGCTGCCGCTGTGGGTCACTTCCGCATTCTCGCCGATCGCGATCGCGCCGCTCGCGCCGACCGACGTGCTCGCGAAATCGCCGATCGCGATTGCATTGAGTTCCCCTGCGAACGCCTGACGCCCGTTGGTCCCCAACCCTGAAATCAGATTGCCGCCGAAGGCGATGCCTTGCTGGGCATCGAGCGTATAGGAATCCGCGCTCGTCTGGCATGTCGGATCGGACAGAACGTCGATGGCGTCGCCGTTGATATCGAGCGCGCTGAGCGTGATTGGCTGTCCGGCCGCTGCATTAGAGAGCGATGTCGACAGCCCGAGATCCACCGTGCCGAGCGTCAGCACCCCAAGAATGTTTTCGACCGGCGTAATAACGGGAACGAGGACCTGTCCGGCAATATCGGTCACGACCGAACGGGGAAGGCTGACGCCGCTGCAGGCGCTTACGACCGCGGCATTGGCGGTCACTGGCAGAACCAGAAAACTGCAGAGCCCGACATGAATTGCCGCGCCCCACCCCACGATGCGTGAAATGATGTGCGCGAAATCGCGAAGGTGAAATTTTTGCCCCAACCGCATGAACGTCCTTCCAGACCATACGTTTTACTTGGGGAGTACAGAATATTCAGATACGCGCTTGGCAAGGCGAAATGCATAAAATGCGTATTTTCAACAAGCTGCTGACCGCCTAGGGCGCGCACTATCACTAATTGATTATCAGCATTCTTCAGTGAGATATCACTGTCTTCTTACAACCTTCGCCAAGACAAGTAATCTAGGTTAAAATTTACCTTATGGCTCTTACATAAAAAGGCGTATTATACATAGCAGGAGGGCGAGAACGTACAAAAGATCATGGAGGGGCAACATGGGCTATTTGGATAAATCCCATCATGCAGTACCGGCGACTAAATTCGTCCGGGACTTTGCCAGTTATGCGCAGATGGCGTTCAATGAACCGGTCCATATTTTGAAGCATGGCCGACCGAGCCTGTCTCTAGTTGCAACAAACCGGCTTCAAGGGCTTCTTCACACAGGCGACAGCACGGAATATCATGCAATATCAAGTGCAAAGCTTGATATGGTGCTGGATCATGTAAAGACTCTTATCATGATCCTGGATGATCAACTTCACATTTTACGCGTCAACCGGGCAGCACGAGAAGCCTTCAAGCTCAGCGAGGAGGTGCTGGGAGCATCTCTTCAAAGCACGGTCACGGATCCGCGCCAGGAATTTATCCTGAGAGCGCTCGAACGGGTACGCGACACTGGTGTGGCCGAAAATATCGAATTCGATTCTTTTGACCGGCCGATTCGAACATTTCAATGTTACATCACGACCTTCCCGGGCGGCCTTGCGATGTTCACTGAAGATGTCACGCATACGGCCGCCCTTCGTAATGCAGATGCGATTGCGGACGCCTATGCGGGTTTGCTCGAAGTCACGCCGGGACTTGCGCACGGCATGCTGAACGTGCGCGGCATGATATCTTCGGCTTCGCAATCATTGTCCGATCTGCTCGATACGGCCAAGGACCGCCTGATCGGCGTGCGTCTTACGGCTCTTTGCGAAACCAGTTCCCGGGGAGAGATCGGCGACCGCGTTGAAGCCCTGCTGGCGTCCGCGGAACCTTTCTCCGCGCACGTTAATCTGCTCGGACAGGGGGCTAGAGTGATCCCCGCGGTGCTGAGCGCCTATCCACATGTCAACTATGGACGGAAACCGGGCGCGACCTTCCTCATCCGGTCAGCGGCCTGAATTTGGGAGGAATGGTGGAGCCGTGGGGGATCGAACCCCAGACCTTCGCAATGCCATCGCGACGCTCTCCCAGCTGAGCTACGGCCCCGTACCTTTCCAAGACCGCCGGATGGGACCGGCGATCGATACGCCGCCCTTTAGGTCAGGCGACGCTCCGCTGCAAGCGGCTCATTGAACGATCAGTGATCGTCCTCGTCGCCGCCCGTTTCGACCCCGATATCGTCATCGCCGCCAAGATCGACATCGTCATCGGGATTGGTTTCGGCATCCTCGTCGATGTCCAGTTCGTCTTCGGCAAGATCGTCATTCGCCTTTTCGACCGCGACTTCCTGCTTCGGCGCTTCATACGGCAGCGGCTGCTTCGACTTGAGAATCGGATCGGGCTCCCACGCCTGCCCGCAATCGATGCAGGTGACGGGGTTGTCCTTTTCGAGATCGTAAAAGCGGGTGCCACATTTTGGGCAGGTCCGCTTGGTGCCCCATTCAGGCTTCACCATGGTCGTAAACGCTCCGATTCCTAAGCTGTCGATGGCGGGTCCGGCAAGGGCCGACCCGAAGTGCGGCGCGCCTTGCCATAGCCGGACGCCGCTGTCAAAAGCCGCGCGCAATGCAAGCCACCCTCCCCCGTCCCCGCGCCTTCTGGACCGCCCGCCCGCTGACCGGCAGCGTCACCGTTCCAGGCGACAAATCGATCTCGCACCGGGCGCTGATGCTGTCCGCGCTGGCGGTTGGCGAAAGCAGCATCTCGGGCCTGCTTGAAGGCGAAGATGTTCTCGCCACGGCCTCGGCGATGCGTGCGATGGGCGCTGACATCGAACGGGGGAACGACGGCGTGTGGCGCGTCCATGGCGTCGGGGTGGGCGGTTTGCTCCAGCCCGTCCAGGCGCTCGACATGGGCAATTCGGGAACGTCGACCCGGCTATTGATGGGCCTGGTGGCCAGCCATCCGATCACAGCGACCTTCATTGGCGACGCCTCGCTGTCGCGCCGCCCCATGGCGCGGGTGATCGAGCCGCTGTCGCGTATGGGCCTGTCCGTGATGGCAAGCCCTGGCGATCGACTGCCGCTTACGCTGCGCGGTCTCTGCCCGGCGATCCCAATCCGCTATCGGCTGCCGGTTGCCTCTGCCCAGGTTAAATCGGCAGTGCTGCTCGCAGGGCTCAACACGCCCGGCATCACGCAGGTTATCGAACGGGTGCCGACGCGCGATCATAGCGAGCGGATGCTGGCGGGCTTCGGCGCCGAGTTGACGTCGGAAGCGGACGGCGCGGACACAGTCATCTCGATCCGGGGCGAGGCCGAGCTGAAGCCACAGACGATCGTCGTGCCCGGCGACCCTTCATCGGCGGCGTTCCCGATCGTGGCGGCGCTGCTGGTGCCGGGATCGGAAGTGACGGTCGAGAATGTCGGGCTCAACCCCACGCGCGCCGGACTGTACAAGCTGCTTGAAGCGATGGGCGCCGATATCAGCTACGTCAACGCGCGGGTCGTGGGCGGTGAGCCGGTCGCGGACATCGTGGCGCGTGCGTCGAATTTAAACGGTGTGGAGCCGGATCCGGCCGCGGCGCCGTCGATGATCGACGAATTCCCGATCGCCTTCATCGCCGCCGCGCTCGCGACAGGCCGAAGCATCTTTCGCGGGCTCGAGGAGTTACGGGTCAAGGAATCGGACAGGATCACGACCATGGCCGAAGGGCTTCGTGCGATCGGCGCAAATGTGGAAGAGTTGGCCGACGGCCTTGTCATCGACGGGACTGGCGGCGATCAGTTGCGCGGTGGTGCGACCATCGCGGCGCGGCTGGACCATCGCATCGCGATGAGCTTCGCAATCGCAGGACTGGTTTCGCGCCAACCGGTCACGATCGACGACATCGCTCCAGTGGCCACCAGCTTCCCAGATTTCGAACAGATGATGGTCACGCTGGGATCCCGGGAATCATGATCATTGCGGTCGACGGCCCCGCAGCATCCGGCAAGGGTACGATTGCCCGCGCCCTCGCCCGCCATTTCGGTCTTCCGCATCTGGACACAGGGCTGCTCTACCGCGCCGTCGGCCTTGCGACGCTGCGCAGGGGCGGCAATCCAGCAGATGAGGAAGACGCATTCGCCGCCTGCGATTTCAGCGACGCGATGCTCTCCGATCCAGAACTCAAATCCGAAGCGGCGGGCGCATCGGCGTCGCGTGTCTCGGCGCATCCCGCGGTGCGTGCGGCGCTGGCCGACCGGCAACGGGCCTTCGCCCAGCAGGCCGGCGGCGCGGTGCTCGATGGACGCGATATCGGCACCGTCATCGCGCCTCAGGCCGATGCGAAGCTCTTTGTCACCGCACGTCCTGAAGTGCGGGCGCAGCGCCGCCATGACGAGTTGGAGCGCATGGGCATCCGCAATCGGCTCGAAGCCGTTCTGCACGACATCCAGGCGCGCGATGAGCGGGATGCCAGCCGTCAAACAGCCCCGTTGCGGCAGGCCGACGATGCGATCTTGCTGGATACGAGTGATTTGGGTATAGACGCCGCCATTCAGCGGGCGATTTCGCTCGTGGAAGCTCGGATCAAGCTCTGAGCGCGGAGGGCGAAGCCTTCTCGCGCTCGTTTCGTTTTTCCGGTTTTCGCGCAGGAATTGGTCGCTGGATGCCGTGCCGGCATGGGGTCGTCACGGCGGTTCGGCCAAAAGACCTCCGGATACAACCGGATGGCCGGAAATATAGTTTGAAAGTCTCTAACCTATGGCCTCAACGGCATTTCCCAGCCGCGACGATTTCGCGGCGCTCCTCAACGAATCTCTTGGCGGCGAAGACGAAGGCTTTGAAGGCCGCGTCGTAAAAGGCACCGTCACCGCAATCGAAAACGACATGGCCGTCATCGACGTGGGCCTCAAGTCCGAAGGCCGTGTGGCGCTGCGCGAATTCGCTGCGCCCGGCCAGAAGGCAGAGCTCAACGTCGGCGACGAAGTCGAAGTCTATGTCGACCGCGTCGAGAATATGCATGGCGAAGCGATGCTGTCGCGCGACCGCGCCCGCCGCGAAGCCGCCTGGGACAAGCTCGAAGCCGAGTTCACTCAGTCGAGCCGTGTCGAAGGCGTCATCTTCGGCCGCGTGAAGGGCGGCTTCACGGTCGACCTTAACGGCGCCGTCGCTTTCCTTCCCGGCAGCCAGGTCGATATCCGCCCCGTGCGCGACGTCACCCCGCTGATGGATATCCCGCAGCCTTTCCAGATCCTCAAGATGGATCGCCGCCGCGGCAACATCGTCGTGTCGCGCCGCGCCGTGCTCGAAGAGACCCGCGCCGAGCAGCGTTCGGGCCTGATCCAGACGCTCGCCGAGGGCCAGGTCATCGAGGGCGTGGTCAAGAACATCACCGATTATGGCGCGTTCGTTGATCTGGGCGGCATCGACGGCCTGCTCCACGTCACCGATCTCAGCTACAAGCGGATCAACCACCCCAACGAAGTCATCAACATCGGCGACGTCGTGAAGGTGCAGATCATCCGCATCAACCGCGATACCCAGCGCATCTCGCTCGGCATGAAACAGCTCGAGAGCGATCCATGGGATGCGGCGGCCGCACGTTACCCCGTCGGCACGCGCCTCCATGGCCGCGTGACCAACATCACTGAATATGGTGCGTTCGTCGAGCTTGAGGCCGGCATCGAAGGCCTGGTTCACGTCTCCGAAATGAGCTGGACTAAGAAGAACGTCCATCCTGGCAAGATCGTCTCGACCAGCCAGGAAGTCGATGTGGTCGTGCTCGAGGTCGACAGCGAAAAGCGCCGCATCTCGCTTGGCCTCAAGCAGGCGCAGAACAATCCTTGGGAAGCCTTTGCCGAGGCGCACCCGGTTGGTTCGATCGTCGAAGGCGAGATCAAGAACGCAACCGAGTTCGGTCTGTTCGTCGGCCTCGAAAGCGACGTCGACGGCATGGTGCACATGTCCGACATTGCATGGGGCGTAACCGGCGAGGAAGCGCTCAATCTGCATCACAAGGGTGAGACCGTTAAGGCGATCGTGCTCGACATCGATTCGGAGAAGGAGCGCATCTCGCTCGGCATCAAACAGCTTGAGCGCGGCGCGCCCACGGCTGGCGAGAGCACTGGCAGCGCCAGTGGCGGTGGCTCAGGCAAGATCGGCAAGAATGCGGTCACCACCGTCACCGTCATGGCGTCCACCGACGGCGGTCTCGAAGTGCAAACGGCCGACGGCGTCGAAGGCTTCATCAAGCGCGCAGATCTTGGCCGCGACCGGGACGAGCAGCGTACCGAGCGTTTCCAGGTGGGCCAGAAGTTCGATGCGATGGTCACCGGGTTCGATCGTTCCAAGAAGCCGACCTTCTCCATCAAGGCGATGCAGATCGCTGAAGAGAAACAGGCCGTGGCGCAGTATGGCTCGTCCGATTCGGGTGCGTCGCTCGGCGACATCCTCGGCGAGGCGCTCAAGGCCCGTACTGAAAAGAACTGACGCGGTGTGCCGTAGCGGGACGGTCTTCCGCCTGCGGCAGGCAGTGTAACCTATCGAATGCAATGACCGCCGCGTGCTCCCATCGGGACGCGCGGCGGTCTGCTTTTACGGGGTTTCCCTAGGTTGAGACCCGCCGAAAACCGCGTAAATTAGCCGCAAGCTCGGCAGGCTGCTTGCATGAGTGTCAGGCTAAATCATTGAAAAAGTTTATAATAATCTTAAATGCTCAATCGCCAATATGCACTTGTGAACTCAAGTTTGACTAGGGAGTGAGACTATTAAAAAGAGCGGTTGCCTGTTCTTCGGATATAGGTTGTCGTTGATCCGAGCCTCGCTTCATTGAACACATCATGCCGTTGGACTGCGTTATACTGTCAGAGAGACCTGCTCGATACGCGACACCCGCTTTTTCGCTATTTTTGGCTGGGCTTTCTGTACTTTGGAGTATTATAACGGCTTAGTAACGGGGAGGGTTACGATGATTCGTTCCGAACTTGTGCAGTGTCTTTGCCGTGACAACCCGGCGCTTACGCCGAAGGAAGTAGAGAAGATCGTCGATAGCTTTTTCGAAAGCATCGCGTCGCAGCTGGCTGCCGGGGGGCGGATCGAGCTGCGCGGGTTTGGCGCCTTCTCTACGCGATCGCGCGATGCCCGGACGGGCCGCAACCCGCGTACCGGCGCGTCGGTTAAAGTCGACGGCAAGCGCGTACCCTATTTCAAGCCGGGCAAGGAAATGCGGGAACGTCTGAACGTTTGAGCAAGCACGCCGCATTCGGCGCTTGACCAAAGCCTTTGGCTGCGTTTCAGGATTTCGCGTGCGGATGTGGCGAAATCGGTAGACGCAGCAGACTTAAAATCTGCTTTCCTTCGGGGAGTGCGGGTTCGAGTCCCGCCGTCCGCACCATTTTTTTTCCGCAGCGATATCGCATTGATTAAAACTGCTTTCGGGGGCCAAGTGCGCTAGACACGATCCATCGTGCCCGGCCGAATAATTCTCCCGTTTGCGACACTGCTTTGCGCGCTAGTCCTCGCCGGCTGCCGGCAAGACGCCTCACCGTCAGTCGAACGCCCGGACGACGCGATCATCCGGATCGCCGACGATGAGGTGAAATCGCTCGATCCGCAGACAGTATCGGACCTTGCTTCGCTGCGGATCGCGGCGGACCAGTTCGAAGGGCTTACACGCTTCGATGCTGCGGGCAACGTCGAGCCCGGCCTTGCGCAAGACTGGCACGTGTCGCCGGATGGGTTGCAATGGCGTTTCGCCCTGCGCTCCGGTCTACGCTTCTCGGACGGAGCGCCTATCTCCGCCGCGTTGTTCCCTGCCCTGCTCGATCGGCTCAAGGCGCCGGCGACTGGCTCGCCCACAGCGTCGTTGTTCAAGCCGATCGCTTCGATCGCGGCGCAAGGACCCGTGGTTCATGTGACGCTTCGCCATCCCTTCCCGCAACTGCCCGAATTGCTGGCGCATCCTGCAATGGCCGCGCTTCCGCTCCATCGCATCAGCGCAAAGGCCGGTAGTTGGACAGCCGAGCGGCCACTCGTCACGTCGGGCGCCTATCGGCTGACAGGCTGGACGCTCAATGATCGCCTCATGCTGACAGAGAATCCTCGCTGGCATCAGGGCGGCCTACCCGTGCGCCACATCATATGGCGGCCGGTGACAGACCGACTCACCGCGCTGCGCATGATCGTCTCGGGAAGCGCCGATATCGCCAGCGATTTCCCTGCCAGCCGCCTTGCCTGGTTGCGCGAGCGGTTGCCCGATGGCGTACGCGTCGCGCCATATCGGGGATCCTATTATTACGCCTTCAACACCCGGCGCGCGCCGTTCAACGATGAACGCGTCCGCCGGGCGCTGAGCATGGCAGTGGAACGGCGCTGGATCGCTGGCCCGCTGCTGGGCCTTGGCAACCGGCCGGCCTGGAGCCTGCTGCCCGACAGCCAATTGAAGCCGGACTGGGCCGACTGGAGCAGGGAGCGGCGCTTGGCGGCAGCGCGCGCGCTGCTGAACGAAGCCGGCTATGGGCCGGGCGAGCGCGCGCTCAGCTTCGACCTTTCGTTCAACAGCGACAGCGATCATCGACGGGTGGCCGTCGCGCTGGCGTCGATGTGGCGACCGCTTGGCTTCGAGGCGCATCCGCACAACAGCGAAGCGGCGCTGCATTTCGCCAGCCTGCGCCGGAGCGATTTTGCGTTGGCGCGGTCGGGCTGGATCGCCGATCTCTCCGCCCCGGAAAATTTCCTGTCGGTCCACCGCAGCGATGCCGGCCCGATCAACTATTCCGGATATGCGAACCCGGCCTATGACGCGGCGCTTGATCACGCGTCCCGTATCGCCGATCCGGTGCAACGGCGGCAGGCAATGGCGGAGGCCGAAGAGATATTGCTTCACGACACGCCGATCCTGCCGCTCTATTTTTATGTCAGCCGCAATGTGATCGGGCCGCGCATTGGGGGTTGGCGGGACAATGCGGCGAACATACACCCAAGCCGCACTCTTTATCTGAAGACTCGATGATGCGGCTTCGCCCTTTCCAGATTGTGATCATGCTGGCCGTGCTGGCGACTGGTTGCGGCCGGAGCAAGGATGACAGCCCGCTTGCCGTGAGCGTGATCGGCGAGACCCTGACCCTCTCCGATCCCAATGACGGGCCGCTGGGCGCGCCCGAAACCGCGCTGGTCGGCGCGGTCGCGCAGGGGTTAGTCCGTTATGACAGGGCAGGACAAATCGAGCCGGGTCTGGCGATCCGCTGGGCGATCGCCGAGGACGGGCTATATTACACCTTCCGGCTCGCCGACATCGAAGGGCTCGACGCTGAACTGGTAGCCCGCAGGCTGCGTACCGTGATCACGCGGCGCAGCGAAAATCGCCTGAAGCCGATCCTCGGCGCCATCGACGAGATCGTCGCGGTGACGCCGCAGGTCGTCGAAATCCGGCTGAAAGCGCCCCGTTCCAATCTGCTGGATCTGCTGGCGCAACCCGACATGGCGATCATGGGGCGCAAGCTGGCGACCGGGCCTCTCATGGTCGCGAGCAGGACCGAAAAACAGGTTACGCTCCAGCCGCCGCCCGAAGATGAAACAGATGCGCCAAGCGCGACCGAGCTGAGCCGCCGCACGATCCATCTGCGACATGACCGCGCAGCTGTCGCCGTCGCCCGTTTTATGGCTGGCAAAGCGGATCTCGTGCTTGGCGGTAGCCTTGGCGACCTCGCCATAGCCCAAGCCGCCAATCCCCGCCCCCGCGATTTCCGCATGGATCCGGTTTCGGGACTGTTCGGCCTCGCCGCAGTGGAGAGGAGTGGCTTCGCCGGCGTGAGCGAGAACCGGCGTGCGCTTGCCATGGCAATCGATCGCGACCGGATCATCGCGGCCTTCAAAGCGCCCGGCTGGCAGCTTGCCACCGGTGTCGTAGCCCCCGGCACAACCGAGCTTCCGCAGCCAACGCAGCCCGGCTGGACTGGCCGCACACTCCCCGACCGACGCGCCGCCGCGTCGAGCACCATCCGCGTCTGGCAAATCGCCCATCCCGGCGAAACTCCGACAGTACGCCTCGCGCTGCCTGAGGGACCCGGGTACAAGCTCCTGTTCGCGTTGCTCAAATCGGACTGGGCGGCAGTCGGCGTCCGGACCGAGCGGGTGCGGATGAGCGAGGATGCCGACCTGCGGCTGATCGATGAGATCGCACCGGCGCAGACCGCGACCTGGTATCTGCGACACTTTACCTGCCCGTATAATCCCGTTTGCAGCGAGGCGGCCGACAGCGCGCTCGATCTCGCGCGGTCGACTCCCCATCCGGTCGAGCGCGCGGCGCGGATAGCGGATGCCGACCTGCGGCTGGCGGAGCTGGTTCCCTATATCCCGATCGCGCAACCACTGCGCTGGTCGCTGGTCGCGCCGCGCGTCACGGGCTTTGCAACGAACAATCGGGGCGTTCATCCGTTGAACCACCTCATTGAAGACCCCAGATAGGCGAAACGAGACCGACATGCCCATTTCAGCCGAACAATTTGCCCGCGTCGCCGACGGCGTTCCCGGTCTCGGCAGCGATCCCGCGTCGGTGCGCCAACGCATCGAGGCGATGGAAAGGCTGCTGGAGCGCGCCTTCGTCATTCCCGGCACCAACAAACGCTTCGGTGTCGACGTCCTGCTTGACCTGATCCCGGTCGCAGGCAGCGCAGTTGGCGCGGTGCTGGGCGCGTACATCATGTGGGAAGCCCGCAACCTCGGCCTTTCCAAGTGGCAGTTCGTCCGCATGGGCGGCAATATCGGGTTCGACGCACTGCTGGGCGCGATCCCCTTCATCGGCGCCATTCCCGACTTCTTCTTCAAATCGAACAGCCGCAACCTGCGGATCATCAAGCGCCATCTCGACAAGCATCATCCCGCGACCGCGACGATCGAGGGCGAGGTTATCGCCCGGCCCGCCAGATCTTGAGCGGCCGCCTGTCCTGATCCGCACGATCCTCCCGGCAACGCGTCGGCCGGAACCGTGTGTCGAGACAGAGCATCACCTCTTCCAGCCATCCTTTCCTGTCGACGCTCACGCGCATCGCGTCCGGCCGGAGGCCGGGATTGCGCGCGGCGAAGGCGGTAGCGAAGCTCGCCACGCGCAGACCCGGATTGCGGGAAAGCGCGTCCATGTCGGGATAACGAACGGCTGCGTAAAGCGCACGCGCCGCGCGGAAATAGGCTTCCGGCGTGCGAAAGGCGCAGACCCCATGCTTGGCCCATTCATGCTGCTGAAGTGCCGCCGAGGGCATTACACAGAGCGTTTCGCGCAGGACAGGCTCGGGTACAAGCGGAGCCCTGCGGCAATATTGCGGCCAGAGATCGCCGCGACCGTCAGGCCATAATCCGTGCAGGACGAAGCCGAAGCGGTTCGCCGGACCGCCGCACTGGAGACGGTCGTCGGCATTCCGCTGGCGGAAACGGCAATATTCGGGCGACCAGCTGAGCGCCAGCGTGTAGCCTCCGACAGGGAGCAGCCGCGGAGGTCCCCCCGCTGCGGGCGCCACCGGGATGTGCTTGGGCACAGCGCACGAGATTGCCTGCGCGCCGGCCGCAGCCGGAAGCGCCGCCAAGAGCGCGAAGGTGAGCGCTCGGATCACAGCGGCTCGAAATCGAGGCCGATATCCACGGCCGGTGCCGACTGGGTAAGCCTTCCGACCGAAATATAGGTGACACCGGTCTCAGCGATTGCGCGGATCGTATCCAGACGGACGCCCCCCGAAGCTTCGGTAGGCACACGTCCACCGACCAGTGTTACCGCGCCGCGCAAGGTCGCCGGGTCCATATTGTCGAGCAGCAGATGGGTGGCCCCGGCGGCCAGCGCGGGCTCGATCTGATCGACCGAATCGCATTCGACGATGATGTTCGCAATGCCCGCATAGACCGCGCGCCGCGCCGCTTCAGCGACGCCGCCCGCCACCGCGATATGATTGTCCTTGATCATCGCGGCATCCCACAATCCCATGCGGTGATTGGTGCCGCCACCGCATCGCACCGCATATTTTTCGAGCAATCGCAGGCCGGGAATGGTCTTGCGGGTGTCGAGCAGCGTGGCGCCCGTGCCCGAGATGGCGTCGACATATTGGCGGGTCATGGTCGCGATACCGGAGAGATGCTGAACGGTGTTGAGCGCCGAGCGTTCGGCGGTCAGCAACGCACGCGCGCTGCCCCGCACGCGGATCAGATCGGACCCGGCGGGAGTACGCGCCCCTTCCTTCACCAGGATTTCGACATCGGCATCGGGATCAAGCGCGCGGAAGAACGCTTCCGCGATCGGCAGGCCCGCGACGGTAACGGCGTCGCGGCTGTCCATCACACCGCGGAACCGCGCATCGGCGGGAATGACCGCAGCGGACGTGATGTCCCCCGCCTCTCCCAGATCCTCCGCGAGGGTGGAAGCGACGAAGGCGGAAAGATCGAAACCGGGAAGATCAAATGCGGTCATGGGTGGGTTCAGCCGTTCGGGTTCAGGAAGATCGGGGTTGGCATGGCATGAAGCGATGCGCCTAGGAAAATTGAAAATGCGCGGGCATTGAAATTCATTGCCGACGCCTTGCTCCTCGTCCACCCCATTCAATGTCAGGGTGACGGATTGAGAACCACCCATCGAGAGCGAAAGAGGCGAACGTCGAATGATTGAAAACAGCCTCCTTCTTGCCGGGGCTGGATTGCTGGGCGGGGCAATGAACGCACTGGCGGGCGGCGGATCATTCGTGACCCTGCCAGCGATGATCGCGGTGGGGGTGCCTTCGGTGAATGCCAACGCCTCCAGCACGGTCGCGCTCTATCCCGGCGGGGCGGCGGGCGTTTGGGTGTATCGGGACGGGCTGCGTCCGATCGGGGGCGTGTCGATCAAGGTCATGCTGACGGTGATGCTGGCGGGCGGGCTGATCGGGAGCCTCCTGCTGCTCTGGACGCCCTCTTCCGCTTTCGATCGCATGCTGCCCTGGCTGCTGCTGATCGCGACGCTGACGATGATCTTCGCGCCAAGGCTTGCGCCCTGGCTGCATCGTCGTGCGAAGGTAGGACCGAAGCCGGTGCTGGCGCTTCAACTGCTGCTCGGCATCTATGGTGGTTATTTCGGGGGTGCGGTCGGACTGATGATGCTGGCCGTCTGGAGTCTTCTGGGCAGCGCTGACATCAAGACTCTCAACCCGACACGTATGCTGATGGTGACTGCGGCCAATACGATCGCCGCGTTGACCTTCATCGTCGCCGGGGCAGTGTGGTGGCGGGAGACACTGGTCATGGGCGGCGCAGCGATCATCGGCGGCTATGCCGGGGCGCATGTTGGACGCCGGCTCGATCCCCGGATCGTGCGCGGGGTGACGATCACGCTTTCTATCGGGGTCACGGTGATGTTCTTTGCCCGAGCGTTCGGGTGATCGGCGGCGGAATAGTTGGTAATTTCGTTCGTTGAGGTCTAACGAGGGGGCTGCTGCTCCGCATTGGAACAGAGCGTTGGCCCCGGTTGGCTCGAACGCCGACGGGAGCATCGCATGGCCAAGGGTCAAAAAAAGAGCAACAAGGAAATCCGGAAGCCTAAGAAGGACAGCGCCAAGTCGGTTACGACTGCACTACCCGCGCGCGATCCGGTTCGAGCCGCCATCAAGACGAACAGCTGATCAGGCCATGACGAGAGCGATCGACCGATCCTCTTGCGGCCAAACCGAAGCAGGTCGTGTGATCGCTTCACCTATCGCCTTCAAACAAGGAACATAATTATGTCGCGGGCCATGAACCTGAGCGTCGCTCAGGACGAGATCAAACGGATATGCGCTGATATGGGCATATCGACCACCTCCGTCGAACCCCTGCTACCCAGCGGATCGCGCGTGGTCTGCCTGACCGCCGACGGCGCCTTCGCGCTTCGCAAGAAGATGGCTAGCCAGGTGATCGAGGGGTCCGTCAAGCGCGTGCCGCGCGCTTTGCGCACGGCTCCATAATCAGCCGCAAGACGCCATCGCATCGTTCGGATGGAGCACGCCCCGCAAGCTGGATGCGGGTGTGATCAGGATCGGCGGATGGAGACCCGCAATTGAAATATATGGAAGCCTGGCGACCAATCTGGCCGCCGCCCTGCAGAGCGCAAACCGTCTGCGCAATCGACCGGTTTACACCGGCACGTTGGAATTCTGGGATAATCTGGTCACTTCCGCCTATCAGAAGCTCGCTGAGCAGCCTGAATCCGAACTTGCCGGCATTCGCAAGCAAATCGCGGAGCTTGAGCAGATTCTGACCGAGCGCCGCGCCGCGCCTCCCATGCAGGCGTCCACATCAGCTGGCGGCGACGAAACATCCATCATTCAATAGAAGAAGATTGTTGGTGAGGTGCGCGACATCCCGGTCGTGACCGGTTTCGATGGCGTTGGCGATGAGCGCCCAGATGCCCGCGCTGTGCGTGCACCGGTTTTTCGCGCCGGGATGATCGGCCGCCAGCGCGAGTTCAGCGGCTTTTGACGACCAGGTACGATACAGGTCGACACGCTGTTCCAGAGGCGAACCGCCCTTCACCACCGCAGGATCATTCCCGCACCGGGACGGGCTTGCGCTGATCGGCGGCCCGATGCCAGGGAAGCCCCGGCAATCGCGTGATCACGCAATCGCATATGCTGCAACGGCTTACGAAATGGCCGCCTTCCCAATGATTGGCGGCGACATTGGGGACATGCTGGCCGAACAGGGAGTGGAGGATGTTCACGGCCGGTATCCGGCGGGGACATGACCTGAATGCACGGGAGACTCCTTGCTGGTAAGCGGGAGCACAGGACAGTCTCTCAGCCGTCGGCGCTTACGGAAGCAGGGGCCGGCGATCCCTCTTCATACCACGGAGTGGGTCATCCGACGCATCAATTCGGACAGGCAAGACGCGAATGGGAAGACATGCTCAGTCGCCGGAGAGCTTCGGCCTGCCGACATCGCCCTTGCCGACCGTAGCCGAGGCCATTTCGAGCATGCGATCCAGCGGTTTCTTGGCGGCGAGGCGAAGTGCCTCGTCCATCTCGATGCGGGGTTCGAGGTCGCGCAGGGAGATATAGAGCTTTTCGAGCGTGTTAAGCGCCATGTAAGGGCACATATTGCAATTGCAGTTGCCGTCAGCGCCAGGTGCGCCGATGAATTTCTTGAGCGGAGCCGCCTTTTCCATCTGGTGAATGATGTGCGGCTCGGTCGCGACGATGATCGTATCGGCGGGGCTCGACAGCGAAAATTCCAGGATCGCGCGGGTCGAGCCGACATGATCGGCATGGTCGAGGATGAACGGCGGGCATTCCGGGTGTGCGGCGACAGGCGCATCGGGATATTGCGCCTTGAGCTTCAGCAGCTCGGTCTCGCTGAAGGCTTCGTGGACGATGCAGGCGCCGGGCCAGAGCAGCATGTCGCGGCCGGTCTTGCGGTTGAAATAGGCGCCCAGATTTTTGTCAGGACCGAATATGATCTTCTGGTCCATCGGGAACTGGCTGAGGATCGTCTCGGCAGATGAGCTGGTGACGATGACGTCGCTCAGCGCCTTCACGGCGGCCGAGCAGTTTATGTAGGTCAGCGCGATGTGATCGGGATGCGCCTCGCGGAATTTGCGGAACTGTTCGGGCGGGCAACTGTCCTCAAGCGAGCAACCTGCATCCATGTCGGGCAGGATGACAGTCTTCTGGGGCGAGAGGATTTTCGCCACCTCGGCCATGAAGCGGACGCCGCAGAAGGCGATGACATCAGCATCGGTCGCTGCCGCCTTGCGGGACAAGTCGAGGCTGTCGCCGACGAAATCGGCGAGATCCTGAATCTCCGGGGCCTGATAATAATGCGCGAGGATAACCGCGTTGCGCTCCTTGCGGAGGCGGTCGATTTCGGCCTTGAGGTCAAGCCCGGCCAGGCTCTGGGCGGCGATGTTCATGGGCGTTTATGTAGGAGGTCAGGCGGCCTTGCGCCAGTCATCTCCGGTGCGAGTGACGAGGCCCCTCACCTCAAGATCGATCAGGTGTGCGAGGACGGATCGGCCGGCGGCCGGATGCAGACGCGGATCGACGCCGACATACATCTTTTCGACCATTTTCGGGATGACGCTCTCGCCGGCGTCCAGCAGGCGGAGGATCTGGCCCTCGCGCTGCTTGCGGTGGCCGGCGAGGCCGCGAACGAAGCGCTGGGGTTGCTCCACGGGATTGCCGTGCGCGGGATAGTAGATTGCGTCGGTGCGGCGGAACAACTTGTCGAGGCTCGCCATATAATCGGCCATGTCGCCGTCCGGCGGGGCGATTACGGTGGTGGCCCAGCCCATGACATGGTCGCCCGTGAAGAGTGCATTGGCCTCGGGCAGCGCAAAGCAGAGATGGTTGCTGGTGTGGCCGGGGGTGGCGACGGCTTCGAGCGTCCAGCCTTCGCCGTCGATGCGTTCGCCGTCTGTAAGGATCCGGTCGGGGATATAATCGGTATCGAAGGCAGCATCGGCGCGGGGGCCGCTGTCGTCGAGCGCCAGTGGAGCGCAACCGATGATCGGGGCGCCGGTGCGGGCCTTAAGCGGACGGGTCGCCGGGCTATGGTCGCGGTGGGTGTGGGTGCAAACGAGTGCTACCACTGGAGCGTTGCCGATCGCTTCGACAATGGAATCGACATGGAGTTCAAGATCGGGGCCGGGATCGATCACCGCGACGCCGCGATCATTGCCAACGATATAGGTTTGCGTGCCCCAATAGGTGAAGGGTGAGGGATTATCGGCCAGCACACGGCGCACCAACGGGTGCAACGTCTGGATCCTGTCGGGGCGCGGCGGTTGTTCGGTCATGTCAGGCGATGTGGCATTGCGCGGCGACGATGTGAAGTGTGTCGGCGGGCTTTACACCGGGCGAAATAGCTAACGGCTGCGCAACCATCGCGATGGGCAGGTATCCATGCTGTTCGCGAACTGGCACGGGCCATGCACATATGTCTGCGTTCCCTTAGTTCCGCCCTGGCGGCGGCTCGGCCCCTGTTCCGAGCCGCCGCCTCCCGGACTTTCCCTGAATAAAAAAGCCATAGCCCTGAGCTTATCGAGGGGCGCTCATTGGCAATAAAGAAGGCTTCGACAGGCTCGGCCCAAACGGGCGGTGCTGACGCGCCGGTCAAGCTGTGGTGTGGATGCCCTTGTCGGTCATCAGATCAGCCAGTTCGCCGGTTTCGTACATCTCCATCATGATGTCCGATCCGCCTACAAATTCGCCCTTTACATAAAGCTGCGGGATCGTCGGCCAGTCAGAGTAGGATTTGATGCCTTGGCGGATTCCTTGATCCTGAAGCACGTCGACCGTCGCATATTCGACGCCAAGATGATCGAGGATCGCGATCGCACGGCTTGAGAAGCCGCATTGCGGGAAAAGCGGCGTGCCTTTCATGAAGAGCAGCACGTCGGCTGTCTTGACGGCTTCGTCGATACGGGCGTGAACTTCGTCAGACACTAAACTAACTCCTCAATCCGGCACGGCGGTGGTGAGCTGGAGCGCATGGAGCACCCCACCCATGCGGCCACCCAGCGCATCATAGACCCGCCGCTGCTGCGCGACGCGCGACTGGCCGCGGAAACTTTCCGCCACCACCCGCGCTGCATAATGATCGCCGTCGCCGGCAAGATCAGTGATCTCAACGGTAGCATCGGGGATCGACTGGCGGATCATCGTTTCAATTTCTTCGGCCTGCATCGGCATCGCAGGTGCCCTTACTTCGATTCCATCAACTGGCGGCGCGCCTCGACAGTCTTGTCCTCAAGCGCGCGCCGGATGCGGGCCTCGTCGATATCGATATTGGCGGAGACGAGATCACCGAGCAATTTACGGATGACATCGTCATCACCCATTTCCTCGAAGTCGGCCTGAACGACCGCCTTGGCATAGGCATCGGTCTCCGCGGCATTAAGCCCCATCAGTCCGGCCGCCCACTCGCCAATCAGCCGGTTGCGCCGCGCCGTCACGCGAAAGGCCATTTCCTGATCGTGGGCGAATTTGGTTTCGAAGCCCCGCTCGCGATCGTCAAATGTGGTCATATCGTCCCTTTCCCCGCATGTCTGAGCTTAGATAAGAAGGCAGTGTGAAGGTTGCAACGCGATCATTCGCCAATCGTGACCACCAGCTTTCCGATCGCCGAGCGGTTCGACAGCCGGGCAATCGCCTCGCCGCCGCGTTCGAGCGGGAAAGTCTCGCTCACCTTCGGCGCGATCAGACCTTGATCCCACAGGCTGAACAGCTGCTCGAAATGCGCGGCGTTGGCTTGCGGATTATCGGCGCGAAACTTGCCCCAGAAGACGCCGCAGATGTCGCAACTCTTGAGCAGCGGCAGATTGAGGGGAATGCGCGCGATCCCGGCTGGGAAGCCGACGACGAGAAACCGTCCTTCCCACGCGGTCGCGCGGATCGCCGGTTCGGAATAGTCACCGCCTACCGGATCGTAGACGATGTCGAAGCCTTCGCCGCCGGACGCAGCCTTGAACTGCTCCGCCAGTGCCTTCGATTGATCGCGATCGAGTGGATTGGCGGGGTAAATCACCACCGCGTCCGCTCCGCTTTCCCGCGCGACAGCAGCTTTCGCTTCGCTCGATACCGCTGCCACGACAGTGGCGCCCAGCGCCTTGCCAAGCTCGATCCCCGAAATACCGATGCCGCCCGCCGCACCCAGAACGAGCAGCCTGTCACCCGACTTGATACGGGCGCGATCCTTGAAAGCGTGGATCGTCGTGCCATAGGTGAAGAAGAAGGCCGCGCCTTCGGCGAAGCTCCGGCTTTCCGGCAAACGCACCACATCAATCTCGTCGAGCAGCATCTTTTCGGCCATGCCGCCGTACAGGGTGAGGCCAATCACGCGATCACCCGGCTTCCAGGCGGTGACGCCCTCCCCTACCGCAGAGACTACGCCCGCCGCTTCACCGGCGGGAGAAAAAGGCCGTGCCGGCTTGAACTGATAGAGGTCCTGAATGATCAGGCTGTCCGGAAAATTAATCGCACAGGCACGCACATCGATGACGATCTGGCCTGGACCCGGAACCGGGTCCGGACATTCGACGAGTCGGAGCGTGGAATGATCGCCCGGCGCCTCACTGACCAGCGCCCTCATGCGGCGAGCCAGGAACGCTGGGCCGCGATACCCTGCTCATAAGCCGTGATCTTCTGGTCTGAAGCGAGCGTCAGCCCGATCTCGTCAGTGCCGTTCAACAGGCAATCGCGACGAAACGGATCGATCTCGAAGCTGAAACGGTCCTGGAACGGCGTGGTCACCGTCTTGTGCTCAAGATCGACCGTGATCGGATCGGTCTTGGCCACCTCAAGCAGGCGATCGACGGCTTCCTGCGGCAGCACCACGGTCAAGATGCCGTTCTTGAAGGCATTGCCCGAGAAGATGTCCGAGAAACTTGGCGCGATCACCGCAGTGATGCCCATATCGCCCAGCGCCCAGGCGGCATGCTCGCGGCTCGATCCGCAACCGAAATTATCGCCGGCGATCAGGATTGGTGAGCCTTGATATTCAGGATCGTCGAAGACATTGCCGGGCTCTGCCCTGACCGTCTCGAAGGCCCCCTTGCCAAGGCCGGTACGGGTGATGGTCTTGAGATAATGAGCCGGGATGATGACGTCCGTGTCGACATTCTTGCGTCCCAGCGGATAAGCGCGGCCCTCGACGGTCTTGATCGGTTCCATCAGCGTGCTTCCTTCGGAAAAGGCGGGAGCTTGGCGATATCACGCGGTTCATGCTGAATGATCACCGTCGCCTTGAGGTTCGCAGCCAGTTTCTTGAACCGGTCGAGCGAGGCCAAGCTAGCGGCACGATCGGCATTGAAAGCTGGAATGCCGTTGCTCTCGTAATTCTCTGTGAAATGAGCGAGATCGCCAGTGAGAAGCATCGGGCCGCCTTGCTTGAGGCGCACCAGCAGACCGTGATGGCCGGGCGTGTGGCCCGGCAGGTTGATCATCATGACCGAACCGTCGCCGAACACGTCCTTGTCGCCCTTCACCGGCTCCACCTTCGAGCCACCGGTCAGCCACGGCGTGACCATCGCCGGATCAGCCATTCCCTTTACGCCGCCGCTCGACAGCACCTTCCAGTCATGCTCCCCGATCAGCAGCGTGGCCTTCGGAAAATCCGCAGCCTGGCCGATATGATCGAAATGATAATGGCTCGCGGCGACGAACCTGATCCGTTCCGGCTTCACGCCCAGCGTCGCGAGATGCTCGAGGATTGACGTTGTATATGTCGCGCCGAGGGGCTGACTCGCAGAAATCTTCGCGCCTTTGACCGACGCCGGAAGCCCCGGATCCCATAACAAATAATCGTCGCCGTGACGAACCAGATAGCAGCTCACAGTCAGCATTCTCGACTGACCGACATAGGCCATCGTGTCGGAAAACAGATCGAGATTATTGGCCTGGACGCTACCGCAATCGAGTCGGGTAATGCCAACCTCGGACGGCGGCGCGGCATGCATCGGTATCGCAATAGCTGCCGCAGCGACGAAAAATCCAAACAGTCGGCGTATGAACCCAGCCACCATCAATGGTTCCCCATCAGATCACGGACATCGGCGAAATGGCCGGTGACGGCGGCGGCGGCGGCCATCGCGGGCGACACAAGATGCGTCCGTGCGCCCGGCCCCTGCCGGCCCACGAAATTGCGGTTGGAAGTCGATGCGCAACGCTCGCCCTGCGGCACCTTGTCCGGATTCATTGCGAGGCACATCGAACAGCCTGGCTCGCGCCATTCGAATCCTGCCTCGGTAAAGATACGGTCAAGACCTTCAGCTTCGGCCTGACGCTTCACAAGACCGGAGCCCGGCACGATCAGCGCCTGGCGAATGCCGCCGGCCACCTTGCGGCCCTTCACCACTTCGGCCGCGGCGCGCAGATCCTCGATCCGGCTGTTGGTGCACGAGCCAATAAAGATATGCTCCACGGCCACGTCCTGCATTCGCATACCTGGTTCAAGGCCCATATAATCAAGCGACTTGCGGGCGGCGACCTGCTTGGCGGGGTCTGCAAAACTCATGGGATCCGGCACCGAACCAGTGATCGGAACGACATCCTCGGGACTGGTGCCCCAGGTCAGGTTCGGCGCGATGTCCGATCCATTGAGCGTAACCACCGCGTCATAACGCGCGCCGGCATCCGTCGGCAGCGTCCGCCACCAGGCGACGGCCTTTTCCCATTCCTCGCCTTGTGGCGCCATCGGGCGGCCTTTCAGATAGGAATAGACGGTCTCGTCCGCCGCGATCAGCCCCGAGCGGGCGCCGCCTTCGATGGACATGTTCGAGACGGTGAGACGGCCCTCGACCGACATCGCCCGGATCACATCGCCGGTATATTCGATAACATAGCCCGTACCGCCGGCCGCGCCGGTCTTGCCTATGATCGCCAGCACGACATCTTTTGGCGAAACGCCATAGCCGAGCGTGCCGTCGACCCGGATTTCCATGGTTTTCGATTGCTTCAGCAGCAAAGTCTGCGTGGCCAGCACATGCTCGACCTCGGACGTGCCGATACCGAAGGCCAGCGCGCCCAACCCGCCATGCGCCGAGGTGTGGCTGTCGCCGCAGACGATCGTCGTGCCGGGAAGCGAAAAGCCCTGCTCCGGCCCGATCACGTGGACGATGCCCTGCTCGGGCGCCGTCGCATCGATATAAGGCACACCAAACTCGGGCGCGTTCCTTTCCAGCGCAGCAAGCTGCTGGGCGGATTCCTGATCGGCGATCGGCAGACGCTTGCCGTCAGCGTCGACGCGCGCCGTGGTCGGCAGGTTGTGATCCGGCACCGCGAGGGTGAGATCAGGCCGGCGCACCTTGCGGCCAGCGGCGCGAAGCCCCTCGAACGCCTGTGGACTGGTAACTTCGTGGACGAGATGGCGATCGATGTAGATCAGGCAAGTGCCGTCGTCGCGCCTGTCGACGACATGCGCATCCCAGATCTTCTCGTATAAGGTACGTGGCTTGGTAGACATAAGGTCGCCCTAACTAAATTCGCGGGGCAGGAAAAGCCCGGCCTGCCGTATCGTTGGACGCGATCCCGACGCCAAGCCCAGGATTGCCTGATCCGCATCCGGATATAGGAATTGAGGAACCCCAGATCGAGGGTCGGCGCCCGTCGCATTAGAATGGCGGTTGCCGCATGAGCGGCGCTGCGATAGCGGCGCTGGATGGAAGAACAGCCGGCCGTCACCAGCCGCCATGTCGCAAGGGGCGTTGGCACGACCCTGCTCGCCAGGATCGGCGGGGTCATCGAGGTCGTGTCGCAGCCGCTCTATGTGTGGATGTTCGGGCTGGCGAGCTTCGGGCTGTACACAGTGTTGTGGGCCGCCATCAATCTGTTCGAGAATATCTTCGATCTCGGCATGACCGCTGCGTTGCAGCGCACCGTGCCGCAAGCGCGCGACGAGAAAGAAGCGGCACGATCGCTGCGCGCGGCGCTGATCCTTGGGGTCGGCCCAAATCTTCTGGTAGCGGCCATTGCAACGATTTTCGCGCCCCAGATCGCGCCCTTCCTCAATGTCGCTGCAAAAGACGAAGCGCTCGTCGTTCCGGCGATCCAACTGTTCATATGGGCGTTGCCGCTCTGGGCGTTCGTCGAGATCGCGACGTCGGCGCTCAGGGCGCGACATTTGTTCGGGCCGGAGATCCGGCTCAGGATCGTATGGGAGCAGATCATCCGGCTGATCCTCGCAACGACCTTCTTCGCGCTTGGCCTGGGATTGGCGGGGCTGTTCATCGCGCACATGATCTCGCTGGCGATCACGGTACTGCTTAGTTTCCGGCTGCTGTATCGCCATTATGATCTGAAGACGACCTTCGGCCGCGGCGATCCAAAAAGCAGGATGTTCGGAGAGACGTTCAAGGCCGGTCTTTCAGCCCTGCCTTATAATATGGTCGCACGGCTGTTCGGCGATGCGCCATCGATCGTGCTTAACCTGATGCTGCCGGGCGCGGTTGGCGCCAGTGCGGCGGCGCTCTACATGATCGCGCGAAAGATCTCGAGCCTCGTCCAGCTGGTCCGCGTCGCTTTCTCCTATGTGCTCGCGCCGCTTGCATCGAGCGCCGCCCGACAGGACAAGTCGCACGTCGGCGCGCTTTACGGCTTTGCGACAAGGATCATGACGGCGATCGTGCTGCCCCTCGCACTCGTGATGGCCGGGGGCGCGATGCCGATCCTCGGCCTGTTCGGCAATACAGCGGATCAGGCGAGGGGCGCGGTCGTGATCCTGCTGCTGGCGCGCGCGGTCGAGACCGTCATCGGGGGCGCGCAGCCGGTGTTGCAGGTCGTGAGCGGCTATGGGCGGCAGATCGTGGCAAGCGCGATCGGATTACTCGCGGCGATAGCGATAGGCTTCGTGCTGGTGCCGATGGC
>CAYLIK010000013.1:0-26028 GCA_964383565.1 uncultured Sphingomonadaceae bacterium
TGGTGAAGGTCATCACCTTGCACTTGAGCCCGCAGCCATGGCCGTCATGGTACATTGAGGCATCGGCGCACAGCAGGTCATAGTCCCTGAGCGTATGGACGATCGGCAGCCCGCGCTTTACCGCCGCGTCCCAGATCGTCGTCGAGACGTCGACCATCGAATGGCTGTGGACGATGTCCGGCCGGAATTCCTCAAGCACGCGATCGAAATGGTCGCGCAGCCGATAATTGAACTGCTGCATGAACTTGCGCCAGCCGCGGCTGAGCTTGCCATGCTTCGGCCATTCCTCAGCCCAGAAGCTGGTTTCGTGTGGCATGCGGAAGACGGTGACGCCGTTGCGCTCCTCGCGCGTAAAGCCATTGGGCGTGGTGCAGGCGGCAGCGACCTCATGACCGAGTGCGGTCTGTGCCTCGGCCAGCATCGCGACTGACCGTTCCGCGCCGCCCAGGATATGGGGCGGATAAAGCATGCTGAGATGAAGGACGCGCATGGGAGGATCGGCCGTCACGCGATGCCGTCAGCGATGGACCGAACGTGCCTGATCGTAATACTCCAGATACCGGCCCGCGACCCGCGACGGTTGAAGCTCACTCATTAGATCAAACACTTGTTGCGGCGCAACATCGTGGGGGGCTGTCATCGCCGCAGCCATCGCACGCATCAGCGCATCCGCATCGCCGGGCGGCACCGTCCAGCCCGGATCGACGCGATTGACGAACTCGCCGATCGCGCCTGCCGACGATCCGATCACGCGCCGCCCCGCGCCATAGGCCTCAAGCACAGTGAGACCGAACGGCTCGTCCCAGATAGGCACGGCGACCAGCGCATCGATGTCTGCAAGAAAAGCCGGTGGATCGACGAAGCCGACGAAGCTGATCGGCAGACCGGCGGCTTGTGCTTTGAACTGTTCCGCTTCTGGGCCAACCCCCGCGATGGTCAGGGACCAGTCGCCTTTTAGCTGGCGGCACGCCTCGATCAGCACGCCCAATCCCTTTTCGGCGACCAGACGGCCGAGGAAGCCGAAACGGAAGATCCCGCCGCGCGTCGTGGCGACAGGCGAGGGGGTTATCGGGTCAAGAGCCACCGGATTCCATGCAACATGACGACGCTCAGGCGGAAGCTGCGCGAACAGGCCATGTTCCAGATGCCGATCCATCACCGTTTGAGACACCGCCACGGCGACGTCGATCCGGTCGTGCGCCGCGCGCTTTGGGGCGGAGAGCAGGCGGCAGGCGAGGTGGCGCGGCTCGCATTTCGCGCCGTCTTTGAAGAGGGCGCCACGGATGCACAGCAGATCATAGTCGTGCAGCGTATGGACGATCGCCACCTTGCGCGACGCCGCCTCGCGCCACACGGCGGGCGGCAACTCGACCATCGAATGGCTATGCAGGACATCCGGCTTGATCTCGTCGAGCAGCGCCCCGAACTGGCGCGCCGTTACGAGGTTGAAGACCGTGGCCGCCTTGTTGGCGAGGCGGACGGGCGTTGGATAGCGGCTGCTTTCCTGAATCCAGAGCGGGTTGCGGGATTTGAGCGGGCGGGTCATGACGCCGTTCAGCGATCCGGCCGGCTGGGGTCCGCGCGTGAGCGAGGTGGCGAACACCTCATGTCCCGCTGCGGCCTGCGCTTCGGCCAGCATCGCGGCGACCCGTTCCGCGCCGCCGACCACGGTGGGTGGATATAGCGAGCTCAGATGTATAATGCGCAAGGTATCTGTCCCGAGTTGAATTCCCCCATGCACGATCACGCCAAGCCGGCCAAGGACATTGCCATCAACGGCCGGTTTCTCGCCCAGAAGCTGAGCGGCGTGCAGCGTTATGCGCGCGAGATCACCCGCGCGCTGGATGCGATGATCCTCGCGGATCCGGACGGGTTGGGACGGCGGCGGTGGCGGTTGATCGTGCCGGAGGGAGTCAGATCGGATCACCCGCTGCAGGCGATCCAGACGGTCCATTACGGATCGCGGCAAGGGCATTTCTGGGAGCAATGGGATCTGCTTCGCGCCGCGCGCGGGCAGCGCCTGGTCAACCTCGGCAATAGTGGGCCGATCCTGCATCGTGACAGCATCACCGTCATTCACGATGTCGCCGTGTTCCGCACGCCGCAGAATTTCGGGCCGCGTTATGGCAAGGCGCATCGCATGCTGAGCCGCATCCTGTCCCGCACCTCGCGGCTGGGGACGGTCTCGAACTTTTCGCGCGATGAATTGTCGGCGGTATTGGGCGTCGATCGGGACCGGATTTTCGTTGCTTATAATGGCAGCGATCATCTGGTCGGCCGCGCGGCGGATGAAAGCGTGCTGATCGAACTCGCGCTGACGCCCGGCCACTATTTCCTGTTCGTGGGATCGCCGGCCCCCAACAAGAATCTTGCCGTGGCGCTGGATGCCTTCGCCCGGCTCGCCCGAACCGATATTCGGTTCGTGGTCGCCGGTTCGCTCAACAACGCCGTGTTTGGTGGGCAGGCGCCTGACAAAATTCCCGGCGTCGTCGTCGCGAGCGGGCGATCCGATGCGGCTATTTCGGCGCTTTATGCCAATGCAGCGGCGCTGGTGTTCCCATCGCGTTACGAAGGCTTTGGCATTCCGCCACTGGAGGCCATGGTGCATGGCTGTCCGGTGATCGCGTCCGACATCCCGGTGCTCCGCGAAACCTGCGGCGAAGCCGCGATATTCTTCAATCCCGATGATGCGGCGACACTTGCGCGGCTGATGGCGGAGCAACTGGACAATCCCGACAGGCGCGCGCGTGAGGCGGCGGCTCGCGAGCGCGTTGCCTTGTTCACCTGGGATCGGGGGGCGGCAAGTCTTGCTCAAGCGATCCTTGCCGCGGACCGGTCAGGCTAGCGCGTCCTGATAATCCGTGGCCGCTTCGCCTGCCGAGGCGCGGGATCGGAGCAGCGCCTGAAGCTCACGCAAAATCTTGCGTGATGAAAGGGCGTAGACTGCCAATACCGCTACACCATAACCTCCTGTGACGGTTGCCCAGTGAGTCCAGTCGGACGATTCCAGCCCGATCATCCAGGCAGCGGCGAATCCCGCCGCAGTTCCGGCGATCGGCGGTGCCAGCGTCCAGAGATAAGCGGTCATGGAGATTTTCGCGGCCCAGAGCTTGGCGCAGATCTGAAGCAGCGCCGTCGCCATGCCGAGCACGAAATAGACCTCGGCGAAGCGCTTCACGCCATGCGGCAGCGCGACCAGGAAGCCAATCAACAGCACGGCGCTGCTGATGAAATTGATCCAGAACTGAAGCCTGGAATGGCCCCGCGCGAGCAGGACCGCGCCATTATAGGAAGCGAGCGCCTGGATGGCCCCCAACGGCGCAAGAACCTGAAGCAAGGGAATCATATGCTCCCAGCCCGGCGCCAGCAGCATCTGGATCGGGAAGGCAAGCCCGAACGTCATCCAGATCATCAGCGGAAAGGCAATCAATGCAGTAATCAGCGCGACCCCAAGGATCGGCGGGCTGAAGCGTTCGCCGTCCGCGTTCGCGCTGTTGCTGAGCGTGGCCAGCAGTACGCCTGACGCGGGCCAGCTGATCGCCATCAGCGGCAGGATCATGAATTGATAGGCAAGGCCGTACAGCCCCACCGCGACCGCGCCGAGCCAAGCGCCGATCAGCAAATTCTGCGCATTACGCGCGGCGAAATTGAGAAGGTTGGTCGCCAGCACCCACCAGCCGAAGCTGAGCAGCCCGGTGATCGCGCGCCACCGGCTATTGATCGCCATGGCGTGACGGCTTTCGATCAGGAAGCAGATCGCCCGCAGCCCCTGCAAGGTGACGTGGAACAGCACCACCGACCAGATCCCCGCGCCCAGCATGACCGATACCGCGCACACGGCTCCCGCCACCAGCGTGCCGATGCCTTCGATGACTGCGATGCGGTGATATTGGAGCGACCTTTCCATGATCGCGCGCGGCACGCCCGCCAATATCGTGAAGAACACCGCCAGCGCCAGCGCGATGAGCACCGGCGCGAGATTGGCAAGGCCGGTCCAGTGCTGGATCGGATAGGCGGTCGCGCCCAGCAGCAGGGCCGCGATCAGGCCGATGGCAAGGGAGAAGCTGAACGCGCCGCCGGCCTGCTCGCGCGTAAGCCCCGGCTGGCGCACGATCGCGCTCGCCAATCCCATGTCGGTGAACACGGCGATGAACTGGATGATCGGCAGCGAGAAGGTGATGAGCCCATATTCGCCCGGCAGCACGAACAACGCGACAAGCGTCGTGATCCCGAACTGGACGAGGGCCTTGAACAGGCTCAGCCCGGACATCGAAGCGAGATTTCCGAGCATTAGCAGACCGATAGAGGGTGAAATGGCCCATGAAACGAAAGGAATTGTCGGTGGGCCGTCATGGCGCGCTTATAGACGCGGTCTTCCCCAGACGATAGATGCTGCGGATGCGAACAAGCCGGTACGCTGAGGCGGGACGATGAATGGCCGATAAGAACGCCGCAGCGCCTCCGCGACGAAACGCGGCGATCGATCTGGTACGGGCATTCAGCATCCTGTGGATCGTCGGCCTCTGGCATCTATTTGATTATCTGCCTGATCTGCCGGGCGCCAAGAACGACGTGACCTATCGCGCGACGGTCGCCTTGCTGGGCCTGTTCGTGCTGGTTTCAGGCTATCTGATGGGGCTCAAGGACGTCCCCCTCAAGCCGCGCCCCCTACGCGATTTCTACCTCGGACGGTTCGGGCGCATCTATCCGCCATTCGTGCTCGCCTGCCTGTTGTTCGCGCTGTTCAAGCTTGCCGATGTCGCGTCGCTCGTGAAGGCGGCATTGCTCGTGGCGATGCTGTGGGGGCCGGCGCCTTTCACGCTCTGGTTCATCGCAATGATCGCGCTCTTCTACGCGGTAACCCCCCTGCTGATGGCCGCCCGCCGGAATGGCTGGACCTTCGGGCTGGTGATTGCCGCTCTTACCGTGCTGGCCGCATTGGCGCATCTGCAGTGGCCGACAGTGAGCCCGCGTCTGGCGATGTATCTGCCATCCTATTGCGTGGGATTGTGGCTTGCAGCTCATGCGGTTTCGTGGCGGCAGGTGCTGATTTTCGGATTGGTCGCGGCATTGCCCGCGCTGGCGGTTTCGATGCAGGCGGACACGCGGATGATTGAGAGCAGCCTCTTCTCGATACCCTGGGCGCTTGCGATGTCCGCCGCCTTGTTCGGTGCGGCAATGGCGGGAGAGGGGAGCTTGCCGCGCTGGGGATGGATCCTGTTCGTCGCGCAGGCGAGCTATTTCCTCTACCTGTTCCACAGGCCGGTCTACGCTCTGGTCCTGAAAGTCTATGATCCGGCCGGCTGGGAAGGGCGGGCGGCGCTGATCGTGCTGCTGGCCTTGCCGGTGGCGATAGTTGCGGCGTGGATCGGGCAGCGGATCTACGATCGAATTTGGGCCGGTTTCGCACCGGCGCGGACACACCTGGAGGGCAAGGCGTGAGCGCGGCAGCCAAAGGCCATCTCGGCCGGGTTCAGGCGCTGCGCTTCTTCGCAGCCTTTGCGGTGCTGGTTGGGCATCTCCAGCATGAGGTGGCGACCCGACTGATGCCGGACGTGTCATTCAATGAATTCACCGCGATTGACGGCGGGATCGGCGTGGACATGTTCTTCGTCATCTCCGGCTTCATCATGTACTATATTTCGGGCGAGGGTTTCGGCCGGCCGGGCGAGTGGCGCAAGTTCGCGAGCCGGCGGTTCCTGCGCATCGCGCCGCTTTATTATGTCGCGACGCTGCTGATGCTGGTCGCAGCGGTGGTATTTACGAACCATGTCGATAGCGACGCGATCGGTGTCGGATCGACGATTGCCTCCTTCTTCTTCCTGCCGATTCCCAATGGTGCGGGTGAAGTGGTGCCGGTGCTCAAGCTCGGCTGGACGCTCAATTACGAAGCCTATTTCTACGCCCTCTTCACGCTCGCTCTGATCTTCCCGAAGCGGATCGGGCTGATCGTCCTGTTCAGCCTGTTGCTGGGGATCGTCGGCCTGGCCGCGATCCTGCCGGGCCGGCTGCCGATGCTCGATTTCTGGGGGCAGCCGATCGTGCTGGAGTTCGCGGCCGGCATGCTGCTCGCGATGGCCTATCGGCGCGGCTGGCGGATCGGGACGGCTCAGGCCTTCGCGTTGATTGCCGGCGGCTTATTGCTCACCATGACGTTGCGATATTTCGAACTGAATCCTTACACGACACGCGCTGTCTTTCAGGGCGTTCCGGCCGCGCTGGTTGTGGCCGGCGTGGTGCTGTGGCGTGCGCCGGAAATGCGCAGCGCGACGATGCGCGCGCTCGAATTCGGGGGAGACGCGTCCTATGCGCTGTATCTTTCCCACCCTTTCAGCATCCGCGCAGCGACGATCGCATGGGGCCTGATCGACGGACCCCCATCGCCCTGGCTGTTCATCGCCTTCACGACCATCTGCGCGTTGATCGCCGCCGCGCTGGTCCATATCGGTATCGAAAAGCCGCTGGATCGTTTGCTTCGCTATCTTGTTGGCCGGCAGTCATCGCCATTGCGGGCGGCGGCGTGATGTCGGCTTTGCAGTCTGCGACATGACGAGCAGGATGATCGCAAGCTCGAATATTAGGATCACGAAATCCCATCGCAGTGCGTAGATGCCGAAAAAGACCCACGGCGACCCTTGCCGGAAGAAATAGGTAAGCTGGACGAACACATAGCTGGCAAAGGCCGCGGAGAGGATCGAACCCGTGCGGATCGCCCAGGAAAGATAAGTCGCGAGCAACGCCGCGAGCCCGCCGCACAGCGCCTTCAGGATTACCAGCCCGGCCCAGCCGAACATGACGAGGCCAAGCGGCTCGAGCGCCATGGTGTAAGTGGTGCTGCCGGCGTTGCGGTGGATCGAGGCGCGGATCTTGTCCGGCGCGTAACGGTCCGAGAAATAATGGGGGCCGATGGAGGCGCGTAGCGCATTCAGGTCGGCATCCTTGATGAACAACGATTCGATGTTGCGCTGGACCAGCAGCGAATCCCATTGGAATGCTTCAGCACCGACCTTGCTCTGGATGAACCAGAGCTCGCCTTGACCGACGATCCGCCCGCTTAGCTTTTGCGAGGTTTCGTAGGTCGAGGTCTGCCCGAAGTTCGAATAGATCATCCAGGTGATCCCACAGGCGGGAACGGCGAGCACTGCGGCGCCAAGCGCGAACATGCCCAGCCGTTTCCGCACCGTTTCGTGGTTGAGGTACAGCCAGGGTGCGAGGAAGGAGGCGAGTGCGGAAAGGATCGTAAAGAATTTGTCGCCGAACAGGAAATACACGAAGCTCAGTAGCGAGAAGCACAGGATCAGTGCGAGGCGGATCATCCGGTCACGCGTGACGACGAATGCGCCGAAACCGATAATGAAGGCACAGATCGATTTGAAGTTGAGCAGATAGAGGATGACGACATTACCCATCATCCGGCGGTAGACGAAGCGATCCGTGCCCGTGAGCAATGGGAAGCCGGTCATCGCGCCAAAGGCCAGCAGGATCAGGATATTGAGGATCGCGAAGGCCAGGATGCCGAGCGCGATCAAGCTTGCATAATGTCCATAGAGGGATCGTACCCGCATCTGAAACGGTGAAGGCGCGGACGTATCGCCATTGAGCATGGCGAATATGCCAGCGAAAGCGAGCAGGAACACCGTCTCATACAGCACGAAGGAGATGGTATAGGCGCCGGGCGACCCCACCGTGTCGAGTTCCGGAATCGGCAGGCCGAACTCGATCAGCGAAAGCGCAACGACGACTGACGCGCTCGTGATCATCAATGGCAGGATCAGCACGATTCCGCGCGTCTGCAGACGAATGAAGACCGTGCATATCCAGATATAAAGCAAGAATGCGCACACCGACCAGGCCGGCGATACGATCTCTACCGAAAGCAGCAGCGTGCAAAGCGCCACCGCGATGGCGCCGGCGAGTTCCAGATGGATGTATTTCAACCCTTGCGTGCGCATGACATTTTCCGGGTCGAGGATAGCGGTTCGGATCTGAGGAGAGAATGCCAATCTTGCATCGCAGCAATTCTCGACCGACAACGGACGGCATCATGGCACGGTGGCTCTTCCGATTGACGATCTTGATAGGCGCCGCTGTTTTGCTGCTGGTCGCACTTGGTTTTCGTGAAGCGCGCGAAACGGTGCATGTCGCGAGCTACGCCGTCCACGCGCCAGGCATGCGCTGCGCTCCTCGGCCGTTTCGGGTCGTTGTGATGGGCGATCTCCATCTTTCCTCGCTGACGACACGTCCGGCGCAGATCAAGCGGGCAGTCGATAAAGCGAATGCGCTTCGGCCTGATCTGGTGGTGATGGTTGGCGATTATTTCAGCCAGTGGTGGCCGAATGACGATGCCGGCCATTTGGAGGGGCTGGCGCCTCTTGCCGGCTTGCGTCCCCGCATCGGCACGTTCGCCATCCTTGGAAACAATGACGTCACTGACGGGGCAGAGGGGATCTCCGCCACACTGTCGCGACTGGGCGTCAAGGTTCTCGTCAACGATGCGTTTGTCACGCCCGAGGTCGCGGTGATGGGCGTAGCCGAACTCACGTCGAACACCGCCAATCCGGTTCTGGTAGAGGAGCGCTATGCGACCAAGCTCGCCATCGCGCGGATCGCCCCGCCGCCGCTGACGATCTGGCTCGCGCATAATCCGGTCATGATCGAGCGGGTGCGGTCCACCGGTGACATGCTGTTTACGGGGCATACTCATGGAGGCCAGTTCTTGCCGGGTATATCGGTGCCGGTGATCGACGCGGCTGTCAGGGTCGGCCGGGCGCTGGGCTTTGCGACCGGCTGGCCCGCCGAGCGCTATGTGCGCGGATTCTATCGGGCGGGCGACAGGCGCATGATCGTCACCTCCGGTATCGGGGAAAGCGTGCTGCCGCTGCGGCTCGGGGTTCCGCCCGAGATCATGCTGGTGCGCTTTACCGGATGCGATGATGCCGGCTCAATTCGCTAGGGCAGGGGGCGGCGCGCTGGGCGGCAGGGGCTCGCGGCCGATCGGCACGCCCAGACGCTGAAGCAGGTGCGTGAGGGTAACGGTCCCGGGCCGCTCCACGAGCAGGTGGAAGAGGATGGAAGCGATCGCCGCAGCAATGAAGCCGGTCAGGATGAACAGCGGCGCAGAAAAAGTGTTGCCGAACAGGCCGCGATCCGCGACCCGCAGCAGGACGAGGATGACGAAGGGGTGCAGCAGGTAAAGTGCATATGACGCGTCGCCCAGCCGTACAGAAGCTTTTCCGAATGCGCCTGAGAGTGGCGTAGGCCCGGAAATCGCCGCGATCAGGATCAAGGCGCTCGCCAGGCCCCAGCTTCCGATGCGGGCGAAGCCGTTGGGCGTGGTCGGCAGGGTGAAGAGCCCGAACGGATCCCACAGGTAGAGCGCCACGGCGGCGGCGGCGAGGGCGATCCTTGCTGCTGCGCTCAGCGCGAATCTGCCGCGCAGGTGAAGCTGCGCAAGGATCATCCCCGCGCCGAATTCCAGTATGATCGGTTGCATCCAGAAGCGGAGCGTGACGTTGCCGGGCATTGCGAAAAACCCGATGGCGACCAGCGCGACCAGCGTGATCGAAACGGCGGCAACGCATCTGCCGCGGCCCCAGGGAATGAAGGCCGCGAACAGCAGGTAGAACATCATCTCGTAATTCAGCGTCCAGCCGAGATCGACGATCGGGAAGGCGAAGCCATCCCCGCGTCCACTGGTATCGATCGGAAAGAACAGGAAGCTCGAGGCTGTGGAGATCATGGAGGGCAATCTGTTACCGGCCACCGCCGCCAGCCCCAGCGTCAGCAGCGTCACCAGCCAGTACAACGGCACGATGCGCACGAGCCGCCGAATCAGGAAGTCACGCGCGCCGCGGCCGCTGCCGAACATCCTGCCGCTGGTATAGACCATGATGAAGCCGGAGATCAGAAAGAAGATGTCGACCCCGGCACCGCCGGCGAAATGCGGCTTTGCGAAAGGCCCGAGCATATCCGCCTTGAGCGTGGCCGCGCCGATCAGGTGTCCAATGACGACCATGCTGGCCGCAACCGCCCGCAGTAGCTGGACGGAATCGAGCTTCCCGCTGGGTCTTGCAGCCTCAGCCACCCGGCAACAACCTGCGCACTTGCCGGCCAAACCGGTTCGACGGCTCTTCGACCAGGCGCTGGGTGATTACTGCTAGAAGGATGGAAGCAATCGGCACTGATATGAGCACGAACAGCGAGGCCGCCGGTTGCGCGAGCATATGCCCGACCGCGACGAGCCCGACCAGGCAGAGCGGGTGCATCAGATAAAGCGAATAGCTGATCTTGCCGAGGAACAGCAGCGGCACGGTCGCGAGATCGTCTCGCCGACGCAGCGCGAAAAAGAGGGCGAGGCCAACATAGAGGCTGGTGACGTCGGCGATGATCCGCTGGTTGCTCGCCTTCTGAATGAAGCCGATCGACGCGATCGGACCCGTCGTGAGGAGGACGACCGCCAGCCCGATCGCGAAATATCGGCGGGCAAGCGGCGTCGCGTCGCGGTCCGATACGCGCGCCAGCGTGCCGAGATGCATGATCGCCAGGAACATGAAGAGGCCGATCGGCACACCCGTCGCCATGCCGGAATGGCGAAGCACGGCAGCGACTAGACCCAACGCGCTCAATCCGCCGATCATGGCGAGAAGATAGGCCGGCGATTGCATCCGGCCGATGATGAATGCCCCCAGGCACAGGCCGTAGAACACCAGCTCGTAGAACAATGTCCAGTAAACGCCGATCAGGTCAGGCTGACCCAGCACCAGCTGGACCATCGTGATGTTGGCAAGGATCTGGGCGGGCGGGGGAAAGACATCGCCCACGAGCAGCGCCACCGCCAGCGCGCCAGCTATCGAAACCCAATAGGCCGGATAGAGCCGGAAAAAACGCGCGATCAGGAACGACGGCACAGGATGCCTGTGCGCGAAGCTGAACGGGATCACATACCCGCTGACGCAGAAGAAGGCGACGACGCCGACGCGCCCGAGGCTGACATAATCCACCGCAAGCGATTGGAGGATGTCATGCAGGGAAGATGCCGGGATGAGGCGAATCGCCTCGTCGATTGCATGCCCGATGACCACCGCAAGCGCGGCGATGCCGCGGATCGCGTCGAGGCTGGTTAACCGAGGGCGGCTGCTTTCATAGTGTTGTACAGGGGAAAAAGATGCAACCGGATCGGCGGTCAGCATCCCCGATGCCCCCATCGCCGAGGCCGCTGTGGGCAGGCCATTGCTCAGAACGGACGCTCCCCGATCCGGATCGTGTCGCCGGGGCGAACGACGGTTGCGGCTTCCAGGCGATAGGACCTCTCCTCAGCTTCGCCCCAGTGGGTGATCATCACCACCTTCTGACGCGCGATCGGGGTGTAGCCGTTGGCAGTCGCGATCGCCTGGCGCACGGTCATGCCGGGAATGAAGGGATATTGTCCGGGCTTGTTGACCTCGCCCAGGATGAAGAAAGGCCGGTAGCTGATGATCTCGATCGCGACGCGCGGGTTTTTCAGCACGCTGCGTGAATAGGCGGCGATGATCGCCTGGGTCAGCTCATCGACGGTCTGGCCTGCAGCTTTCACGTCACCGACGAGCGGCAAGGCGATATTGCCGGTGTCGCTGACCTTGAAATCGCCGCTCAGCCGATCTTCGCCGTAGACGATGAGCCTCAGCGCATCCCCGCTTCCCAGCCGGTAGACGCCCAGCTGCGCAGCGGTCGGTCCCTTTTCCAGCTTTTTGCTCTGGCACGCGGTCCCCGATACCAGCAACGCGGATGCAGCAAACAAAAAGATCATGCGTTTCATGGAGAAATGCCTTTATTGAAAGCCTTGCCGCCGGACAGCCTGACCTCGCCGGACAGGTCTCCTTTTAAGACCAACCGCCTGCCCGGACACCAGTTAAAACCACGCATGGCATGGCTTTTTCGCACCGGATGAGGTTTATGTGTCTTAACGCCGACTGTCATCGGGAGCCTGTGTGCGCAAGAAAACTCCATGTGGCATCAGGATATTAGCGCTAGTTTTGCATCGGGACAAATGCTGCACTTGCTAAAAAATCGGCGGGACTGGGAGCTTCGGATAGCTTGGGCTGGCCAAATATGGCCGGAAGTTGATATGGATAAGGTTGTAATTTAGAGTGTTTTCCGAAGTGGACGGCAACGGCATGGCCAATGAACTCCAGCGCCGAAAGCGCAACGCACTTGCGGAAGCGCCACGCGCTCTGGTCGAAAGGGATCTGGGCTATGCGCCGCGTGACGGCAGCCTCGACGGCTCGCGCCTCGGCCAGTTCATCCGGGACAATTACAAGCTCTTCCTGATCGTCTTCGCTGCGACGCTCGGATTGATGATCCTCTACACGCTCAACAAGACGCCGCTCTACACGGCCAAGTCCAGCGTGATGCTCGATCAGCGCAAGCGCCAGGTCCTGCAAGGCGTGGACGATGTGGTGTCTGGCCTGCCGTCGGATTCGAGCGTGGTCGATACCGAGGTCGAGATCCTGAATTCGAGCCAGATGGCCTATAATGTCGCGCAGCGGGTCGGGCTGGTCCCGAATGTCGATCCGACCAGGATGAGCCTCGATCAGCTCAAGCAAACGTCCGAGACCGTGCAGGACGTGATCCGGAACCGGAGCATCACCCGGTCCGGGCTGACCTACATCATCAACATCTATTTCAATTCCACCGATCCGGTGAAGGCGCAGCAGATCGCGAACGGTTTCGCTGAGGCCTATATCGATTCGCAGGTCGCCGTCCGCGTCCAGGCCAATGAGCGCGCCCGCACGCATCTCGAACGCGAGATCGCCGAGCTTCAGGCCAAGGTGAAGCAGGCCGATGCGGATGTCGCCGCCTACCGGGCTTCGACGGGCCTCAACACCACGGTCAGCGGCACGCTCGTCGAGCAGGAAGTGTCCAGCTATAATCAGGCGCTCGCGATGGCGCGCGCGCAGGCTGCGGAGGATCAGCAGCGGCTGGCATCGGCGCGGGCCCAGCTTGGGCGCGGCGTCGATCAGCTTGGCGATACCTCGGCGGGCGGCCTGATCGGCCTGCGCGGCCAGCAGGCGGCGGCGAGCTCCAGGGTGGCCGAACTGGAAAGCCGCTACGGTCCCGACCATCCGGAGATGATCGCGGCAAAACAGCAGCTCGCCGATATCACTCGGGTCATCAACACGGAAAGCCGGCGGTCGCTCGCGACGCTGGAAACTCAGGCAAATGCCTCGAGCGGCCGGGCTGCGGCGCTGCAGGCCAAACTGGCGTCAACCGAGGGGCAGCTGGCGCGTGCGGGCAACGCATCCGTGCGGCTGCACGAACTGGAAAGCGCACTTGAGGCGCCGAAGGCGCTGCTGGCGGCCTATCAGGAACGGCTTGCGCAGATCTCGACCCAGAGCGGCACCGAACAACCCGACGCGCGTCTGGTCGCCCCTGCCGCGGTCCCTCTACAGCCGAGCTCGCCGAGCTGGCCAGCCAGCATCCTGCTCGGTATCGGGCTCGGCGCGGTGTTCGGGATGATCGCGGTGCTGGGGAGGCAGCTCTTCGCCACTGGTCTGGCTTCGCCCGCCGAGGTGGAATCGACTTTCGGGGTGGATTTCCTCGCCGCGCTGCCAAGGCTGCGCGAGGCGGACGATATCGCCCGCATCGATCATGTCGTGGACGAGCCAAACTCCGCCTTTTCGGAATCGATGCGCGGGCTCGCCGCGAGCATTTTCTACAGCGGCGAGTTCAATCCCAAGGTCGTGTCGATCACCTCCTGCTATGCCGAGGAAGGCAAGACCAGCACGGCCATCGCGCTCAGCCGCAGCCTCGCGATGCGCGGGCGGCGGGTGCTGACGATCGATTGCGATCTTCAGCGGCCCGCTTTCACCACCCGCTTCGGCATCGGTTCGGGCTTGGGGCTGGTGGATGTCCTGCAAGGGACGCCGCTGGATCATGCGATCGTGAAGGATAGCCGCACGCCGGGACATTTCCTTCCGTTCGGCCAGATTTCTCAGCCCGGCCAGACGTTGCCGCACGAGCGGTTCGTCGCCACGATCGATAATCTGCGCAGCCGTTATGACGTTATCATCCTGGATTTGCCGCCCCTGCTGCAGGTTGCGGAGACCCGGCTGATCGCCGCGGTTTCGGATGGTGCGGTGTTGCTCGCCCGCTGGCGGCATACCTCGCGTCAGGCGATCGACTATTCGCTGGCGCTACTCGGCCGGACGGGAACGCCAGTGCTTGGCCTGACCTTGACGCAAGTTCCGGTCTCAAGCGAGATCATGCTCGGCGGCTACGGCGCCTCGCCACCGGTCGCCCTGCGTTCGGCCGCTTGATTTGATCTAGGGCCGATCGACATTCAGGTCAGGCTGAGTCGAAAATGGTGATTTTTCGTGACCCGAAGCGCAGCGTACTCAATGTACGTGAGCATCGGAAGTACGGAAAATCGCCATTTGCAGGCCAGCATCACCTGAATGGCGATCGGTCCTACAAAGTGACCACGGCCGCGCTATAGCCTGGACCCGCGTCGACAGTGCTGATCGTGCAGCCGGGCTCTCCTGTGATAAGGCGCGGTTGATCGCCCGGCGCAAGCGACACGGAGAAGCTTTCAAGCGGATAGGCCAGGCCGATGCCCAGCGCCTTGATATAGGCTTCCTTCCGCGTCCAGCAGTTGAAGAAGCCTTCCGCCCATTGCTCCTCGGGCAAGGCCGTGAGGGCCGCGAACTCCTGTGGCGAGAAGAAGCGCTTGGCGACATCGCGGCGAGCCCTGTCGGGGTCGATGCGCTCTATGTCGCAACCAATCTCTCTTTCCCGGCTCATGACGACAAGGGCCAGATCCTCAGTGTGTGAGACATTGAAGCGGAGATGGGGTGCGCCCCACACGCTCGGTTTGCCCTGCGGCCCCTCAATGAATCTAAGGCTATCCGGTTCGCCCCCCGTTGCGTGTGCGACCTCGATGCGAACCAGCGCTCTGCGCACAATGAAGCGCCTGCGGTCCCGTTCGAAATGATAGGCGGCGGCGCGCTCCCGCTCCCTGTCGTCGAGCAAGGCGCTTAGCTCGGCGACGCGTTCGGGCGGCGGATCGAGGTCAAGCTGGGCGACGCTGAAGTTCATGTCCGCTCGTCCGTGGGCCGCTGGGCGTAGCGTTGCGCCAGTATGGCGCAAGCCATCAACTGCATCTGGTGGAACAGCATCAGCGGCAGGATCATCGGTCCCACGATGGCCGACGGAAAGAGCGCGCCGGCGATGGGCACGCCCGACGCGAGGCTCTTCTTGGACCCGCAGAAGACGATCACGATTTCATCCGGCTTGGAGAATTTCAAAGCACGCGCCGCGAAGGTCGTGACAAGAAGGGCGGCAGCGAGGATCACTGCATCGAGCGCGAAGGTCCAGGCCAGGTCAGTGAGCGAGTATCTGGTCCACAGACCCTCCATCACGGCGGCGCTGAACGCGACATAGACGACGAGCACGATAACCCCGCGATCGAAACGGGCGAGCAGCGATTTCCACCGATCGAGAAGCGGCAGCATCAGTGGCCGGCAGAAATGGCCGAGAATGAAGGGGAGCAGGAGCTGCGTCCCGATCTTGGTCGCAGCCGCCCAGGATATGCCGCCCGTCGTTTGCGCGAAGAACAACGCCACCAGAAGCGGCGTGAGCACGACGCCGAGGATGTTTGACGCAGCGGCGCTGCAGACGGCTGCAGGCACATTGCCTCGCGCCACGGCTGTGAAGGCGATGGAGGACTGTACCGTGGATGGCATCAGGCAGAGCAGCAATATACCCGCGCCGATCGCCGGATTCAGCCATTGATCGGCAAGGTATCGCGTTCCCAGCCCGAGAAGCGGGAACAGCACGAAGGTGGCGCACAGCACGGCGATATGGATTCGCCAGGCGCCGAGGCCCGCGATGATCGCCTGGCGCGACAGCTTGGCGCCGTGGAGGAAGAACAGGACCGCTATGGCGAGATCGGTGCCGACCTCGGTCGGGCGAACCGCCGCGCCACGCACCGGCAGCACCGTTGCGAGTATGACGGCCGCTGTGATCGTCAGAAGGAACGGATCTGGGCGAAACGCCGGAAGAGAAGGCAAGCGCATTTCCCCCGGCCTATCGCCTAGTGCGCGCTGATTGAAGCGGAGAGTCCGGGAAGGCCAGGATTCTGGCGTCGCATTAAGATGAGCGATCCGGTGAGGCGTTGGAAAATATGGATAAGGTACGAGAAATTTTTTGTAATCCGGCACCATTTGGTTAAAAAAGTGTTAAACGGATAGAGGCATCCTCAATCGAAGTTGCAAGAGCGGGTCTAAGTAGCATGGATCAGGCGTTAAACGGATCGATGACAGCCGATTTGGCCATCTGGTTCTGCACCTTGCGGGTAGAGCGCCAGCACGGCAACGCCGCTCCCGATTTCATCACGCAGCGCATTCAGGATCTGGGTCGCGCAAATGATGTGACCGGTGTCGCCGCCTGGAAAGCGGTAGGCGCTCGCCTAATAAAGTTGAACATACCCACAACCATCCATTGATCGTGGACGTTAAGCTCAACGCGACGCGCTGACCTTCGCCCCTGCCTGCTTTTCTGGTTCAGCTGCCATGAAGGCCGGCATCACACTGGCCCGCGCGTCGGCTGCGATGATCGTCGGGTAGGGCGTAAGGTCCACGCCGTAGCGGCGAGCCGAATAGACTTGTGGCACAAGATAACAGTCGGCCAATGTCGGACTGTCGCCGAACGCAAAACCATCGCCATGGGCCGCGATAATGGTTTCGAGCGCGTCAAATCCCTGGGTGATCCAGCGTCCGATCCAGGCCTTCACCTGCGGATTGGTTGCTTGGAAGTCTTCCCGGATGGCGGTGAGCACGCGCAGATTGTTGAGTGGATGTATGTCGCAGCCGATCATCGCCGCGATGGCGCGCACCCGCGCTCGATCGAAAGCGCTTTCAGGCAGCAGGGGCGGGTCCGGATACCGCTCCTCCAGCCATTCCAGGATCGCCGGGCTCTGGATCAGGACGTCGCCGTCGATTTCGATCGCGGGCACCAGTCCCTGCGGATTGAGTTTTAGATAATCTACCGCGCGCTGTTCGCCGGCCAGAAGATCGTGCGTGACGCTTGCATGATCCAGACCCTTCAAGTTCAAGGCGATGCGAACGCGGTAGGCTGCGGTCGATCGCCAATAGTCGTGAAGCCGGATCATGGACCCGTTCATGCAACCTTGTCTTGGGCTTTGGCAACCGCGCCCCGGTTGAGCTGATCGCGTTCGATCGACTTGAACAGGGCGGTGAAATTGCCTTCGCCGAAGCCTTCATCCTTCTTGCGCTGGATGAACTCAAAAAAGACGGGGCCGATAACCGTTTCGGAAAAGATCTGCAGCAGAAGGCGGGGATCGCCATCCTTGGTCGAACCATCCAGCAATATGCCGCGTTTCTGGAGTTCGGCCACTGGCTCGCCATGCCCGGGCAGCCGTTCCTCCAGCATTTCATAATAGGTCGCGGGCGGTGGGGCCATCAACGGCGTCCCGAGTGCTTTCAGCCTGTCCAGCACAGTCGGCAAATCGTCGCACAGAAAGGCGATATGCTGGATACCCTCGCCATTATAGGCGCGCAGGAATTCGTCGATCTGACCGCCGCCCGCCTTGCCTTCTTCGTTCAGCGGGATGCGGATGAGGCCGTCGGGCGCAGTCATCGCTTTGGATGTGAGGCCGGTATATTCGCCCTTGATGTCGAAATAACGGATTTCGCGGAAGTTGAAGAGGCGCTCATAATAATCCGCCCAATAGGCCATCCGCCCGCCATAGACATTGTGCGTCAGGTGATCGACGATCTTGAGGCCGGTGCCTTCTGGATGGCGATCGACGTCGGGCAGATAATTGAAATCGATGTCGTAGATCGACAGTGCGTCACCGTAGCGGTCGATCAGGTAGATGATCGCGCCGCCAATGCCGCGAATGGCGGGCAGGCGAAGCTCCATCGGCCCGGTCCTGACATCGACGGCTTCCGCTCCGCGTTCGAGCAGCGCGTCATAGGCCTTGCGCGCATCGCGGACCCGGAATCCCATACCGCAGGCGGAGGGGCCATGTTCCCGCGCGAAATAGGCAGCGGGCGATCCAGGCTCGTAATTGGCGATCAGGTTGATGCCGCCCTGCCGCCACAGATCGACATCCTTTGAGCGGTGTCTGGCGACATGCGTGAAGCCCAGCGCCTGGAACACAGGCTCCAGCACGCCGCGCTCTGGCGCGCAGAATTCGATGAACTCGAAGCCGTCGAGACCAATTGGATTGTCGAAAAGATCGGGCATGAAACCTCTCTCGGGATTGCTCACGGGGCTTGGTGGCAATCATAGGCCGAAGCCGGGATCATCATTGTTCAATATGATTGACGATGACAGAATTTTGAATAATTCAGTTCACGCAGTGAGGATTATTGACCAATGAAGCTTGAGAAAATCGATCTTCAGATCATTCGCGTTCTGCAGGAAGATGGCACGCTCAGCCAGAACGGCCTTGCGGAGCGGGTGGGGGCGTCGCCGGCGTCCTGCTGGCGCCGGGTCCGTGCGCTGGAGCAGGCTGGCGTGCTTCGGGAAACGGTACGGCTCGCGAATCCTGAAGCAATCGGGCTGACGGTAACGGTTTTCTGCCACCTCCGTCTCAAGAACCATCTGCCCGAGACGACGGCGGCATTCGAAGCTTTGCTCGATCTCCATTCCGAAATCGTTGAATGCTATGCGATGTCGGGCGATTGGGATTATGTGCTGCGGATCGTGGCCACTGACATCGCCTCCTACGAGGCGTTCCTGCGCAACAAGCTGCTGCGTAACCCCAGCGTGTCCCACGCATCGTCGGCGTTCGCGCTGTCGCGCCGGAAATATACTACGGCGCTTCCTGTCTGACGAGGCCGAGCCGGGGGATTTCGATTGCCGGGCAGCGGTCCATCACCACCTTGAGCCCGGCGGCTTCAGCGCGCTCGGCGGCTTCCTCGTTGATGACGCCGAGCTGCATCCACACCGCTTTCGCCCCGACGGCGATGGCCTGATCGACGGCATCGCCCGCGTCCTTCGAATTGCGGAAGATATCGACCAGATCGATCGGCTCCCCGATCTGGAAAAGCTCGCGCCAGACGAATTCGCCATGGACATGCTCGCCGGTGATGGTCGGATTCACGGGGAATACCCGATAGCCATGGTCCTGCAGGAATTTCATGACGCCGTAACTGGGCCGGTCGGGGCGATCGGACGCGCCCATCAGGGCGATGGTGCGGGTGTTGGTAAGGAGTTCGGCGATTTCCTCGTCGGTGGTGAGCGGCATGCGGCGTCTCCCGAAGTTGTGAGGTCTTAACCCTCACATGGGAGGCTTGTTCAACCATTCAACCAGACGTGCGGCGATCGCCTCGAAAGGCGCGCCCTGATCGCCCGCCGCCGGGGGCTCTCCCGCGTCCGAAGCCACGCGGATCGCGATGTCGAGCGGGATGCGGCCGAGGAACGGAAGGTCCATGTTGCCGGCCGCCGCTTCCGCCCCGCCTGATCCGAACGGGTCGGAAATCTCTCCGCAATGCGGGCAGGCATAGCCGGCCATATTCTCGACGAGGCCGATCACCGGCACCTGCGCCTGCCGGAACAGGTCGATCGCGCGGGTGGCGTCGATGAGCGCAAGGTCCTGAGGCGTGGATACGATCAGCGCGCCGGCCGGTTTATGCTTCTGGATCATGGTAAGCTGGATGTCGCCGGTGCCGGGCGGCAGGTCGACGATCAGCAGCTCTGCATCGCCCCAATCGGCATCCATGATCTGGCCGAGCGCATTGCCCACCATCGGCCCGCGCCACGCGACCGCCTGGCCGGGCTGGATGAGCTGTCCCATCGACAGCATCGGGACGCCGAAGCGGGTCTGTACCGGCTCCAGCTGCTTTTCCTTCGCGGTCGGCTTGATCCCTTCCGCCCCCATGAGGCGGGGTTGGGACGGGCCGTAAATATCGGCGTCGACGAGGCCCACCTTGCGGCCCATCCGATGCAGCGCGATTGCGAGATTGGCTGAAACGGTGGATTTGCCGACGCCGCCCTTGCCTGATCCAACCGCGATGATGCGCCGCCCGCGCTTCTCGCTGGTCATCGCCACTCGCACCGCCTCGACGCCGGGCAGCGCGCCGACCGCCTGCTTGATCTCGGCCTCAAGTTTGACGCGCGCATCGCCGGAAAGGCCGGTGACGTCGAGGATCAGGCTGACCGTCCCCTCACTGATCCGGGGCGGCGCTACGCATCCGCTTTCGGCCAGCCCCTTGCCGGATCGCGGATCGCGAATATGGTCCAGAGCAGCGATGATGTCGGCAGGCGTGATCGTCATGCGGGCGCAATAGACAGCGATCGCGCGGATGGCACTGTTTTTCCGCGGGTGTCGTCCCTATAAAGGCTGAAACAATAAGATCGGATGAGAAAGAATTGGCAGACCCAATGTTCAATGAGGCAGGCGGGCCCTGGGGTGGCGGCGGCTCAGGCGGCGGCTCCGGAGGAAGTGGCGGCGGCGGCAACGATGACGGTCCCGGCGGCCGCAATCCGTGGAGCCAGCCCCCGCGCAAGCGCCCAAATGGCGGAAAGCAGCCGTTTGGCCCAAGCGTGCTCGATGAGTTGCTGCGCCGTGGCCGGCAGCGTTTCGGCAATGGCGGCGGCGGCGGCGGCGGTTGGAATGCGCCCGGCGGGCAGTCGCTCTGGATGTGGGGCGTTGGCGCGATCCTGATTATGTGGCTGCTGCTGACGAGCATCCACCGGATCGAGCCGCAGGAGCGCGGCGTGGTGATGCGGCTCGGCAAATATGTCGGGCAGCTGACTCCCGGCATGAGCTTCAGTTTCCCGTCGCCGATCGACAAGGTCACGATGATCAATGTTGATGACATTCGGGTTCAGGAAATTGGCTCCACATCACAGCAATCGCAGAACCTGATGCTGACCGGAGACCAGAATCTCGTCGATCTGGCCTATTCGGTGCGCTGGAACATCCGCGATCCCCAACTCTATCTGCTGGAACTGGCCGATCCCGACGATACCGTCACCCAGGTCGCTGAAAGCGCGATGCGCGCTGAGGTTGCACGTGTCTCGCTGAACGATGCGATCGGTCAGCAGCGCAGTGAAATCGAAGGTCGCGTAGCGCGGCGGATGCAGGAGATTCTCGACAGCTATCGCGCAGGCGTTGCGATCCAGGGCGTTGCGATCAAGCAGGCCGATCCGCCCGCTGCGGTGGTCGATGCCTTCAAGGAAGTGTCGGCCGCGCAGCAGACCGCGCAGACCTATATCAACCAGGCGCGCGCTTATGCGCAGCAGCTTTCAGCCAAGGCGAACGGCGAGGCCGCCGCGTTCGATCGCGTCTACGAGCAATATCGCCTCGCGCCCGACGTGACCCGCCGGCGCATGTATTATGAGACGATGGAGGAAGTGCTGGCCCGGACGAACAAGACGATCGTCGAGGCGCCTGGCGTGCAGACCTATCTGCCGCTGTCCGAGGTAAAACGCGGCACGGCCCGCCCCACCGTAGCGGAGCCCGCACAATGAGCCTGATCCGCAACCCGATTCCGTGGGCGCTTGGCGCGATCGCGTTCGTCATCCTGCTGTCGAGCATTTTCGCGGTGGTGCCGGAAACGAAGCAGGCCCTGATCGTGCGGCTGGGCAAGCCGCGCCTGATCGCCAACGCCTATTATCCCGGCCAGCTGTTCGGGCAGACCGGCGCTGGCGTGATCGCGCGCATCCCGTTCGTCGATAACGTCGTCTGGATCGACAAGCGCGTGCTCGATTTCGACATGCAGCGTCAGCCGGTGTTGTCGACCGACCAGCTTCGTCTCGAGGTCGATGCCTTTGCGCGTTATCGCATCGTCGATCCGCTGCGCATGTATGTCAGCGCGGGTTCCGAGGAACGCGTTGGCGAGGCGCTGCGACCGATCCTCGGTTCCGCGCTTCGTAACGAGCTTGGACGTCGGCCTTTCGCGGCGCTGCTCAGCCCGGAACGCGGTCAGGTGATGGATAATATCCAGGAAGGCCTCAGCCGCGTCGCCCGCCAATATGGCGCCGAGATCGTGGACGTGCGGATCAAGCGCGCTGACCTGCCCGACGGCACCCCGCTCGAATCGGCCTTTCAGCGGATGCGAACGGCGCGTCAGCAGGAAGCGCTGACCCTCCGGGCGCAGGGCATGCAGCAGGCGCAGATCATTCGCGCCGATGCTGATGCAGCCGCCTCGACTGTCTATGCCGCAAGCTTCGGCAAGGATCCGGATTTCTACGAATTCTACCGGGCGATGCAGTCCTACCGCCGCACCTTCGGTGTGGACGGGCAGGAGGCGCCGGGCGAATCTACCGTCGTCCTTTCACCTGACAACGAATATCTGCGTCAGTTCCGGGGAAAGCAGTGATCGTTTCGGCCATTCAATCTGGGTTCAGGGCGCGTTTCGCAAAGACGCGGCCGAGCTTGGCCAAAAGTTAATCGGGAGAAGTCCTATCGTGCGCTATGCCTATGCCATCACCGCGGCCCTGCTAGCGGGAGGCACCACCACTGCACTGGTATTGCAGCAGCCATTGAGTGCGCAGGTCGCGCAAAATGCACCCGGCACGATTTCCGCCGCCACGCCAAGGCCCGGCGCGCCGCTGAGCTTCGCTGATCTCGCCGCCAGGTTGCAGCCGGCGGTCGTAAACATCTCGACGACCCAGCGCGTTCAGGTCTCTCAAGGCAATCCGTTCGCGGGCACGCCGTTCGGCGATTTCTTCGGCCAGTTTGGCGGCGGTGGTGTCGGCAATGACGGCAAACCGGTCACGCGTGAGGCGACCTCGCTCGGCTCGGGCTTCATCATCTCGCCCGACGGCTATGTCGTCACCAACAACCACGTCATCTCGGGCGGCCCCGGCGAGGGCACCAAGCCCGTGGTGAGCGCGATCACCGTCACCTTGCCCGACCGCAAGGAATATAAGGCGACCGTCATCGGCCGTGACATCGCATCCGATCTCGCTCTGCTCAAGATCGATGCCAAGAACCTGCCGTTCGTTGAGTTCGGTGATTCCACCCGCACTCGCGTGGGTGACTGGGTGGTCGCGATCGGCAATCCATTCGGCCTCGGCGGAACGGTAACGGCGGGCATCATCTCCGCGCTCCACCGCAATATCGGCCTCGGCGGCGCCTATGATCGCTATCTGCAAACCGATGCGTCGATCAATCAGGGCAACTCCGGCGGCCCGATGTTCGATCTCAACGGCAATGTCATCGGCATCAACACCGCGATCTTCTCGCCGACCGGCGGCAATGTCGGCATCGGCTTCGCGATTCCGGCCGAAGAGGCCAAGCCGGTCATCGAGGCGCTCAGGAAGGGTGGCCGCGTCCAGCGTGGCTATCTCGGCGTCGGCATCCAGCCGATCACTGACGAGATCGCAAGCGCGCTCGGTCTGCCCAAGAACCGTGGCGAAATCGTCGCGCGGGTCGAGCCTGGTCAGGCGGCGGCGCGCGCCGGCATCAAGCAGGGCGACGTGATCGTGAAGGTCAACAATCAGGACGTGACGCCGGACAACACGCTGTCCTACATCGTCGCGAACCTGCCGATCGGCTCACGCGTTCCCATCGAGCTGATCCGCGACGGCAAGCGCTCGACCGTGACGGCTGTCGTCGGTCAGCGTCCGCCCGAGGAGCAACTCGCCGCCACCGACAATTTCGGGGAAGATGGCGAAGGAACGCCCGGCCAGAACGCGCAATCGAGCAGCACCGCCCTTGGCCTTTCGCTGCAGGCGCTGACGCCTCAGATTGCTGGTCAGCTGGGTGTGCCAGGCACCACTCAGGCGGTCGTGATCGGCGCTGTCGACCAGTCGAGCGATGCCGCTGCAAAGGGGCTTCGCCGGGGCGATCTGATCCTCTCGATCAACCAGACGCCGGTGACATCGCCTCAAGCCGCCGCGTCGATCGTTGCAGCGGCCCGCAAGGCGAACCGTGACAGCGTAGTGCTGCTCGTCCAGCGCGGTAATGCACCGCCGCGCTATCTCGGCGTCAGCCTCAGCAAGGATTGATACGGGTTCGCCGTTCACAACGTTCCTAATCGCGCGTAAGCCTGTGGCGTAAGCGTGGGAGGAGCGTTGATGGCGGACGAGGGCGGTATCTTCATTGGCACGGGCGCTGGCGGTGCGCGGCAGGTCCTGAACCTGCGGCGGGCTAACCGTCATGGCCTGATCGCCGGGGCAACCGGCACGGGCAAGACGGTGACGCTGCAGGGCATTGCCGAGGGCTTCTCGAAAGTCGGCGTGCCGGTGTTCGTCGCTGACGTGAAGGGCGATTTGTCCGGCCTCGCCATGCCAGGCTCGCCCACCACCAAGCTGCACGAAATCTTCAAGGCGCGCGCTGCCGAGATCGGCGACACCGACTGGGCCTATGCCGACACCCCGGTGCAGTTCTGGGATCTGTTCGGCGAACAAGGCCACCCGATCCGAACGACGGTCTCGGAGATGGGACCGCTGCTGCTCTCGCGGCTGATGGGTCTCAACGAAGTGCAGGAAGGCGTTTTGACCATCGCCTTCCATGTCGCCGACAAGGACGGGCTGCTCCTCCTGGATCTGGATGATCTGCAGTCGATGCTGGTTCATTGCGCCGAGCGCGCGGACGAGCTGTCGACCACCTATGGCAATGTGTCCAAACAGAGTGTCGGCACGATCCAGCGCTCGCTGCTCCAGCTCCGCGCGCAGGGGGCCGAACATTTCTTCGGCGAGCCCGCGCTGTCGACCAAGGATTTCATCGGCGTCGACGATCAGGGCAGGGGTTTCGTCAATATCCTCGCCGCCGACAAGCTGATGGCGAGCCCGAAGCTTTACGCCACCTTCCTGCTCTGGCTGCTGAGCGAGCTGTTCGAAAGCCTTCCTGAAATCGGCGATCCCGACAAACCGACGCTCGTCTTCTTCTTTGATGAGGCCCATCTGCTGTTCGAGGATGCGCCACCCGCGCTGACCGAAAAGGTCGAGCAGGTTGTCCGACTGATTCGCTCGAAGGGCGTGGGCGTCTATTTCGTCACCCAGAACCCGATCGACATTCCCGACAAGATCGCTGGTCAGCTCGGCAACCGCGTTCAGCACGCGCTGCGCGCCTTCACCCCGCGCGATCAGCAGGCGGTCAAATCCGCCGCGACCACGTTCCGCGCCAATCCCGGCGTGGATGTGGCGACCATCATCACTGAGCTGAAAGTGGGCGAAGCGCTGGTTTCGCTGCTGCTTCCGGATGGATCACCATCCCCCGTCGAGCGCACTCTGATTAAGCCGCCCTGTACCCGCGTCGCTCCGGTGACGGCGGAGGAGCGCAAGGTGATGGTCCAGACCGATGCGGTCGGCGATAAATATGATGCGCTGGTCGATCGCGAATCGGCCGAGGAACTGCTCAACGCCAAATCGCATGAGGCCGCCGCCGCCGCGGCCGAAGCCGCTGCGAAAACGGAAGCCGAAAAGGCAGCTGCTGCCCGGGCGAAGGAAGATGCGCGCGCCGCCAAGGAAGCTGAACGCGTCCGTATCGCGGCACAACGCGACGCCGATCGCCAGGCCAAGCTTGAAGCACAGGCACAGCGTCAGGCGGAGCGGGAGGCGGCCAACTCGCCTTGGAACAAGGCGGCGACCTCGGCCGCACGTTCGGCGTCCTCCGCCATCGGTCGCCAGGTCGCCAACGAAATCAGCAAGCAGGTGTTCGGCAGTTCGCGCGGCGCGGGGTCGAGCGTGGTCGGCGGCATCGTGCGCGGCATCCTTGGCGGGCTGTTCAAGGGCCGATGAGGGCGCCCTTCTTCCTGCTGCCCGCTCTGGCTGTCGCTGTCGCCCCGGCGCTGGCTGCGGACCAGCATCCGACCAGCTTTGTCGGCGTTTATGACGGCGGACAGATGGAAATGGCAGCCGGGTTGGAACTCTCCAAGGACGGGCGCTTCCGTTACGGCCTAAGCTACGGCGCGCTTGACGAAGTGGCTTCCGGCACATGGTCAGTTACCGCCGATGCGGTCACGCTGGTGGTCCAGCAATATGAAAGCAACGATCCCAGCAGCGATGGCAAATTCGGCCCGTCGGTGTTGAAGGTCGAAAAAGGCGAACTGCTAATCCCCCGCTACGACC
>CAYLIK010000013.1:26038-34179 GCA_964383565.1 uncultured Sphingomonadaceae bacterium
TTCGCTTCCGAAAGCAGGGTAAGTAAAGAGCCCCTCCCCTTCAGGGGAGGGGTTGGGGTGGGGGAGTCCGGTATCGGTCCTATCTGGCGACTTCGTCCAAATAATTTTCCTACAGCCATAACTTCATGCCATGCAGACCATGGCTCTTTGAAATCGCCGGAAAACCGCCATTTTCGTGCGCACGTAAGCTACGACATGCGCGATGTTTATGAAGTTACGCGTTTATCGACTAACACATTGATATTTATGGATCCTATCCAAAGCATGGGCCGGAAACCTCAGCCCAGCTTGCCGAATTCCTTCTCGAAGGTCGCCGTATCGCCCCGGGCAAGGTAGCGGGCCTGCTCGATCCAGCGGTCGCGTTCGAGGCGACCCCGAAAGACGCCCATCTGTTCGTCGAGCGCTGCGCTTTCAGCGCCGCCAAGCGCGCCGAGCTGGGCGAAGCGGGTGATACCGAGCAGCTTGAGCTGGCCAGCGGCTTTGGGGCCAAGGCCCTTGATCCGGGTAAGGTCGTCGGGCGGACCTGCGAGATCCGGATGGGCATCGACGCCGAAAAGGGGCCCGGCAACATCTTCCACCGCAGCGGTCGCAGCGCTCACCACATCATTGGACTCGCTTGACGGATGTTCGGCAACATTCTTTCTGCCGCCGGCGCGCATCAGAAGGATAAGCCCGCCCACGATCACGACGATGGCGATTACTGCGATGATGATGGCGTTGTTCATGTCCAAAACTCTCCAGTCTTCAATTCATTAACGGCGTGCCCGCTCAGTCGTTCCGCGTCCGCGACAACTCTCGCCAGCCAATATCCCGCCGGAAGAAACCGCCGGGAAAATCAATCAGATCGACGGCGCGATAGGCCGTCTCCCGTGCCGCTACGATCGTTTCGCCGGCTGCGGTGACGTTGAGCACACGGCCTCCATTAGCCACGATATCAGCCCCGCTGGCGGCGGTGCCTGCGTGAAAGACGATCGCGCCGTCCTTCTCCGCTTCAGCCAGTCCGGCGATGCGGCTGCCCTTCTCGGGCGTGCCCGGATAGCCTTTCGCCGCCATGACGACCGTCAGCGCCGCACGATCCGCAAGCGGCACCGGGCCGACATCCTTCAGCCGGCCTTCGGCGATGGCCAGCAGCAGTTGGAGCAGATCGCCGTCGAAGCGCATCATCAGCACCTGGCATTCGGGATCGCCAAAACGGCAATTATATTCGATCAGCTTCGGCCCCTCGGCCGTCAGGATCAGGCCCGCGTAAAGCACGCCCGAATAGGGCGTGTCCGCTACCTTCATGGCGCGGACGGTGGGCAGCACGATCTCCTCCATCGCCCGCTGTTCGAGCTCGGGGGTGAGGATCGAGGCGGGGGAATAGGCGCCCATGCCGCCGGTATTGGGGCCGGTGTCGCCATCGCCGACGCGCTTGTGATCCTGAGCCGATCCGAACGCGATGACGGTGTCGCCGTCGGTCAGCGCGAAGAAGCTCGCCTCCTCGCCGGTCATGAATTCTTCGACCACGATCTCGGCGCCCGCGCTGCCGAAGCTGCCGCTGAACATGTCTTCGATCGCGGCCGTCGCCTGATCGTCGGTTTCAGCGATAATCACGCCCTTGCCGGCCGCAAGTCCGTCGGCCTTGATAACCACCGGCAGCCCGAACTGGGACAGGCCGGCAAGCGCAGCATCCTTGTCGGAGAAGCGCTGATAGGCGGCAGTCGGGATATTTTCCCGCGCGCACAGGTCCTTGACGAAACCCTTGGACCCTTCGAGCTGCGCGGCCGCCTTGCTGGGGCCGAAGACTGAGATATCCGCCGCGCTCAGCGTATCGGCGATGCCCTCGACCAATGGCTGCTCAGGGCCCACGACGACAAGGTCGATCGTCTGGGAAAGGCAGAACTCGACGATCGCCGCATGATTTCCCATATCGAGCGCGACAAGCTCGGCATGCCGCGCGATGCCCGGATTGCCGGGGGCGGCATAGAGCTTGCTCAGCGTCGGCGATTGCGCGAGCTTCCACGCCAACGCATGTTCACGCCCGCCCGAACCGAGTAACAGGACTTTCATGGACGATTATCTCCCCGAACCGGCCCGGCTGTTAGCCGAGGAAATCGAAGGCGGCAACGCGCCCGCTTTGTCGGTGTCGGAGGTGGCCGGGGCGTTGAAGCGCGTGGTGGAGGATGCCTTCGGCCATGTACGGCTGCGTGGCGAGATTTCCGGGTTCAAGCGGCACAGCTCGGGTCATTGCTATCTGACGCTCAAGGATGACCGCGCCTGTATCGACGGCGTGATCTGGAAGGGGAGCGCCAGCGCGCTGCGCTTCCGCCCGGAGGACGGGATCGAGGTGATCGCCACAGGCAAGATCACCACCTATCCGGGGCGCTCCAAATATCAGATCGTGATCGAGCGGATGGAACTGGCAGGGCAGGGCGCGCTGATGGCGCTGCTCGACCAGCGCCGCCGCGCGCTGGCGGCGGAGGGGTTGTTCGATGCGGACCGCAAGCGGACCTTGCCGTTCCTGCCGAAATTGATCGGGGTGGTGACTTCGCCGACCGGCGCGGTGATCCGCGACATCCTGCACCGGCTGGAGGATCGCTGCCCGAGCCATGTGTTGCTGTGGCCAGTCGCGGTGCAGGGTGAAGGGTCAGCTGAGCAAGTCGCGGCGGCGGTGCGTGGCTTTGCGCAGATGTCCCCGAGGCCCGATCTGCTGATCGTGGCGCGGGGCGGCGGCTCGATTGAGGATTTATGGGCGTTCAACGAGGAGATCGTGGTTCGGGCGGTTGCGGAGTCGCCGATTCCCACCATCTCCGCTGTCGGGCACGAAACCGATACGACGCTCTGCGATTTCGCGGCCGATGTGCGTGCGCCGACGCCGACCGCCGCCGCCGAAATGGCGGTGCCGGTGCGCGCGGAATTGCTGGCGGGGGTACGGACGCTGGGTTTGCGCGCCGAACGCTGCGCCAGCCGCTACCGCGAACGCGCGGGCGAAAAGCTGGAGACACTGAAGCGGCATTGGCCGACGCCCGAACAATTGCTCGGGCCGCAGCGACAGCGGTTCGACGACTGGTCCGGGCGTTTGCCACGCGCCTTATCGCGGCGTCTCGCTTTGGCTTCGGCGGCGCTCTCGAAATCGGCTGGCGCGCTCAGGCCGCGCCTGCTGGCCGAGCCGGTGCAGCGCGGGCGGGCTCGGCTCGACGCCCTGTGGCGTGAAGCGACCTTGCTGCATCCCGACCGGCCGCTGGAACGCGGCTATGCCCGCGTCGAGCGGCGCGGCGGCGGCGTGGTCATGTCGGGAGAGGCTGCGCGCGGGGCCGGAGCCCTGACGCTGGCGTTCAAGCGAGGCGACAAGGTCGACGTGCGGGTCGAAGGGGCTGGCCAGCCGCGCCCGGATCGGGTTAAAGTTGAGCAACCAAAGTTGCTGTAATCATGAGGACAGGACGATCTCAATGTTGATGTCGCAGGGTGGCCGCCCCGCCAAGCTTCATTATCTGGCGAACACCTTCCGGATGCTGATCCCGGGCGATCATGTCGTGTGCGCGGTCACGGGGCAGAAGATCCCGCTCGATGATCTCCGCTACTGGAGCGTCGAGAAGCAGGAACCCTACGCAACGCCCGAGATTGCCGTGAAGGCGGCGCTCGACGGTTGAGTTTCGTCTCGCGGCTGGGCCTTGCGCTCGGCGCGGTCGCGTTGGTGCCAGCCTGCACCACCACAAGCGTAAAACCGACGCCACCCGCTAGGGCGGACAGACCGGTCGAGCGGCCTCCCTTGGGCCGCTTTTCCTTTCAGGGAGCGATGACCCAAGGTGGGCTGCTGGTGGGCACTGCGCCGCCCGGCGCTGTGTCGGTCAGTCTGGACGGAAAATCAGTCGCGCTCGCGCCCGACGGGCAGTTCCTGATCGGTTTCGGCCGGGATGCAGAGCCGCAGGCACTCGTCGATGCCGTCCTCAGCGATGGTCGTCATGTGCGACAGATCCTTCAGATCGCGCCGCGTACATGGGATATCCAGTCACTGCCGACCTTGCGGCGCGGTACGACGCCAACGCCCGAATTTCTCGCGCGCCGCAAGATCGAGCAGGAGCGCATCGCCAGCGCTCGCGCGATCCGCAGCGGGAGCGAAGGCTGGCGCCAGCGCTTCGTCTGGCCAGCGACGGGCCGGATCAGCGGGGTGTTCGGATCCCAGCGCATCTATGCTGGCGAACCCGGTGCGCCACACAGCGGCGTTGATGTCGCCCGGCCGAGTGGAACGCCGGTCGTCGCGCCGGCGGACGGCGTTGTGATACTTGCCGCCGAGGTGCCATTTACGCTCGAAGGCAATCTGCTGATGATCGACCACGGCATGGGGCTTAACAGCGCCTTCCTGCACCTCAGTCGCATCGATGTGCGCGTGGGCGATCGGGTGTCGCGCGGGCAGATCGTCGGCGCCATCGGCGCGACCGGGCGTGCCACCGGGCCGCATCTTCACTGGGGCATGATGTGGAGCGGCGTGCGGATCGATCCGCAGCTGTTGGTGGGGCCGATGCCCCTCCCTTGAAGGGGACGGGAATTAGCAATTAATGCACGAAACGGGCGACGACTTCGCGATAGCTGCGGCTCACCTTCACCTGCGCGCCGCTGTCCAGTACCAGGAAGCATTCGCCATTGGTGTGCGGCTTGACCTGCCGGACGAGATCGAGATTGACGATCGTCGAGCGATGTACCCGCTGGAAACGGCGCGGATCAAGGCGTCGCTCCAGATCCTTCATCGTTTCGCGCAGGATCAGCGTGTTGTCGCCGGTGTAGATGCACATATAGTCGCCGGCGGCGTCGATCCGTTCGATCGTGTCCACATCGACGCGGAAAATCTGGCCGCGATCCTTGACGTTGATGAGTTTCTCGAAACGATTTGCGGCAGGGGCATCGCCTCCGTCGGTCATGGTCTCGGCGGCATCGGGCGCTACTTCGGCAAGGACTTCCTTGAGCCGTCCGATTTCCTCCACGCCTCGCTTTTCGGAGAGGCGCTGGCGGATGCGGTCAAGCGTATCGGCTAGGCGGGTCTCGTCGACCGGCTTCATCAGATAATCGGCCGCATCGGCTTCGAACGCGCGGATGGCGTGATCACTGTAGGCGGTGACGAAAACGAACAGCGGAGGTTCGACCTCCATCAAGCCCTGAATCACCGAGAAGCCGTCAAAGCCGGGCATCTGGATGTCGAGGAAGACGAGATCGGGCTTGTGCGTCTTGATCGACCGGATCGCCTCACGCCCGTTCAGGCACTTGTCGATGATTTCGATGTCCTCATGCGGTTCGAGCCGGAGTTCGAGGCCCTGGATGGCGAGCGGCTCGTCGTCGACGAGGATGGTTCGGATGGTCATGCAGCTTCCTTGGTCCTATCCGTTTGGTACGGGATTTCGATGGTAACGCTAAATCCCCCCTGCGGGTCCGACTGGATATCGAGACGATGCTCGGTTCCATAGGCTTGCGCCAGACGGTCCCGAATATTCGCCAAACCGACTCCCGTCGAATGAGTCGGTCTTGCTGTCCCCTCATGTGCTGCCGGCCCTGTATCCGACACCGAGATAAGTACGTGATCTCCTATGCGTTTTGCTTCAACCATGATGTCCGCCCCTTCTTCCTTGGGGGTGACGGCATATTTGATAGCATTTTCTACCAGAGGTTGAAGCAAAAGTGATGGCAACCGCGCGCGCTCGACCGAAGGATCGATCGAAAAGGTGGTCCGCAGCCGATCTTCGAACCGCATCTTCTCGATCTCGAGATAGAGTTTCAACGTCTCGATCTCCTGTGCAAGCGTCACCTGGGCGGTAGCCTCGTTGATCAGCGTGTAGCGCAGGAACGAGGACAGGCGCGAAAGCATCGCATTCGCGCGCTCGGTCTGCTTGAGTAGCACCAGCGTTGAAATCGAATTGAGCGTGTTGAACAGGAAGTGCGGATTGAGCTGATAGCGCAGCATGGCGAGCTGCGCGGAACTGGCCTGCACCTGAAGCCGCTCCATCTGATCGATCTTCTCTTCCAGCAGGATGTAGAAGTTGATGCCGTAATAGAGGGCGGACCATGCGGCGAGCAGCGCGAAGTCAAGCAGGATCGCGCCAAGGAACTGCGCACCTTCGGGAACCGTCGCCTGGCGGTAGAAGGTGGCATGGGACCATACTTCGATCGTCGAGAAGGCTGCGGAGGCGAAAAGCACGATCAGGATCGAAAACGTCCATGTGATCGCTGGCCGCTGGTTAATCAGCCGGCGATATGCCGCCGCCATCAGCAGCGTCAGCGAATATCCGGTCGCCGTGGTGAGCGCGGTCGGGACGATGAAGAAAATGCCCATCGCGTTGGCGATGCCGCCAAGCGAGCGCAGCATGAAATAGCCGGCCCAGCCGGCCGACTGCAATATCCAGAAAGCGCGATTCTTGTCGTCGAAGAACGGCTTTGAACCAAGACCAAGTGGGGTCATGCAGCGGCTCTAGCCGATTCCGTAAAAAGGGCAAAGCCAGGAAGGATTGGCCCATCCGTCAAAACGAATGCGCCCCTTCCTGGCCTTGGTAGTATCTGCAGCAGATGGAACCGTGCACCTGTTGGCGCGATCCCAGCCGTGGGTTCAGCTTGCAGGCGTCTTGGGTTTTGCAACGGCCTTGGGCTTCGCAGCGGTGGCAGCCTTGGGCTTTGCAGCAGCCTTGGGCTTCGCGGCCACTGCAGCCTTCGGTTTTGCAGCGGCCTTGGGCTTTGCAGCCGCGGGCGCCTTTGACTTGGCGGGTGCGGCTGGGGTTGCGGCCTTCGCCGGCGCCGCTTCAATCTTGGCAGGGGCAGCAGCCGCAGCTTTTGCAGGTGCAGGCGCCGCCTTGGCCGGAGCTGGACTTGCCTTGCGGCCCAGGCCGATATCATGTGCGAGCTGCCGGCGTTGCGCTGCATAATTCGGTGCTACCATCGGATAATCCGCGGGCAACTTCCACTTTGCGCGATAGTCCGAAGGAGTCATCTGATAATGTGTCATCAGATGCCGCTTGAGCATTTTCAGTTTCTTGCCGTCTTCAAGACAGACAAGATAATCCGGCTTGATCGAAGACCGGATCGAGACCGCCGGTTCCTGGTCCGGTTGCTTGGATGGCGCGGCGCTATTCAGGCTGCTGAGCGCCGAATACACATTGGAGATAAGCGACGGCAGATCGTTAGTAGCGACACTATTGTTAGCTACGTGCGATGCGACGATGTCGGCGGTCAATCCGAGCAATGTCTCCGTATTTGGTTCAGTCACAGCTTCCTCCTGTTGTATAAACCCACGCTACTCGTGGATCCGCCCCGTCCGTTTTTCCGTTCGACATCAGATGCACAAACCCTAATTCGCGGGTAAATGACCTCGAAAATATCAATCGCATATAGAGAGGCCGAAAACGAAAGAAAAGAGATCAATGTTGGCCCAAAATTGGCCACTCCGATTGTCAACCAATACGAGTTCTAAAGTAGGCGGAGGCATCCGCCACTCAGTTTAAGGACAGAGTTATACCGGGGAATGGCGCCGCCGAAATTTCGGCTGATATAGTGAGACAATGTACGGCGTTAAGTCGAAGGAAGGTTCAAAGCCGCAAAAATCAGCCGCGAGATGCAGCGCGCTTTGGGATGCCGAGCAGATACTGCCCAGCTTCGTTGCTTGTACGAAATAATAAGAAGCGGGGGTAGAAGAAGGTTTCGATATACTACGGTTTATGCGCCGCGATCAACAATTGCGGGGGGAGGCGTGCCACCGGTTTCGATGGCCTGTGCGCTATAACCATCGCTGACAAAGCCATTTGCCTGCAGCGCGACGATCAGGTTTGCGGCATTCATTCCATCGATTCCCCCATAGTAACGGATAGGGGTTACTTGCTTCACGGGCGCGGGTTCTTGTGCCGCATTGGCGACGCCCTGCGGTTCCTGCCGATCGGCATGCGGCCGTGCGGCGACGGTGGAAACCGCGCTCACATTCGCAACTGGGACGATGGCACTCACGATAATATGCTCCCGATATTGGGCGCAGCATCACACGCGAGAACTTAAAAGCGGCTTCAAGGACAGATTTAACGTGCTGTTATCGATGTTTCCGAAACATCACCTGCCGCGTGGATGGTGGGTCCGCCGGGATTCGAACCCGGGACCTCTCGATTAAAAGTCGCTTGCTCTACCGACTGAGCTACGGA
>CAYLIK010000014.1:0-5137 GCA_964383565.1 uncultured Sphingomonadaceae bacterium
ATGTCGCTTTCCCAATCTTCCAGGTCATCGTTGAGGTCAGTGGATCTACCCCGCTCCCGCACGATGAGGTGGAAGCGGACGTTGCCGACCGACTCTTTGGAGCGATTGCGAAGTTCGACAAAAACGGGATGAGGCTCGGCGCACTCCTTATCAAGGCGGGCTGTTCCCGTTATCTGCTCTTCCAGCGGCGTTGGGGCCATAGCCTGATCAATGGCCAGCAAGACGCCGATCACGATCGCAAGAACCAGTCCGATGCCGATGCTGGCTATGAAGAATTTCCAGACCGTCTCGCAAACTTTAAGGATAGCGTCGCCCGCTGAAACCGGGCGCGATAATGGGCCGACTGAAAAAGGGCCATTCCAGATCGCGAGAAAATATCGCTTCAATCTCATGCGGCCCTCCAACTTGGCGGGCGTAGCACAACGGTGATCCGTCGCGAAATTCATCCCAGAGATTACGTGGCGATTAAGTGGATCGGAAATCGCGATAATTTCTCGCTGAGAATTTCCATCTAAGTGCCTGATTTATTTATGGTGGACGCACTAGGGCTCGAACCTAGGACCCGCTGATTAAGAGTCAGCTGCTCTACCAACTGAGCTATGCGTCCAACGACCCTGTGGAGGGGATCGGCACAGCCGGGCGCCGGAGCGTCCGGTTGTGAGGCGCGCCGGTTAGCAGGCAGTGGAGCGGCCTGCAACCCCCTTGCTCGCCTTGCGTTACAATCCGCTGCCGCCGCTTTCGCGCTCGGCCCTTGCGATCGCCATCAGCAGGCCGAGCGAGATCATCACAGTCATCATCGCCGATCCGCCGAATGACACCAGCGGCAGCGGTATTCCCACTACGGGGGCCAAGCCCATCACCATCATCAGGTTGATCGCGAAATAGAAGAAGATGGTGGTCGCTAGACCCGCCGCGGCCAATCGCGCAAAGCGCGATTTGGCGCGAAGCGCGACGCGCATGCCCCAGTTCACCATCAGGAAATAGGCGAGGATCAACAGGACACCTCCTATCAGGCCCCATTCTTCCGCCATGGTCGCGAAGACGAAGTCGGTATGGCCTTCGGGCAGATAGTCGAGATGGCTTTGCGTGCCTTGCAGGAAGCCCTTGCCGAACACGCCGCCCGATCCGATCGCGATCTTCGACTGGATGATGTGATATCCCGTGCCGAGCGGGTCTTTCTCGGGATCGAGGAAGATTTCGATCCGATTGCGCTGATATTCGTGGAGGAAGGACACTGCGAGTGGAATGGCGGCCGCCACGAATGCGCCGCCGCCGAGGAACAGCCGCAGCGGCAGACCGGCCAGGAACATGACGGTGAGCCCGCCCGCCAGGATCATGGTGGCCGTGCCGAGATCAGGCTGCACGAGCACCAACAGGAATGGTACGCTGACCAGCGCGCCTGCGGGCCACAGCGCGTTCCATCGCCGGATTTCGCCCGCCGGGAGCAGATCGTAGAAGCGCGCCAGCGCCAGCACGATGGTGGGCTTCATGAGTTCCGAAGGCTGCAGGTTAACGAAGCCCAGATCGAGCCAGCGCTGACTGCCGCCGCCCACGACCCCGAGGATCTCCACAGCGATCAACAGCACCAGCACGATCGCATAGGCGGGAAAGCCTATCTGTTTCAGGCGATCGAGACTGATCCGGGAGAGCGCGATGGCGATGCACAGGAACAGCCCGAAACGAATGCCCTGCGAAAGCGCCCAAGGCCGCAGGCTGCCCCCCGCCGCCGAATAGAGCACGACCAGCCCGAAGCCGCCGATCGCGATTACGAGCAACAGCAGCTTCCACGGTAGCCGGGCGACCACGGCGGGAATGAGCGATGAGGAGGTCATTCCGGGGTTCCAGTGCCGTTGGCGGTTAGCGCCGTCGCATTGCTGGCCGCCGAGGCGTTGTCCATTTCGGTGGGCTGGGTGTTGGCGGCTTCCAGTCGCTCCGCCTGCCAGCGGGCCGCCTCCGCGCGCATCCGTGTCGGGATGTCGCCGCCCCAGCCTTTTTCCATATCCTCCAGCTTGGCGAGCGCCTTTTGCTGATCGAACAGATACAGCATGCAATCGCTGGCGACCGGGGCCGCGGCGCTCGATCCGTGCAGGCCATGCTCGATGACGCACGCCGCCGCATAGCGGGGATTTTCTACTGGCGCGAAGCCGAGAAACAGGGCGTGATCGCGATATTTCCAGGGCACGTTCATGCCCCCGCGCGAGGATCCGGTGATCCGCCGCACCTGCGCGGTGCCGGTCTTGCCGGCAAGGCGGATGCCCTCAAGCTGAAGCTTGCTGCGCACCGCCGTGCCGCCGGCATTGACCACCTCATCCATTCCACGGCGGACGGCGGCGAGATGCTCGATCGGGATGGGCAGAACGGGGCCGGCATTAGCGCCGCGTTTCCTGATAAGATGCGGCGAAAGCTGATGCCCCGAAGCGATCCGCGCCGCCACCACGGCAAGCTGGAAAGGGCTGACCTGAAGAAAGCCCTGACCGATCGATGTGTTGAGCGTGTCGGCCTGACCCCAGGCATGGTCGTGCCGCTTGAGCTTCCATGCGGGATCCGGGACGGTGCCATATTTCTGCGACGGCATCGGCAGCGTATAGGATTGGCCAAGACCCATCATGCGCGCCATCGCCGCGATGCCGTCGATGCCGGTCTTGCGACCCTGGGTGTAGAAATAGGTGTTACAGCTTCGTGCTAGCGCCCGGTACAGGTTCATTGGCCCATGCCGTCCCAGGCAGGCGAAGCGCCTGTTGCCGAGCTGGTAGCCGCCATTGCAGTAAACGATCTCTTCCGGATCGATGCCGGCGTGTTGCAGGGCGAGCGCGGTGATCGGCTTGAAGGTCGATCCCGGCGGATAAAGCCCCTGAAGCGACTTGTTGAGCAGCGGCAGATGGTCGTTTCCAGAAAGCATCTGCCACTCATTGTGGCTGATGCCGTCCGAAAAGCTGTTGGGATCATAGGCCGGCATCGATACCATGGTGAGGACACCGCCGGTCAGCGTGTCGATCACCACCACCGATCCCGAATTGTCGCCCAGTCGCCGCGCGGCGAATTCCTGCAGGCCGGCGTCGATCGTCAGCCGCAGCGTGTTGCCGGCGACATCGGGTCGGGTCGTCAGCTCGCGGACGAGACGCCCGCGCGCGGTGACTTCCGATCGCTTGGCGCCGGGCTTGCCGCGCAGCCAGCTTTCCAGAGTCTTTTCAATGCCGTCCTTGCCGATCTTGAAGCCCGGCGTGATCATCAGGGGGTCTTTGGTCTCCTCATAATCCTTGGCGGAGGCGGCGCCGACATAGCCGACAAGATGCGCAACCGCAGGCCCGGCCGGGTAGAAGCGCGCCGTGCCGCTCGCGGGCACCACGCCGGGCATATCGGGCGCGCGCAGGCTGACCGCGGCGAAGCGATCATAGTCGAGATTGCTGGCGACCTGGACAGGCTGATATTCCTCCGCTTTCTCCAGATCCTCCCGGATGCGCTGTATCTCCTCCGCGGGCAGCGCGAGCAGCTGTTGAATCTCGGCAAGCAGCGCGTCCGTGTCGCGGATCTGGTTCGGGATGAGGTCGACGCGGAAATCGGTGCGGTTGATTGCGATCGGCTTGCCGAAGCGATCGATGATCCAGCCCCGGCGCGGCGGGATGATGGTGAGCTGGACGCGGTTGCTCTCGGCCAGCGTGCGGTAGCGTTCATTCTCGGCGATGGCGAGCCACGCCATGCGCACGCCGAGCAGCGCCGCCACGCCGCCCTGCACTGATCCGAGGACCAGCGCGCGGCGGGTGAAGCTGAACGCTTGCGAATTCTGCGTGACGATCTTGCCGGTGCGCATCAGCCCATTAGCGCGCGCTTGCGCCATCTCACAATGGCAGTCTCCAGCGATCGAGCCGGACGCAGATCCGGACGAAGAGCGGAAAGACGAGGAAGGACAGCAAGATCTGCGGGACAAGTACGTCGATTGTCATCGGCGATCCGCGCAGCCCGGAGAACCAGTAGCCAGCCAGGACATAGAGGGCGATGGCGATCACGGCCAGCAGCCAATCGATCCAGTAGTCGCGCCAGATCACGTACGAATCGATCAGATCGAAGATCAACAGCGTGATCGTCCACAGACTCATGGCCGTTCCAAGCGGCTGGCCCGAGAACAGGTCATCGAAAAGCCCCAGCGGGATGCCGATCCAGACGGGCCACAATTCGGGCCTGAGCATGCGCCAGGCAAGCAGCATGACGAAGCCCGCAGGGGGCATCAGCGGCGCGGTGGCCACGATGGGCAACAGGGTCGCAAGCGAAGCGAGCATCGTCGCCAGAACGGGCACGACGCGCACCCGCACCCGGGCGGCGCGCATGCTTTCCGTGGTGATGATGTGCTGCTCAGCCATCAGCGCGCCGGTGGGGGTGCCATTTGCGATGGGGGCAGGGGTGGTCGATATGGCTTGCGGACCATCACGAAATCGACCGTGCCGGGATCGGCCAGCGGCCATCCCACGGCCGTATCGCCTTCGACCTCGACGATCACCGCGACCGGAACGTCGGGCGGGTAGAGCCCGCCCGTCGCCGATGTGCTCAGGACATCGCCTTTGCGGAACGGCCGCGCGCCGGGAAGCAGCGAGCTGATCTTGATTGTCCCTTCTCCCCGGCCACGCGCCAGCGCCGCGACGCCGTTGCGGACGAGCCGAACCGGGACTGTGCTGTCGCTGTCGGTGATGAGCAGGACCCGCGATGCCGACTGCCCGGTCTCGAGGACGCGGCCGATCAGGCCGTCGGCGGCAATCACCGGCTGGCCGGGTTGCACGCCATCGCGTGCACCAGCCGTCAGCGTCGCGAAGCGCCGTGCCGCGGCGAGGCTCGAGCCGACCAGCCGGGCGGTGACGACTGACTCGTTCTCATAATCGACAAGCTTCAGGGTCCGCTTGAGCATGGCATTCTGGCGCCGGAGAGTCTTCGCCTCGATGAGTTCGCGCCGCGCACGGGTCATTTCCTCGCGCATCGCCTGATTCTGGCTGGCCGCCCAGAAATAGGCCGTGACTTCCTGCTCGACCGACTGGACGCCGCGTACCACGCCACGGCTTGCCGCCGTGACAGGCGCGGTCACGTCGAGCGCTGCGCTGCGCAGTTGGCGGAACGCTTGCGCGTCGAGGCGGCTCAACATCACCAGCCCGAC
>CAYLIK010000014.1:5147-32942 GCA_964383565.1 uncultured Sphingomonadaceae bacterium
GGTCCACGCGTTTTTCGCGGAGGGGGATGGAACACGCCGCGCCCTCGAGATCCTCTTAGAGGAAATGGCCACTCACCACCGTCAATTTCGTTATGAATTTCACGATCCGGACCGCGCCCCTTCGGTGGCGAAACGCTTCCGGGTCGAGGCGGCTCAGCATCACCAGCCCGATGCCTGTCACCGCGCCGATGACCGCAACGATGTAGCCGATGAACAGCCCGAACTGGATGCGGCGGGAAAAGCCCGGACGCCGGTTGCGAGGCGGCGCCATCGCCCGGAAAGGCCCGTCAGGCGGTCAGCAGCACGCCGCGGAAGATCGGGTCTTCCAGGGCCCGGCCGGTGCCAAGCGCGACGCAGGTGAGGGGGTCGTCCGCCACGGTGACTGGCAGGCCGGTCGCTTCGCGCAGCACTTCGTCCAACCCTGTGAGCAGCGCGCCGCCGCCGGTGAGCACGATGCCCTGGTCGACGATATCGGCGGCCAGCTCCGGCGCGGTGTTCTCAAGCGCGATGCGGACGCCCTCGACGATCGCGCTCACCGGCTCGGTCAGCGCCTCGGCGATCTGGGCCTGAGTGATCGAGATTTCCTTGGGTACGCCGTTGACGAGATCGCGGCCCTTGATGTGGATGGTGAGGCCCTTGCCATCGGCCGGCATCTTGGCGATGCCGACTTCCTGCTTGATCCGTTCCGCCGTGGCTTCGCCGATCAGCAGATTGTGATTGCGGCGGACATAGGATGAGATCGCCTCGTCCATCTTGTCGCCGCCGACACGAACCGAGGTGGTGTAGGCCAGCCCGCGCAGCGAAAGCACCGCGACTTCGGTGGTGCCGCCGCCAATATCGACGACCATCGATCCGATCGGTTCGGTGACGGGCATGTCCGCGCCGATGGCGGCGGCCATCGGCTCTTCGATCAGCCACACCTGGGAGGCGCCGGCGTTGGAAGCGGCATCACGGATCGCGCGGCGCTCGACCGAAGTCGAACCAGACGGCACGCAGATCACGATTTCGGGCCAGCGTGGGAAGCGCGTCTTGCCATGCACCTTGTGTATGAAGTGCTTGATCATCTGTTCGGCGACATCGATGTCGGCGATCACGCCGTCGCGTAGCGGGCGGATGGCCTCGATCTGGTGCGGGGTCTTGCCCATCATCAGCTTGGCGTCGTCGCCGACGGCCTTGACGCGTTTGACGCCGTTGATCGTCTCGATCGCCACCACTGACGGCTCGTTGAGGACGATGCCTCTGCCACGCAGATAGACGACCGTGTTCGCGGTCCCGAGATCGATCGCCATGTCATGTGACATGAATTTGAAGAAACGCGTCCAGAACATTCAGGCCTGCCCTTATTCCTCTTCCGCTGTGACCGTCACTGTGCCCCTCATGCCACGGAAATGTCAGTCCTGGGAATGCAGATGGCGGGTCGCCGGAGGGCGCGGCTTGGGCTAGAGCATGGTTCATGTCAATACGCCGCCTTCCCGAGCATCTCGTGAATCGCATCGCCGCCGGCGAAGTCGTCGAACGGCCGGCGAGCGCGCTCAAGGAACTGGTCGAGAACGCCATCGACGCAGGCGCCGATCGCATCACCGTGCGGCTTTCCGACGGCGGGCTGGCCGGGATCGAGGTGATCGACGACGGCTGCGGCATGGCACCGGACGAGATCGTGCTTGCGCTCGAACGGCACGCGACCTCCAAGCTGCCCGACGACGCCATTGACGCCGTCGACACGTTGGGTTTTCGCGGCGAGGCGCTGCCCTCGATCGCCAGCGTGTCGACCTTGCGAATCGAGAGCCGGGTGCGGGGCGCGGACGGCTGGGCGCGGATCGTCGACAACGGCAGGATGACCGGGGAGGGGCCAGCCGCGCTGCCGCCCGGCACGCGGATCAAGATGGAGGGGCTGTTCGAACGGGTGCCGGCGCGGCGCAAGTTCCTTCGTTCGGGCCGCTCCGAATATGCCGCCTGCGCTGACGTTGTCCGGCGGCTGGCGATGGCCCGGCCCGAGATCGGCTTCACGCTGGAGCATGACGGACGTCGCATCTTCGCGGTGCCGCCGGGCGAGACTCGGCCGGAACGGGTTTCCGCGCTCACCGATCGGGCGCTGGCCGAGAACAGCATTGCGATCGATTATGTGCGGGGCGAGACCCGGCTGGGCGGGGTCGCGGGGCTGCCGACCTTCAACCGGGGCGTGGCTGACCACCAATATCTGTTCGTCAACGGGCGGCCGGTGAAGGATCGGCTGCTGATCGGCGCGGTGCGCGGAGCCTATCAGGACATGCTGGCGCGAGACCGGCATCCGGTGGTGGCCTTGTTCATCGATCTGCCGCTGTCCGAGGTGGACGTGAACGTGCATCCGGCCAAGACCGAGGTGCGGTTCCGTGATCCGGGGATGATCCGGGGGATGATCGTCTCGGGGTTGCGGGATGCGCTGGATCGGGCGGGCCATCGCAGTTCTCAGGCGGCGCGGCCGGTATGCTGGCCGAGGGCGGCCGTCGCACCCATACCGTCCCCCGGCGAAGGCCGGGGTCCAGTTTCGCTTGCCTTCCCAACTGGACCCCGGCCTTCGCCGGGGTACGGAGATGTGCGAGAAGCGCAACTGGACTATCGCGCCGCGCCTGCCGCCCGAGCCGAGGTGGCATGGGAGGCACCGCCCGAGCAGCATAGCTTCCCTCTCGGCGTGGCGCGTGGGCAGGTGGCGGCGACCTATATCGTTGCCGAGGCCGAGGATGGGCTGGTGCTAGTTGATCAGCACGCCGCGCATGAACGGCTCGTGCTGGAACGAATGCGGCGCGCGGTCGAGAACGGCGGGGTGGCCCGGCAGGCGCTGTTGCTGCCCGAGGTGGTCGAACTCGACGAGGCGGCCTGCGACCGGCTTGAGGAGCGGGCAGGGGAACTTGTCGAGATGGGGCTCGAACTGGAGCGCTTCGGGCCGAAGGCAATGCTGGTCCGCGCCACGCCCGCGATGCTGGGCGCGGGCGATGTGAAGGGGCTTGTCACTGATCTCGCCGACGAGCTGGGGGCTTATGACGCGGCAGTCTCCTTGAAGGAGCGCCTCGATCATGTCGCGGCGACGATGGCGTGCCACGGGTCGGTGCGTGCGGGCCGCATTCTTTCAGTCGCCGAGATGAACGCCCTGCTGCGCGAAATGGAGGTCACGCCGCATTCCGGACAGTGCAACCACGGGCGCCCGACCTGGGTGAAACTGGGCCATGGCGATATCGAGAAGCTGTTCGGGCGGAAATGATGACTGGAGAATGGAGGGCATTTTTTTCTTTCCTACAGTGTACCATATAGGTTAATCGCGTGAGCGAGTGAGGCCGCCGGCTCCTTTTCAAATAGGAGCACTCCATGTCCAAACTTCCGACTATCTATCAATGGCTCGAACAGATCGATCCATTGCCGCTCATGATCCGCCACGCGATCGACGCTTTAGGCACGGTTGAGGCGTCTGGCCCGGCGGACAACCCGACGATCATCGGCTGGGCCACGGAGACTGGCCTGTCGGCCAGCTATGGCAACGATGCGATCCCATGGTGCGGGTTGTTCATGGCCATGGTTGCGAAGCGGGCCGGCAAGAAGGTCCCGGACAAGCCGCTATGGGCGCTCAGCTGGAGCCGGTTCGGGGCGGCTGCAGAAACTGCCGTGCTTGGCGATGTTCTGGTGTTCAAGCGCGATGGCGGCGGGCATGTCGGGCTTTATGTCGCCGAGGATGATCGCGCCTTTCATGTGCTGGGCGGGAACCAGTCCGACCGGGTCTGCTTCACGCGGATCGCTCGGGGGCGGCTGCACGCGATCCGGCGGCCGCTATATCGGGTGATGCCGGCATCGACCAAAGCCTGCCGATTGACGGCAGGCGGCGGCCTGTCGCGCAATGAAGCTTGAGCGCATGTTGGTGTGAACCTAGTGTGACCTTTCGTCATGGTGCGCGATCGGCCAAGGAAGGTTCATGGCAAAGAAAATGCGCGCCGATCAGCTGTTGGTGGACCGGGGTCTGGCTGAAAGCCGTTCGCGGGCGCAGGCGCTGATCCTTGCAGGACTGGCCTTTGTCGGGGATCGCAAGATCGCCAAGGCAGGGGATCAGTTCGCGGAGGACGCGCCTCTCGTGGTGAAGGGGCGGGATCATCCCTGGGTGTCGCGCGGCGGGATCAAGCTGTCCCATGCGCTGGATACGTTCGGGTGGGATGTGACGGGCAATGTCGCGATTGATGTGGGCTCGTCGACCGGGGGATTCACCGACGTGCTGCTCAACAAGGGCGCGGCGAAGGTCTATGCGGTCGATTCCGGAACCAACCAGCTTGCATGGAAGCTGCGGCAGGACCCGCGCGTCGTCGTAATGGAGCAGACCAACGCCCGGCATTTGACGAGAGAGCAGGTGCCTGATGCGATCGATGTGGTGGTGTGCGACGCGAGTTTCATCGGATTGGCCAAGGTGCTCGCCGCGCCGCTCACGCTGGCGTCGCCCGAAGCGCGGCTGATCGCGCTGATCAAGCCGCAGTTCGAGGCCGGGCCGGAAGAGGTCGGCAAGGGCGGGGTGGTGCGGGACCCGGCCGTTCATGCCCGTGTATGCGACGAGGTGCGTGGCTGGATCGAGCGCGAGGGCTGGACGATCGCCGGGCTGGCCGAAAGCCCGATCACCGGCCCGATGGGCAATGTTGAGTTCCTGATTGCCGCGATTCGGGGGTATCCCGACCCCCTTCTGAATCAGAATTGAGCGGTTCCTGACGGTTTTTGTTGTTCGGACCCGCTTTCAAACGCTAGCGAGGCATGGGAATCGCTGACGCGGCAGGACGGGAGCTGGATCACGCGCTTGAGGAGCAGGGCGCAGGCCACGTCTGAACAGCGTTTGTGGAAGGATGAAGAATGAGTCAAATCGCGTCGCCTTCGCAACTTCGCATGTCCTTTCTGCGCTGGGCGCTGGTGACCGTGCCGCTGATCGTGCTGCTGGGCGTTGCAAGCGGCCAGTTTTCTGGCTCCGGTTACGAAAATGGCTGGTTTGCGCGCCTTCAGAAGCCTGAATTGATGCCGCCGGGATGGGCATTCGGACTCGTCTGGCCGATCCTCTATGTACTCATGGGGTTGGCCCTGGCGATCATCCTGGGCGCGCGGGGCGCACGAGGCAGGGGGCTCGCGCTGGCATTGTTCGCGCTTCAGATGGTCCTCAACCTGGCATGGTCGCCGCTGTTTTTTGCCGCCCATCAGGTGACTGCGGCGTTGGTTGTGATCGTGCTGATGTTCGTCGCGGCTTTCTGGACGATGATTCGCTTCACGATGATCCGAAAGGTCGCAGGGATGCTGTTGCTGCCCTATCTGGGCTGGTTAATTTTCGCGGGCTTCCTAAATTATGAGATCATGCGGTTGAATCCGAACGCCGAGGCTCCTTCGCCCGACGCCGGAGCCGCCGAGATCAAGCTCTAGCTGGAGATTTGCAATGCAGAGCGAAAATAAGCTTTTCGAGGATCTGTCCAAGTTCATGAACGGCGCGGCCGGTACGCTTGCCGGAATGGGTCGCGAGGCTGAATCCTCTGTCCGCGAACGCGCCAGGGAATGGATCGGCGGGCTCGATTTCGTCAGCCGTGAGGAATTCGAGACGGTAAAGGCGATCGCGCTCGAAGCCCGTGCCGAGGTCGACAGCCTCAAGGCCGAACTGGCCGCGTTGAGGGGTGCGCCTCTGCCGAGCAAGGGTAAACCCAAGGTCGGCTGACGCTCCGCAGACGGACGATTCGTCCACAGTTTTTTAAGCGCGCCGGGCCGCGTTGGTTGCGCGCCTCCCATGGCGGCGGCACCATTATGGCCATGGTGACGGGAACCGCCACATGATTGAAGACAATGATTTTGAAGCCGCGCGGGATGGCTGCGCGCCCATCGACATGCTGGAGCAGTATTTCGAGGCGCACGGCTGGTCGTTCGAGCGCAGCGGCGATGAGGAAATCCTCGCCAGTTATCAAGGTAGCTGGACACAATATGAATTGCGCGCGGTGTGGCGCGAGGAAGACAAGGTCCTCCAGTTCCTCGCGCTCCCCGACATTCGCGTGCCCACCGACAAGCGGCTGCTGATCTACGAAACAATCGGCTTGGTGAACGAACAGCTCTGGATCGGGCATTTCGAGCTGTGGGCGAGTTCGGGCGTGCTGCTGTTTCGTCACGCCGCGTTGCTTGATGGCAATACCGAGGCGCAGCTGACCCTCGATCAGGCTGAAACGCTGGTCGAGGCCGCGATCGACGAGTGCGAGCGCTTCTACCCCGTGTTCCAGTTCGTGCTGTGGGCGGACAAGACCCCCGCCGAAGCCATCTCGGCCGCACTGATCGAGACCCAGGGCGAGGCATGACCGCCCGCATCTGGCTGGTCGGCGCCGGCAATATGGGCGGCGCGATGCTGCGCGGATGGCTGGCAAGCGGAATTGCCGCGGCGGAGATTGCCGTGGTGGATCCGATGGCGTCAGGTCTTCCGGATGGCGTCACGCTTTACCCGGAGCTTCCCGAGGGCGGTGCGCCGGACATTCTAGTCCTCGCGATCAAGCCCCAGCAGTTAGGGGCCGTATCGGAAGCCTATTGCGCGCGTCTGACTTCTCCCAGATTGTTGATATCGGTGCTCGCAGGTGTCGAGACAATGACCTTGGCGGCGAGCTTCGGCGCGCGCAGCGTCGTCCGCGCCATGCCCAATCTGCCGGCAGCGATCGGCGAAGGCGCTACGGTGCTCTACTGCAAGGATGACGCCGTCCGTCCGGAAGCGGACGCCTTGATGGCGCCGTTGGGCGCAGTCGAATGGGTCGATGACGAAGAGCTGTTCCACTTTGTGACAGCGCTGTCGGGAAGCGGCCCTGGCTATGTGTTCCGCTTCATTGATGCACTTGCGGAGGCGGGCGCGGCGTTGGGGCTTCCCGCCGATCTGGCGGCCCGACTGGCGATCGCGACCGTGCGCGGCTCGGCGATCATGGCGGGGCAGAGCGATGCGAGTCCTGCCGCGCTCGCGGATCGGGTGGCAAGCCCCGGTGGGACCACGCGCGAAGGGCTGAATGTCCTGGATGATAATGACGCGGTGAAGACGCTTGTGGCGCGCACGCTGGCAGCCGCCGCGCGGCGCAGCGCCGAACTGGCGGCAGCGGCGCGGGGCTAGGAGCTCAGCCAGCCTCGTCGAGATTGGGAATGCGTGAGCGTTGTTCGGCCGGAATCAGGCCTTCGAGCACGCGCCAGAAGCCAGTGACGGACCCTTGGCCCGCCTCTGCATAGGCTTCGGACATCTTGGCGCGAAGGGCTTCAAACAGTTCGGTTTCCAGCGCCGCGCCGGCCGCGGTCAATTTCAGCAGCCGCTGGCGGCGGTCGCGCAGGCCGGGCTGGGTCTCGACATAACCGCGTTCGCTCAGCTCGCTCAGAACACGGCCCAGCGATTGCTTGGTGATCCGCAACAGCTTGAGCAGATCGCCGACAGGCATTCCCGGATTTTGCGCAATGAAGTAAAGCGCGCGGTGATGCGCCCGGCCCAATCCTTGACGTTCAAGCGTTGCATCCGCGGTCGCGGTAAAGTTGGTATAGCCGAAATAGAGCAGCTCGGCCCCGCGACGGATCTCGGGCTCGCGCAGGAAGAGCGGGGATGCAGATGGGACAGCCATGTTGACCTATTTTGGAGCTTCTTTTAAGGTCATGCAAGCCTTGAGCGAATTTATCCAGAACTAGAATCGAGAGAGAGCGTCAGTGAACAGCGTTGAATTTCAGATCGAGCGCAATCCGTCGCCAGTGAGCGACGCGCAGCGCGCGGAGTTGCTCGCCAATCCGGGTTTCGGGAAAATCTTCACCGATCATATGGTGATGATCCGTTATGTTGAGGGCAAAGGCTGGCATGATGCGAAGGTCATGCCGCGTGGGCCGCTCCAGATCGATCCGGCGTGCGCCGTCCTGCATTATGCGCAGGAGATTTTCGAAGGGCTCAAGGCCTATCGCCTGCCGGATGGCGGCACCGCGTTCTTCCGCCCCGAAGCAAACTCCCGCCGTTTCCAGAACTCGGCCCGGCGGCTGGCCATGCCTGAGTTGCCTGAGGAGATGTTCCTTGAATCGCTGCGCGCGCTCGTTCAGATCGATAAGGACTGGATTCCTGAAATCGAGGGCGGGTCGCTGTATCTGCGGCCCTTCATGTTCGCCAGCGAGACCTTCCTGGGCGTGAAGCCTGCCAGCGAATATCTCTATCTGGTGATTGCTTCTCCAGTCGGCGCTTATTTCAAGGGCGGCGCCCCCGCCGTCTCGATCTGGATCTCGGACGAATATAGCAGGGCAGGGCCTGGGGGCACTGGCACGGCGAAATGTGGCGGCAATTATGCCGCGAGCCTGTTGCCGCAGGCCGAGGCGATTGCGCAGGGCTGCGATCAGGTCGTGTTCCTTGACGCGGTCGAGCATCGCTATGTCGACGAGCTTGGCGGGATGAACATATTCCTCGTGTTCGAAGACGGATCGATCGTTACGCCCGAACTCGGCACGATCCTTCCGGGCATCACGCGAGAGTCGATCATCACGCTGGCGCGCGACGCCGGGATCACGGTGCGCGAGGAAAAATACGCGATCGATCAGTGGAAAGCAGACGCCGAATCCGGGAGGCTGCGCGAGGCCTTTGCGTGCGGCACGGCCGCGGTGGTGACGCCGATCGGATCGGTGCGCGGATCGTCGATCAACTTCACGATCGGCAATGGCGGACCGGGGCTCGTCACGGAGAAGTTCAAGGCGCAGCTGACCGCGATCCAGCGCGGCCAAGCGCCTGACCCACATGGGTGGGTGATGCGGTTGGACTGAGCGTCAGGCCACGGGGGCGTCAGGTCCCCGTGTAGCTCCGATACCATTCGATGAAACGCGGGACGCCGACATCGATGCTGGTGGTCGGGGCGAAGCCAAGATCCTGCTGGATGGCCGAGATGTCGGCATAGGTGGCGGGCACGTCGCCGGGCTGCATCGGCTGGAAGTCGCGTAGCGCCGGCTTGCCGCACGCCGCTTCGATCAGGTCGATCAGGCGGCCCAGCTCCTCGGCCTTGTGGTTGCCGATATTGTAGAGCCGGTGCGGCGTTACGCTGCCGCCGGCCTTGACCGAGCCATCATCGGGCGGCGGATTGTCGAGCGCGGCGATGATGCCCTGTACAATGTCGTCGATATAGGTGAAGTCGCGCTGCATTCGGCCATGGTTGAAAACAGGGATGGGCTCGCCGGCCAGGATCTTGCTCGCGAAGATCCACATCGCCATGTCCGGTCGGCCCCAGGGGCCGTAGACGGTGAAGAAGCGCAGGCCGGTCTGCGGGACGCGGTAGAGATGGGCGTAGGTGTCGCTCATCAACTCGTCGGCCTTCTTGGTGGCGGCATAGAGCGAGAGCGGGTGATCGACTCGATCCTCGACCTTGAACGGTAGACTCTCATTGCCGCCATAGACCGAGGAGGACGAGGCGTAGACGAGATGCGACACCTTGCGATGGCGCGCCAGCTCCAGGATGTTGAGGTGGCCGGCAAGGTTCGCGGTCACATAGGCGCGCGGATTGGTGATCGAGTAGCGGACGCCGGCCTGCGCGCCGAGATGGACGATGCGGTCGAACTCGCGGCCCGCAAGAAAGGTTTCAAGCGCCTGATCGTCAGCGAAATCCACCTGTTCGAACGTGTATTCTCCGCCCAGCGCCTGGGTCGCCGCCACGCGGTCGCGCTTGAGCTGGACCGGGTAATAATCGTTGAGATTGTCGATGCCAATCACCTGTTCGCCGCGGGCAAGCAGGGTGTTGATGACATGGAAGCCGATGAAACCCGCCGCGCCTGTAACCAGAACCCTCATGCTCAACTTGCCCTCGCGTTTATCGCTTGGCGATAGCGAAGCATTTCCCGCTCGTCGAGGCTTCCCACCGCGCCGATCCTGACTATAAGGGCGCCCGCGTCGATGGGGCGTCGCCAAGTGGTAAGGCAGCGGCTTTTGGTGCCGCCATTCGGAGGTTCGAATCCTCCCGCCCCAGCCAGCCAAATCTTCCGGCCATTATTCCTTCGGTGCGCGGTCGAACGGCTTGAGGACGTAGTAGACATAGACCAGCACGCCGACGATGATCGCGACAGCCAACAGGTGCCGGCCGGCGTCGCTGATGGCGGCGGAGATGGCGCCTTCCTTGTCGTTGCCGACATAGTTGGCCACCGCGCAGCCGATCGAGGCGGCGAGATATTGCCAGATCGAATCGCGCGGCTCGTCGTCGCTGGTCGAGCGCTGGAGGAACAGCACGATCAGACCGGCGAAGATGATGACTGTCAGCCAGTCATAAGGGGTTTCCACGCGTTTTCTCCCTCGCGGTTCAGTAGGCGCGGCTATGGAAGGGCACGGTCGTGACGGTGCGTAACAGAATGTAGAAATCCATCATCAGCGACCAGTTCTCGATGTAGAACAGGTCGTGTTCGAGCCGCTTGAGCAGCTTTTCCTCGGTGTCCGTCTCGCCGCGCCAGCCCGAGACCTGCGCCCAGCCGGTGATGCCAGGCTTCACCTTGTGACGAGCGGCGTACGTCTTCACCACATCGCCGAACAGCCGGTCGCCGGCGCGGGTCGAGGGGGCGTGGGGCCGGGGTCCGACCATCGACATCTCACCGGTCAGCACGTTGAAGAGCTGCGGCAGTTCGTCGAGGCTGAAGCGCCTGATGAAATTGCCCACGCGGGTAATGCGGGGATCGGCGCGGCGCGCTTGGGTGATCTGATCGAACTGGCTGTGGTCGTGGTACATCGACCGGAATTTCCAGATGCGGAAGCGCTTGTTGTTGAAGCCTTCGCGCTCCTGCCGGAAGAATACCGGACCCTTGCTGTCGAGCTTGATCGCGATCGCGATGATCAGGAGAATCGGGGAGATCAGGATGACGCCGAGCCCCGCGCACAGCAAATCCTCCACCTTCTTGACGATGTGATCCATGCCGGAGATCGGACGCTCGAACAGCGTCATGACCGGCAGGTCGCCGAGCAGTACGACCGCTCGTTGCGCAAAGGCGAAACTCGCCAGATCGGGGGCCAGGCGGATGCGGACCGGTGTGATGGCAAGCTCGCCCACAATCTCCTGGAGGCGGCTTTCAGCCGACCAGGGCAGGGCAACGATCACCTGATCGACATTGCCCGAGCGGATCAGCGCGACGAGATCAGCGATATTGCCGCGCACGTCGAGCGCGCGTTCTTCGCTGCCAAGCCGCTTCGGGGTGCGATCGTCGAAGAAGCCGACGAGATCGATGGTGAGCTTGTCGTTGCCCATGATGTAACGGGCGAGCCGATTGCCCTGCGATCCGGCGCCGAAGATCGCGACGCGCTGATTGTAAACGCCCGTGCGCTTCATGCTGCGCATCCAGCCGATGCCGATCGAGCGCACCAGACAGAGCGCCATCGCGCCGCCGAAGAACCAGGTGACCGCCCAGCCGCGCGAGAAATCCTCCGAATTTTTCAGAAGGAAGCTCAGCGTGAGCATGAACATGCTGGTCGAAAGCCAGGCCGTCAGCAATCGCCCCCAGGCCTGACGGACCGAGAAGCGCACATCCGGATCATGCGCGCCCATCACCTCGGCGAGGCCGGCGTAGAATACGATCGTGAAAAGTGTGGCGCCGAGATAATTCTGCCGCGCCGATGGCGCGATCGCATCGCCGAGCCAGGACATTATCAGGAGCGATGTGCCGCCGAGCGCCACCAGCTCTGCCACACGCAAGGCGAATACCGTCAGATCAAGCAGAAGCGGCACCCGGCGCGACGTCTGCTGCTGCGACGCCAGTGTGGCGCGGGATGTTCTCCGTGAGGCTGGTGTCGCGCTTTCGTCGTTCATAGCGACCGGCTTACTCTATCGTGGTGGCTTCTGTCATTGCGACCGCCCCCTGCTACTACGCTGTTCATACGCTCAAGACCGCCCACTTGTTACCCGATCCGAGCCAGCGTCATTTCGCGCCGGCATTGGTCTTTGGCGATTCGGGTGGACCATAGCCTGACTGATATACCACCGTGGCGCGAGCCGCCTTTACAAGGGGCTCAAGCTCCGATGAAGCCCTCTGGGCGATCGATTGCCTGCGCAGCATGTCGCGTGCGACCTTGATCGCGTCCGGGCCCTTCAGCGGCGTCGGACGAATCTCGATGATTCGGTTGGCGGTGAGACCGCCGCCGGCCGGAACGACAAAGACCTCGCCCTGCGGTAGATCCATAATGCTCTTGGTCAGGGAAGCCGGAAGCTGCAGCGTGTCCAGCGAGGTCGGGACGCGGCGATATTCGATTCCGTCAGCGCCCAGCTTCTGTTCGACCTGATCCAGTGTCTTGAGCGGCTTGTATGCGTCCAGCGCTTTGCGGTCAGCCGGCATGGGGAACTGGACCTGGTCAATGATAAGTAGCTTCCGTTCCGCAAACATCCACGGATTGCCGGCAATGAACTTTTCGACATCTTCCGTGGTTGAGGTGGGAATCTTCGCGGCCTCGTCCCGCTGAAGCAGGTTCACGAGTATCTGTTCGTTGGCGCGCCGGGTCTGCAGCAGATAGTCCGGCGTTTTGTCCAGCTTCCGGTCGCGGGCGATGTCGGTCAGGATTTTCCGGTCGATGAGGCGCTGGAGCGCGGCCTGTTCCATCTTCTTGTGCGCTTCGCCGGCCGGTGCGTCGAGGCCCTGAAGTTCAGCGCCGAGCTCATAGACGGTCACGTCCTCGCCATTGACGGTCGCGATGACCTGGCCCTTTTCAAGCTGTTTTTCGGCCTTGGGTTCGGAACCGCACGCGGAAACCAGGGCGCTTGCTCCGACAACAAGGCCGCTCAACACAAGCGTGCGCATCTATATCCTTCCACCCCCCGCGAAATCCGCCTCGAGGTGCTAGCTCCGCCCCCCTGCCGAAACAAGCCAAAAAGATCATTGAGAGCCTCGCGTTTCAGCGCGGCGCCAATGCCAATCGGGATTTCCGAGCGAGGACCGGACGGAGGAATTCAGCGACGTTGTCGATCAGTTCCTGGCTGGCATGCGGCGATATGCCCGACGCACACTGCATGGGATTGTCAATCAGGGCGCTCATCTCGGCTTTCAGTTCGTCGGCGCTGTCGACGATCTTGAGGCCGGTAATGCCCTGAAACCGGGCCGCGGTGTGCAGCTGATGGTCGGTGGTATGTTCTCCGAGGCTGTTATGCCGGGCGAGCGCGAGCATTTGCTTGCGTGCTTCCAGCGCCTGGAGGATCGAGCCCATGCCGACATGCGCAACGAACAGCGTGCATTCGGAAAGCCGGCGACTATATTCGTCGTGCGGCATCATCCGTGCCCAAGGCACGTTGCGGGGTTCATATTCCCCTTCGCCGATCTGGAGAAAGACGTCCTGTCCGGGATTGTCGCCCGCCCATTCGTCGACGGCGCGGACGAAGCGATCGAAGGGCAGGATGGAGCCGACCGATGCGAAGATCATAGCACTGTTCCCCAGTAACGCACGCCTTCGGCGGTCGCGACCTCGGGCCATTGGGATACGGTTCCATGCGCAATCCTACGCGCGATCTTGCCCGAAGAGGACAAACGCTCGGGATTGGCGAGGCTGTCCACCCACAGGGTGCGCGCGCCCATAAGCCGTCCGAGCAGGAGGAAGATCAGCATAGGGGCGGAGCCGGTGGTGATGATCGCGGCGGGACGCTCCTTGCGGAGGATCCTGAACGCCCGCAACGCGCCCGGAAGGAAGCCCTTCAGTTCGAAGCGCGAGGCATTGGGAACGACATAATAGCGATGGTCCGCAACCTGCGTCGCATAATGGTCGAACGTTGACACATAGGCCACGTCGAATCCATCGAATGCTGGCACCAGGCGCCGGAGCTGTACCCAGTGGCCGCCACCCGAGGCAATGGCGAGTAGGCGCGGGCCTGCACTCATCCGTTGCGCCGCTTCTCGTAGACGGAACATATCATTTCCGACGACCTGTTCCATCTTGTCCAGCGCGCCCGTATCAAATTGCTCTCCGGTCTCGGTAGCGAGGCAATGTTAAAATGTCGTTTGAATGAATTTGTGCCCACCTGACAAGATCAAGTGTCGGCAACCTGCGGCCGTTCGTTCGGCCGTCAGATCTTTCCCGCAGCTTTGCGGGGGGCGGAGACCATTTCGCCGGTGTCGCGCCCGGCCTTCAGATGATCGCGCGCGATGCGCAGCCACAGATAGGTCGGCAGCGCCTCGTCGATGAAGCGGTAGCGCGGCGGCTCGAGACTGTTGTCGACCGAAAGTACGTGGCCGACGCCCGCCAGCGCGGTGAATTCGGTGGCGACGTCATAGTTCTTCATGGCGGTCGGCAGGTTGTCGACGATGTCGCTCTGAGAAAACCAGCCGTCCGGCGTCGTTGCCGCGCGTGCGACGGCTGCGATGAACGGAGCCTTGTCCTCCCTGATGAAGCGTTCGAGCCCGCGCGGACCGAGAGCATCGACGCGCATCTCGGCTTCGTCCACGGCCTTGTCGAGCGCCTGGCGGATATCGCCGATGTCCACGTTCATGCGGCCGGCATCGACCGCCTTCATGCTGGCGTGGTGGCTGAGCAGGCGGACGAGATAGGGCGAGCCGTTGGCGAGCAGCTCGATCATCGACGTGACCCGATCCTCGAACTTGATGCCCGCGCCAGTTTCGCCGACGTTGATCAGCGAACGGACCTCAGCGCCGGTCATGCGTGGCATCGGCAGGCCGACGATATTGCGGCGGACTGAAGGAATGTAGCCGATCAGCTCCTGCAGATTGGACGCAACGCCAGCCAGCACGAGCTGAACCCGCGCAGCGCGATCCGAGAGATTTTTGATCAGCTCCGCAACGCTGCGGCGGAACTGTTCGTCCGCCGTGCGGTCATATTCGTCCAGGATGATGATGACTCGGGTGCCGACGACGCGGGCGAGCAGCTCGCTCAGTTCGCGGGCGTTGAACGTGCCGTCGGGAAGGTGGGTCGCGAAGTTGGCTTTGGATTCGGTCTCCGCTGCCATCGGCGACATCGACGAGAGATAAAGCAGCGGTATCTGTCGGAGCGCGGACCGGAAGATTTCGTCGAAATGCGAATCCGAGCCGCAGGATTCGTAGATGACCAGATATTGCGATTCGCGGGCGAGATCGGCGAGGATGTGCATCAGCGAGGTCTTGCCGATGCCGCGTTCGCCATAGACGACCACATGGGAACGCTGTTCCTCGATGATCTCGATCAGGTTTGCGAGAACGTCGAGGCGGCCGGCGAAGCGGCTGCGCTGGGTAACCGGCTGGGCCGGCGTAAACAGATCGCGGAGCTGAAGGCGCGCATTGAGCAGGCCGCTGCGCGCCGTCTTGGAAGTCGGCCGGTCGATCGCAGAGGCGAGAAAACTGGGAAGATTGTCGGTCTTGTTACGACGGCGCGCGCTGGCGATGTCGAGAATCGAGCCGGTGTTCTGCTCGTCCGCGTAAGCAGGCTCCTCAAGCTCGGCAAGCCGCTTGCGATCGCGTGAAGCCCGGGTGCGGAAAAGATCGCCGAAAAAATTTGTGAAGGCAGACAAGGTTTACCTCATTCACTATCGAAACACGGACACGATGCTCAGGAACGGATAAGCGCCGACCTCCACCATGGTCAATCGATGCATTCCCGGCCCATGCCCGATCCGCTGGCATTGCCTGACTGCACTAGGCGCGAAAACATGAATAATCGCTTTCGTCCCTGCACAACTCCAATGCGAAATATCACAGTCGCTTGATGACAGGAAGTTTTCGTTGCGGTGCAATGAAAAACCCGTCTTGGCGGCAAATCACAAGAAAAAGTTCACCACTGCGGGGATAGGGAGCTGTTTTCCTTGCTCTTGAGCCGCCGGCGCGGCTAGCGGAGGCGGATCGTGCGACGGAGGGTTAGCGTATGAAGCAGGCATTCAAGCGAATGCTTGGTCCCAGATGGCAATATGTCCGCGCGGTCAGCTTTCTCACGAAGGCGGCGGTGAAGGGTTTTGGCCAGTATGACCGGGAATGCCCGCTGTGCGGCCACAAGGGCCGCTTCCTCGCGGAGGTGCATTTTCCGGACATCTTCAATTTCGACGCGCTGTGTCCGTCTTGTGGATCATTGCCGCGGAACCGGCTGTTGTGGCTCAATCTTACCGAGCGCGAACTGATCGGGCCGAAGGATCGCGTACTCCATTTCGCACCGGAAACCTGCCTTACAGACTATGTCCGGAAGCTGGCGGGCGAATATAAGACCGCTGATTTGTTTGCGTCCGGCGTCGATCTGAAACTCAACATCGAGGCGATCGACCTGCCGGAGGACAGCCAGGATGCGATCATCTGCTCGCATGTGCTGGAGCATGTCGACGACGCAAAGGCGGTCGCCGAGCTATACCGCATCCTGAGCCCCGGCGGACGGCTGTTCATCCTCGTCCCCGTCGCCGAGGGCTGGGAACATACCTATGAGAATGGCGCGCAGTTCGATCCGAACGGCAAGGCGCTGCATTATGGCAAGGATAACCATGTCCGCCGTTATGGGCGCGATCTGAGGGATCGTCTGGCCGCGCCGGGCTTCAATGTAGAGGCAGCGTCCTTCGATGGCGCCAAAAGCGTTCGGTATGGGCTGTTGCCCGGCGAGAATCTGTTCATCTGCCGTAAGCCCTGATGTGGGTCTCCGCCGAGAACGGGAAAAGTGATTCGCGCTGGTGTTCGAGTCGCTACTTATTCTTACAGTTAATTTGAATTTTAACGCCGGACCAAGGGCAGGCCGAATGAGGCGCGGAGGATCGCGGCGGTCTTTGCCCATTGGCCGCCAAGCAGTCTCCGGCCCGCCAGTGCGATGCCATATCCAAAGTAAAGCGGCAGCAGGGCGGGGTAGTGCAGCCGGCTGAAGATCAGACGGCTGCGCGTGTGATGATATTCAGACAGCGGACTGCGTCGGTCGCTGCCAGATGATGAGCCCGCCGAAGCGCCTTCCTTATGATAGACGACCGCGCCAGGACAGTAGCCGAGCGAGAATCGGGCACGTCCGCGGACCGCCCAGTCAACTTCCTCATAGTAAAGAAAGTAGCGCTGTTCGAGCAGTCCGATCTGATCAAGAAAGGCGCGACTTACAGTTAACGAGGCACCACAGACAAAGTCGGCTTTGGCCTCTACTTCATCAGTTGGAAGTGGATCCGAACCCAACCGCCCGGCCCCGATGCCGAGAGCGCGGCCGGTCCATTTGTCGAAGCTGAGCACACCCTGCATCTGCAATCGTTCGGGCTGATGGTAGAGCCTGAGGTCGGTGCCGAGCATGCCGAGTTCGAGCCTCGCATCGAAACAGGCGAGGATACGCTCGGCGGTGTCCGGCTCGACCACCGTATCGTTGTTGAGAAGCCAGAAATGGGTGATCGACGGGTTGGCGAGGGCCAGTCGTAGCCCCGCGTTATTTCCCCCCGCATAGCCCAGATTTCCGCCAGTTTCGAGAATGGTCAGGGGTTTGCGCGGTCCGTCCGGAAGCGATTGGCCGGGGCGCAGATGATCGAAATCAACCGGGCGCGGCAGCGTGGTTTCGAAGAGATGCGAGAGCGCGGGGTTCTGCGGAGCTGCCGCCGCATCGCCCGCAGTCCAGGCGGCGATCGCGTCGGCGGAACCGTCTCCCGAGGCGTTGTCGCAAACGATGGCATGGACCGGAATGCTGCTCCGCAACAAGGTTTCCAGACATTCGATCGTGTCCCGAGCACTGCGCCAATTTACGAGAATTACTGCGAGCCGTGCTTCCTGCCCCACCAACTTTTTCCTAGTTACCGCTGAACGTGGGCGGTTGTGCCGATCTGAAGCAGGCTGGTCAATAATGGTTGCCATGGTTGCAAGCCTCCAGCTTCGCGGCTAAGCACATGCAGCATTTGGGTGATAGCCAGCTCGGCGGCTGATTAGTGCGGCTTTGAAGAGATGGGGCTGTCTGCCAATAGGTATAGTGGTCGAGCCGTTTTCAACTATTCGGCAAGACATTTGTGCGCTATGGGGTGCGCGCATAATAATAGGGAGGCTTTGCGCTTGAAACTTTGGTGCGGTGTCATGCTTACGGCATGCTGGAGTGGGGCGGCTGTCGCGCAGACCAGCCCATTGCGCAACCTGGACATTTTCGTAGGGAATGTTCTGAGCTACGACGACAACGTGTTCCGGACTCCGGACGGCGTGTCGCGTCCGGGCCGCGAAGGCGGCGACTGGATCATCGAGCCGACCGTCTCGGTCGCCTACACGCGCCCATTGGCGCGAGGCGAAGTCACCCTCAGCGCTCTCGTCTCGTACAAATTCTATACGGACAATAGCCAGCTCAACCGGGAGAATATCGATCTGGGCGCTCGTGCAACCACGGCCTTATCGATTTGCGATGTGTCGCCAAACGTCAATTTTCGCCGCGCGCAGAGCGACCTTTCCGATATTCTGGACGGTGTTAATTACAAGAATGCGGAGACCCGCATCCGGGCCGGTGTCGGCATACTGTGCGGGGACAACATCGGCCTCCGCCCAGGCGTCGAATATCAGTTCGAAAACGTGACCAACAGCTCGCCTCTCCGGGAAGTCTCGGATTATCGGCGGCATACTATCACTGGTCGGATCGGCTATGCCCGCCCGGCTTTTGGCATGGTTTCTGTTTACGGCCGCGCGGCGCTCGGCAGCTATCCGAATCGACCAGCGCTCGGGCCAGGTTTCCCGACCAACGATGAGATCAAAACCTATTCCGGCGGTATTGCCTATCAACGCGAGATCGGCACCCGGCTGACCGGATCGGTTGAGATCGGCTACATGAAGGTAAAATCCCGGCCATCGTCGATCATAGGCATTCCCGGTACGCCCGGAAGCAGCGGTCTGACTTATGCCGGTAACCTCACCTATCGCGGCGGCGATCGGATCAGCGCAACCCTGGATTTTGGGCGTGATACACAGCAGTCGAATCTGCTGGGTGTCGATTATTCAGTTCAGACGCGGTTTTCGGGTACTTTGACCTATGCGCTGTCACAGGTCATCAGCCTTAACGCAAACGCCACGCACACGCGCCGCAAGTTCAAAGGCACGAGCTTCGTTGGCTTTGACCCGAACAATCCGACCGTGCCGCTTCCGATCAATATCGGCTCGGGCGACAAGACCACGCAGTTCGGCGCGGGCATCAATTTCCAGTCCTTCCGCCGCCTGACCTTCGGGCTCAGCGGTACGCACTTCATTCGCAATTCACCGGTTCCGGGTTTGGATTACACCGCGAACAGGGTCGCTTTGACGACCGGCTTCAGGTTCTGATGAGGATATGATGCGCTTCACCCAGTATAGTATTGCGTTGCTTGCATTGATCGGGGTTTTCGGACGGCCTGCTTTTGCGCAGGACGCGGCCGCGCCGCCCCAGTTCAACCAGGCCCAGAATGGCCCCGCACAGACGGCGCCCATGGCGGCGTCTTCAACTGATGGCTATCAGATCGGGCCTGAGGACGTGATTGAAGTCGACGTGCTCGGCCAGCAGGATTTCCGCAGCCGGGTCAAGGTTAAGTCGGACGGCACGGTGCCGCTGCCGTTTATCGGCAGCGTGCAGGCTCAGGGCTATACGGCCATCACTTTGGCTCAGTCGGTATCCTCGCGGCTCAAGGCGGCTGGGATTTTCGCGGAGCCAGTCGTTAACGTCGAGATCGTGTCCTACGCCAGCCGCTACATCGTGGCGCTCGGCGAAGTGGGATCGACCGGCATCGTCCCGGTCGATCGTGCCTATCGTCTGTCGGAGATTCTGGCGCGCGTTGGAGGCATCAAGCCGTCGGGCGCCAATTATGTCATTCTTACCCGTCCCGGCATGCCCGGCATGAAGCTGTCATTTGAAAATCTGGCCAAGGGCACCGAACAGGACGATCCGCTCGTGCAGCCTGGTGACAAGATCTTCGTGCCCAAAGCAGAGCTTTATTATGTGTCAGGGGCGATAAATGGGGCAGGAGAGTTCCCACTTAACGAAGCCTTGACTGTTCGGAAGGCAATAGCCCGGGCAGGCGGCGTCAAGCCCGAAGGTTCGATGAACAAGGTGAAGATCTTTCGGCAGGGTCGCGAGATCAAGCGGGTAAATCTCGAAACCCTCGTTCAGCCTGGAGATTCGATCGTCATTGGCGAGCGTTTGTTCTGAGCGACTTATCGCGTCGATTAGGGATTAGGTCATGAGTCTGCTGCAGTTCCTGCGTATCCTCTTCGCGCGACGGGCGATCATCCTCGCAGCCCTGCTGAGCTGTTTTGCCGTGGCGACGGTCACCGCGTTCTTGCTGCCCAAGACCTACACCGCGACCAGCAAGTTGTTGCTTGGCCAGCAGGATCCGCTGGGCGAGGGCGTTGGCGCGGGTGATCGCGGGCTTGGCGGTTACGCCCAGACCCAGATTCAGATCATCCAGGATTATCGGACCGCCGGCCGGGTGGTCGATGCCCTTGGTTGGGCGCGTGATCCGGCGGTGATCGCCAAGTATAACGAGTCGGTGGATCCGTCCCAGATCGATATCCGTCGTTGGTTGGCTCAAGGGATCATCGACAATACCGAAGCCAACCTCCTGATGGGTACGGCGATCCTCGAAATTCACTATTCGGCCCCAACGCCGGAAGAAGCCGCGCAGACCGCCGACCTTATCCGAGATGCCTATCTGGAGGAAAATCTGCGCTTCCGTCGGTCTGGCGCTGCAAAGATCGCCGACTGGTATGACGAGCAGGCGAACAAGGCGCTGACCCAGCTCCGTGCGGCTGAAAAAGAACGCAATCAGTACGCGCAGGCCAACAACATTGTGCTCAACGAGGCCAATGTCGACCTTGAGAGCATGAAGTTGAGCGCGTTGACGGGCGAAAGCGCCACCGCGGGCCTTAATCAACCGATGGTGGTATCCGGAGGCGGTGGTCCATCGCAACTCGATATGCTCGATTCAAAGATCGCCCAGTCAGCGATGAGCTTGGGTCCGAACCATCCGCAGATGCTCGCCATGCGTCGGGAGCGCGAATTGTTGGCTGCGAGTGCAGCGCCCGTCACCACGACGGGGGGCACAAGTATCGGGGCTATCGATGCGGCGTTCGAACGGCAGAAGGCGAAGGTGCTTGGCCAGAGCGAAAAGCTCGACAAGCTTCGTCAGCTCCAGGGTGAAATCGATCTGCGGAAGGACCAGTATCTGAAAGCCACGCAAAGCGTCGCCAATTTCAGACTCCAGTCCAATGTCGACGACACTGGTATCATGCCGCTTGCCGATGCGGTCGTGCCGGGCGAGCCGTCCTTCCCGAATGTACCCATCATCATGGGCGGCGCAATTGCGGTCGGTCTGGGGCTTGGCGTCCTGCTCGCATTGCTCACTGAATTGCTCGCGCGCCGTGTACGCAGCGCCGACGATCTGAGCTATGCGTCGGGCGTGCCGACATTCGCCATCGTCGGCGTTAGCCGTAAACCGGATTCGGTTACGAGTAAGGTTATCCGGTTTCTTGATCGCAAGAAAAGACGGCGCGAGGCGGAGATTTACGGATGAATGTCGAGCATTCTCATATGAGCACTGACCCGTCCGTGGCCTCGTCCGCGACAGCTGCGGATTTCCGTGTGGTGCGTGGTGAGGGCGAAAAGCCGACCCGGCTGCCGCTCGTGTTGAGCGATCCGAACAGCATCGAGGCCGAGAGCATCCGCGCCCTGCGTACCCGTTTCGTCGCCCAGCATGTTCAGGAGGGACGGCGGTCTATTGCGATCTGCACGCCGGCGGCCGAAACGGGGTGCACCTTCATCGCCTGCAATCTCGCGGTGGCGATCTCGCAGATCGGGCTTTCGACCGTTCTGGTGGACGCGAACCTGCGCGACCCGGGCGTGGCGGACGAGTTCGGCCTCAAGCCCCGCCGTGGCGGTCTTTCCGAATATCTGTCGGATTCCGCTAAGGAAATCGACGATATCATCATCGAAAGCGTGCTGCCCGATCTCGCGATCATTCCGGCGGGCGCAGTTCCAACCAATCCGCAGGAATTGCTGTCCGGCGGACGCTTCCCGCACCTGGTGGACCGTTTGCTGCGCGAATTCGATCTGACGATCTTCGACACCACGCCGACCAACAGCTGCACCGATGCGCAGCGCGTCGCCAATGTCGCGGGCTATAGCCTGATCGTCGGCCGCAAGCACAAAACCTTCTTCAACGATGTGCGGACTCTTTCGCAGCTCCTGGGCGCGGATCGCTCGGTGGTCGTTGGGACTGTGCTTAATGATTTCTGATGCCGGCGGCGCTCGCATCGCGGTCGATCGTTCAGCCGCGTAGTTCGGTTCTCATCCTCGCCATCGGCTTCTTGTCGATGGCAATACCAACTATTTTGTCGCTCGCCTCGGAAGCCTGGACCAAGGATCAGGGCGTCCACGGACCGATTGTGCTTGCGACGGGATTATGGCTGATCTGGCGCCGGTGGGGCGATATCTTGGCACATGCCACACCTGGCTCGCCCACATTCGCCTTCGCCGGTTTGTTGGGCGCGTTGCTGCTCTACGCTTTAAGCAGGGCATTCGATTTCCTCAGCGTGGAAACCTTCGCTCTGATCCTGGCGGCCTTGGCAATCGCTTACAGCTTCGTAGGCCTTCACGTACTCCAGTCTCTGTGGTTTCCGATCCTCTACCTGCTCTTTCTGGTGCCGATGCCGGGCTGGTTCGTCGACCAGATCACCGCGCCGCTGAAGGAATTCGTATCTTATAGCGCTGAAACGCTGCTTGCTTCGGCCGGATATGCGATCGTCCGCCAGGGGGTCGTGCTGTACGTCGACCAATATCAGCTTCTGGTGAAAGATGCGTGCGCCGGGCTGAATTCACTGTTCAGCCTGACCGCGATCAGCCTGTTCTACATTTACCTCCGCCATAATGCGAGCTGGCAGTATGCGCTGTTCCTCGTGCTTTGGATCATCCCGATCGCGATTTTCGCGAACCTCGTCCGGGTGATCGTACTCGTCCTTATCACCCATTATTTCGGGGAGGCGGCTGCCCAGGGTTTTCTGCACAATTCGGCAGGCATGTTGATGTTCGTAATCGCACTGCTCGGCATTTTCGGGCTCGACAGCTTGTTCGGGTTGGTCCGTGGCGTCGCGAGACGCGCGCGATCATGATAAACCGTCGCCATGCGATAATGGGTTTGGCCTGCATGGCTGCCGCAGGATCCGCCACCGTCTTGACGCCGCGACGGCGGCTGTTCCTTGCCGGCCCCAACAAGCTGGACAAGGCGATTCCCAGCGCGTTCGGCGGTTGGGTCGATCAGCCCAGCGACGCCCTCATCACGCCGGATGATGACGACAGCCTAGCCGCCAAGGTTTACAGTCAGACCGTTGGGCGCCTCTATGTAAATGATTCTGGTGCGATGGTCATGCTGCTGATCGCGTATGGCGACACGCAGAATGATCTGCTTCAGCTCCATCGGCCCGAAGTTTGCTATCCCGCCTTTGGCTTCCGGATAGACCATAGCGCCAAGGCCTTGATCGCGCTGGCTCCCCAGGTCGAGATTCCCGGCCGGGCGCTTACGGCATCGGCCCCGCAGCGGATCGAGCAGGTTCTTTATTGGACGCGTATTGGCGAACACCTGCCGACGGACGGGCGGGAGCAACGGATCGCAAAACTGGAGGACCAGTTCGCCGGCGTGATTCCCGACGGCGTGCTGGTGCGCATCTCGACGATCGGCGACGATCCGTCGGAGGGGCTCGCCCTGAACCGGCGGTTCGCCATGGAGATGATGTCGGCAATGGCGCCCATTGATCGACCCATGCTGATTGGCACGGCGGCGGCGCGCCAGTTAGCTGGTCTGCGGGGCGCACGAGCGGCATGACTATCAGAGGTTTTCTCGTGCGGAAAAGGATCGTGCAATGACGGATCAGGAACGCACCATCAGCCTGCTGGCATGGTTCACGATCATCATCATATTTTTGGTGCTGGTAAGAAAATTCTTCATTTTCTGATGATTGGCGTGTCAGTCTGATTGGCTGCCTATTGCCAGGCAAAGCAACGGGGGCAAAGTTGTCGGATCGGTATGTAAAACTGTTCTCATCGCCTTTCGTCCTGGCGACGACGCTCCTGCTTATGGCGATCGCGGTCAGGTTCGTTGGCATCGGCGATTCGGCCTTGCGGACGGACGAGATCTATCACCTTCTCGCTGGACGCTCCTGGGCCGACCATGGCACGCTGGCGATGGGCGATGGCGTTTACACGCGCGCGCGGTTCTATTCGATGATGACCGGCTGGTTCTTCCAACTGTTCGGTCCGACGCCCGCCGCAGGCCGTGCTGTGGCCGCTGTGGCCGGCATATTGCTAGTGATCGCCACAGCCTTATGGTCTCGCCGACAATCCGAACCGCTGGCCGCCTGGATCGCCGGCCTGTTGCTGTGCTTCAGCTATACCAGCATCACGATTTCACAGTTTGCCCGTTTCTACACGTGGCATGCGTTGACGTCCTTCCTGCTCGCGATCACCGTCTACGCGTTGGTGACGCAGCTTACGACGCTCGGCATCCGCAGGATGGTTCTGCTGGGGATAGCGGCGTTGCTCACTCTGCTGCTGTCGATCCATTTCCAAGCGATCACATTTCTCATGATGGTGGGTCTTGCTGTTTGGACCGGCCTCTATCTGCTGTTCACGGGGCAGCTGGCTTTCGTCATCCGGTCCCGGATGTGGACGGCCCTGGCGGCGGCTGCGATCATGTTGGGCCTTGCGGTGTTCTGGGTGGAACGGCACCGGTTATGGGACATGTGGCGCGAACTGCGCGATGCCGCAGCCTGGTCGCAGGAGAACCGCAACGATTTCCTCTTCTATGTCGACTTGCTGGGCCACTGGCACAGCTTGCTCTTCTACCTGCTGCCGATCGCCGCGATCATCGCTTGGCGCCGCTATCGGGATCTGACGTTCTTCTGCGTCACCATCGTGGTGGTCTGCATCGGTCTGCATTCGGTCGCAGGCATGAAGGCGCTTCGCTACGTCTATTATCTCTTCCCGTTTATCTTTGTGATCTGGGGCTGTGCTGTCGCGGTCATCGGACCCCCGGTTGTGCGCTATTGTGCGCGCCTGATCTCACCATGGGCAGGGCGGAGTACGCCGGTGCTGGTCGCTCTCGGCCTGCTGGCTATTTTGGCGCCGGCCTTCTTCATCGCCACTGATTACCGTCTGACAGTGACGGGTGCGCTGCGCTGGGTAAGGACCGGGAGCGTTGCGCAGCCGATTGATTATGGATCGATGCGCGAAGAGGTCGATTGGGCGCCGCATCTGGCGCAGCTGCGACAACTGCAGAAGGATCGCCTGTTCATCTCGACTGATTCCGTGCGGACCCTCTATTATCTTCAGGATTATGACCTGATGCTCAACAAGACCGAACTCAGCGACGCCGGTTCGAAGGAGTTTTCATACGACAAGCGCACGGGCAAGCTGGATATCAGCACCGGCCAGTCTCTTGCTCTCGTGGTCAAATGCTATCCGCGCGGCTCGATCATCGTGTCTGATGCGCGCTGGGGACCAGCCGGTGTGCCGGACGATGCGGCCGCCGTCATCAAGCGTGTCATGACACCCGTCAATCTTCCGTCAGCATTGCGGATGCGCGGTTATGTGTGGGACCGGGTAGCCGAGAAATCGACGCAGTGCGACCGCATCCGATCGATGATCGACGCGGATTGACCCTTACGCGGCGAGGGTCGCGTAAGCGCGGGTGAGTCGGCCTTCGAACGCGGCAAGTCCATATTCGTCACCGGCCCGCTTGGCAGAGGCTGCGCCGAGGCGGTTGCGTAAGGCGATATCACCGATCAGGCGACCCAGCCCGTCGGCCATGGCTTGCGCGTCGGGCGCGACCAGCATGGCGCAGCTCTCGTCGAGCACCTGGGTATGGCTCGCGATGTCTGTAGCGAGGATAGCCTTGCCCGCCGCCATATAGGAATAGATTTTCATTGGCGTGTTGACCCCCTTGAGGCGGGGTGAGCACAGGATATCGGCCTGGCGCAGATAGTTACCGAGATTGTCGATGGGGCGATGGCCGAGGAAGCGGACATTGCCATCGAGTCCCTTTTCGACCGCCATCCGTCGATGGTCTTCAACCATGGTGGGCGTGCCCCCGATCACGACCAAATTACAGCGCCCGGCGTCCGGCAGCTTTTCCATGGCATCGAGCAACAAGCCCACGCCCTGATAATGCTCAAGATTGCCGACATAGAGCGCGAGCGGGGCAGGGAAACTGCAATGAGCGCGAAGATCTTCGACGCCGTTCGATGTCTCCGATGCGGCGAACGCCACGTCGGGAAGCAGATGAACCTTAGCCGGCGCGGTCGCCTCGCGGGCGCGGACCGCAATTGCCTCGCAGACGGGCAGTACGAGATCGGCATGACGCATGGCGAGCTTTTCGAACCAGTAGAGGATCGGCAGCAGCAAGCCCGCCTTCGGCCATTTCTCGGCGATCTGATCCGACATCAGCGAGTCCATGTCGTACACCAGCCTGAACTTGCGGAAGGGACGAACGGCGAGCGCGATGAAAACCGATTCCTCGACACCATGCACAACGTCATAACGGTTGCGAAAAATCAGCCGATAGGCGGCGACGGCTAGCCAGGCATCGCAGATCAGTTTCTTGATAGAAAAACCGATGGGGACGTTGCGCGCGCCCGGCGGACGGGAGATGCGCAACAGGCGCACGCCCGGCACCTCGATGTCCTGGCCCTCATGATAGGTCAGCAGATCGATGCTATGGCCCTGTCGAGATAACGCCTCGATCGCCAGCCGCACCGCGATCGGTGTGCCGCGCTCGGCGAAGAACGGGTGCGGCGCGAGAAATAGGATCTTCATGGAACAGTGCGTCCGCCATGCAGCCGCAGACGTGTTTGATCCATGATGAAGCGGAACGGGCTGGCGAGCCGGCCCATCCGCCCGATCGATGCCGCCGGATCGCGCAACGCCCGCTTGAGCGAGGCTGCGGGTGTATCGGCGGAAAGGTCGACATCGATCAGTGACGCAAGTTTGGCGACGCCCCCCGGCCAGCCCGGCAAGGGAAGGGGATCGGACCCGGACAGGACGGAAAGACCCGACTTGAATTGACGCACCGGCCAAAAGCCCGGCCGGCCGCCATTGTCGCCAAGTAGAAGCATGCCTGGCTGGGCGGTGGCGATCAGTCGGTCGACCAGCGCGCCGCGTTTGCCGAGCCACTTGCCCACACCCCACGGCAGCACCACAATTGCATCCGCAGCCGTCATCTCGGCGATGACCTGGTCGGCTGGCAGGCCGTCGGGCAGGCGTGCGCGCGTGGCCAGCGCTAGAATCTCGAGCTTTTCCGCGCTTATGATCTGGCTTCCCGCCAGGATCAGGAGCGTGTGTTCTTCATCGAGCCAGAAGGATTCGGGTTCATTGGTCGCCACCAGATTGTCGCGCAGCGCGTTGAAGATGTCGAACCCCTGGCGCTCTGCCAGCATCACCACGCCGGTGCGGTCGTCGCGAGAGAGCCTGTCGCGGGCGATGCGCAGCGCATCCATGGCACCGGCGATGTTGTGGAGATGAACGTGGGAGTCGATTGCGAGTTGGGTCATGCCGCGCGCTTCATGGTCGCGTTCCGAGGCCAGAGCCGTTCGATCACGTCGAAGCTCAGGAGAGGTGCGGTGGTCAGCTTTCCGCCAAGGACCGTATGGAATCCCTTCGGCTGATCAAGTGTGACGACATCGCGCGACGACAGGTTTTCACCGCTACCGTCGGTGTCCGGCAACAGCCCCGGCATCACCTTCAGCACCTTCGCTTGGGCAAGGCCAAAACCCGGCATGGCGCGGTCAAGTATCGCGAGGAATTCCTCCACATCCCCTTCGCCCGGTACGGGCTCATGTTCGCCGGGCGCAGCGCGGTAGAATGTGCCGGCGAACGTCTTGCCTTCACGGGATCGCAAGAAATAGCTCCGCCCGCGCCCTGGTCGCTCCGATACAGCAAGCGCGGCT